>CAJXWR010000051.1 GCA_913062675.1 uncultured Trueperaceae bacterium
CACCTGCCACGCAGCCATCGTCAGTCGCGAGCTCGGGATTCCCGCCATCGCGGGGACGGGCGACGCGACGAAGCGGTTGCGCGATGGGCAAGAGGTCACCGTTTCCTGTGCCGAAGGGGAACACGGCTACGTGTACGAGGGCATCGTCCCGTTCGACGCGGTGGACGTCGACCTGACCGGTCTACCCGAAGCCCCGACGCGCCTCATGATGAACGTCGCCGACCCGGCGGCTGCGATGCGCTGGTGGCGATTGCCGGTGCACGGAATTGGCCTCGCGCGCATGGAGTTCATCATCAACGCCGAGATTCAGGTGCACCCCATGGCGCTCGCGCACGACGCGGAACTCGAGGACGCCGAAGTGAAGCGCCGCATCGACGCGGTGACGCGCGGGTACGACGACAAGCCTCGCTTCTTCGTCGAGACGCTCGCGCGGGGCATCGCGAAGATCGCCGCGTCGCAGTGGCCCGACCCGGTCATCGTGCGCATGAGCGACTTCAAGACGAACGAGTACGCCGACCTCATCGGCGGGGAGGCGTTCGAACCGAAGGAGGCGAACCCGATGATCGGGTTCCGCGGCGCGTCACGCTACGACCACCCGCGTTACCGCGACGGTTTCGCGCTCGAGTGCGAAGCGCTGCGTGAAGTGCGAAGCCGCATCGGTCTCGACAACGTCATCGTCATGATTCCGTTCTGCCGCACGCTCGAGGAGGCCGATCGGGTGCTCGACGTGATGGCGCAGCACGGCCTCCAGCGCGGCGAGGACGGTCTCGAGGTGTACGTCATGGCGGAGATTCCCTCCAACGTGCTGCTCGCCCGCGAATTTGCCGAGCGGTTCGACGGTTTCTCGATCGGCAGCAACGACCTCACGCAACTCGTCCTCGGGGTGGATCGCGATTCGGAGCTGCTCGCAGGCACCTTCGACGAGCGCGACGAGGCGGTGAAGCGCGCGATTCGCATGCTCATTTCCGATGCCCACGCGGCCGGCGTGAAGGTTGGCATCTGCGGGCAGGCGCCCTCCGATCACCCGGAGTTTGCAGGCTTCCTGGTGGACTGCGGGATCGACTCGATCTCGCTGAATCCAGACAGCGTCGTGCCCACCCTGCGCCGCATCGCCGCGCCACCGAAGACCTTCGTGGCGGAGGGGCGGTAGGCTGCCAGCATGCCGCATCAAGCCTCAGATTCTCGCTACGACGGAAGCATGCCGTACCGCCGCGTGGGGCGCAGTGGACTCAAACTCCCTGCCGTGTCACTCGGCCTGTGGCAACGCTTTGGCCATGACGTGCCGTTCGGCACGATCCGCGAGCGGGTGCTCACCGCCTTCGATCTTGGGGTGACGCACATCGATCTCGCCAACAACTACGGTCCACCCCCGGGCAGCGCCGAGGAGAACTTCGGGCGGGTCATGCGCCAGGACCTCGCGCCGTACCGCGATGAGCTCATCCTCAGCACCAAGGCGGGGTACGACATGTGGCCCGGACCGTACGGCGAGTGGGGGTCGCGCAAGTACCTGCTTGCCAGTCTCGACCAGAGCCTGAAGCGGATGGGCGTCGAGTACGTCGACATCTTCTACAGCCACCGCTTCGATCCCGATACGCCCCTCGAGGAGACGATGGGCGCCCTCGCGAGCGCCGTGCAGCAGGGCAAGGCGCTGTACGTGGGGATTTCCTCGTACTCCGCGGCGAAGTCGCGGGAGGCTGCGCGGATCTTGCGGGACATGGGTGTACCGCTGCTCATCCACCAACCGTCGTACTCGATGGTGAACCGTTGGATCGAACCGGACCTTCTCGATGCGCTCGACGAGCTTGGCGTGGGCACGATCGCCTTCTCCCCGCTCGCCCAGGGGCTGCTGACCGCCCGCTACCTGAGCGGCATTCCCGAGGATTCGCGGGCGCGCACCTCCAAGAGTTTCCGCAGCGAGTGGTTGACCGAAGCGACGCTCGAGCACGTGCGCGCGCTCGACGACCTGGCCACGCAGCGGGGGCAGACGCTCGCGCAGATGGCCATCGCGTGGGTGTTGCGCGACGCACGCGTGACCTCGGCGTTGATTGGTGCGAGCAGCGTGGCGCAACTGCGCGAGAACGTGGCTGCCGTGGAGAACCTGTCCTTCGCGGAGGATGAACTCGCGTTGATCGATGCGCATGCGGGTGGCATCGACGTGAACATCTGGTCCCGTTCGAGCGACGCGGGCTAGGCGCGCCTGGCGCGCCGGGCGCGCAGGAGGGCTCGGCCCGTGCCTGGGGCGCGAATGGGTTGATGATTGGGGTCGATCCGACGTTTCGTTTGGAGCCCAATTCGTTTTGAACGGCGTCAAGGTCCGCATCGTGTCCTCCGCCATGTGGGATTGTGTACGGCAAACGCCGTCCAATGGGCGTTGATTCGCGGTTGCGTCAACGCCGACAAGGAGACACGTCATGCATGAGCGCCCCATCAGCAGCTTTCTTCGCCGGCACTACCGGCACTTCAACGCCGCCGCCCTCATCGATGCGGCGGACGGCTACACGACGCACCTCGAGGCTGGGGGCGTGATGATGGTCACCCTCGCGGGTGCCATGAGCACCGCCGAGCTGGGTGTCTCGCTCGCCGAGATGATTCGAGAGGGCAAGGTGCACGCCATCAGCACGACCGGCGCGAACCTCGAGGAGGACGTGTTCAACCTCATCGCCCACGATTTCTACGAGCGCGTGCCCCATTACCGCGACCTCACCCCGAGTGACGAGCAGGCGCTGCTCGAGCGGCACATGAACCGCGTGACCGACACGTGCATCCCGGAGGAGGAGGCGATGCGGCGTCTCGAACGCGCGCTCGTGGACGCCTGGAGGCGCGCCGAGGCGGCGGGGGAGAGGAAGTTCCCGCACGAGTTCCTCTACGAACTGCTTCTCTCCGGCGCGCTCGAGGAGCACTACCAGATCGATCCGCGCGACTCGTGGCTGCTCGCCGCGGCCGAGAAGAACCTCCCCATCGTGACGCCCGGCTGGGAGGACTCGACGACGGGCAACATGTTCGCCGCCCACGTCATGGAGGGGGACGTGAAGAACCCGGCGACGGTCAAGAGCGGCATCGAGGCCATGACCTTCCTCGCCGATTGGTACACCACCACGAGCGCGGAGAGCAGCATCGGCTTCTTCCAGATTGGCGGTGGCATCGCCGGTGACTTCCCGATTTGCGTGGTGCCGATGCTGCACCAGGATCTACGGCGGGACGGGGTCCCCATGTGGGGCTACTTTTGCCAGATCAGTGACTCGACCACGAGTTACGGATCGTACTCGGGTGCCGTTCCCAACGAGAAGATCACGTGGGGCAAACTGGCACCCGAGACGCCCAAGCACGTCATTGAGTCCGATGCGTCGATCGTCGCGCCGCTCGTGTTCGCGCTCGTACTGGGTCAGTAAGCGGGCGGACGCCTACTCGAGGTTCCAGGTGCCGTTCGGTTCGAGCCAGGCGAGGAACGCGTCGGACGAATCGTCGTCCCCTTCGGCGGCGAGGCGCTTGAGCGTGACGCTTCCGGTGTCCGTCTCGAGCGTCAGGTCTCCGGCAGCGTAGGTACCCAGCACGGCGACGTGACCTACCGGCCCAAGCGCGAGTTCGGGGCCCTCCGTCAGGGCGTCTGCCGACGTCGTCGTCACCCAATTCCACGCGCCCTCGGGCGACAGTTCGGCGGTGAAGGTGTGGCCTCGAAGGAACAGTTCGACGTCACCCTCGCCGGGGTCCGTCACGGTCGTCGTTCCGTTTGCGTCGTGGAACGTGGCGTCCCCGGAAAAAATGCCCGAAACCAGAACTGAGCCGTCGGGTCGTGCGACCGCATCCGAGAGCGCGATGCCGGTATCGGCGGTGACGTACGTTTGCCACGTGCACGCGCCGTCGGGCCTGAGCGCGGCGACGGCGATTCCCGTCTTGCTTCCGTCCTCTTCCACGTTCTCCAAGACACCTTCCGCCGCGGGGCAGGGAAGGTTCACAGACGTGGCAAACTCCACGGCCACCCGCAGACCCGCCGACGTCGCTACGAGTTGTTCGGGCGTACCTTCGATGAATCCCTGCTCGACCAGATCGATGACGTTGCTCCAATCACCGTCGTCCGAAAGGGTGGCGAGTTTCGTTTCGTATCCGGCCGCCCCTATCCCCTGGCGCACGATTGCGTAGACGCCGCCCGCGTCACGCGCTGCGAACGACACGCCCCGACGGAAGCCGAACGGGGCGTCCTCGAAGGCGTCCCCTCCGACCTTCGTCGCCCACGCGATCGAACCGTCGCTCTTCATGCGCGCCACGAACGTCATGTTGACCTTTCCCTCCGGGTCGAGCGTCACGGGACCGTCCACCGTGTCGAACGTCACGGGATCGGACGCGGAGCCTGCGAGCAGCACGGAACCGTCGGCGAGGGCGAATGCGTCGCCCACGTGAGCACCAAACGGTGACATGCTCAAGGGCCAGGATTTCGTCCAGGCCACCGCACCCTCCGCGGTGATGCCGGCCGCGAACATGCCAATCCGTTCATCCTCCGCGTCCCCAATCTCGGTCGTCGCGCCACCCGCTCGGAGCGTCCCCGTGCTCTCGTCCAACTGGCCCGCGACCAGAAACGAGCCGTCCCCAAACCGCGCGACGCGCTCGAACGGCGCCCTTTCGCCCTGCACGACCCACTCCCACGCACCGTCGGCATCCAGGTGGGCAAGAACGTACGTGCCGAGGCTGGGGTCGAACGAGACGTCCCCCACGCCCCGGGGGAGATCCACCACGCCGCCCATGAGGCCAAGCCCGCTGGAAAGGACCAGGCCGCCATCGGGCAATGCCTCGACTACGAACGTTCCATCCCCTGCCTCACCTCCCCAGGACTGGGGCGCGAAACCCGCGGGGGTGACGGTGCCACCCGGACCGGACGGTGCACTGCACCCCACGAGGAGGACGGCTGCCAGGGCAAGCAGGGAAAGGGACCCGCGACGAGACGACGGGAACGAGCCGAACCAGGATGAACGCATGTAGGACCTCCATGGGGCGAGCCCGGCGAAGATACCAAGATTGAGCTGTCAAAGATTCGTTGGACGCGCATGTTGAAGCGCCTGCACCACACGGTCTACGCGGAGCGAGACGCGCCGTCCACCCAACTCCGCCGGCACCACGTCCCCGACTCGCCACCCCAGAACGGCTGCCGCGATGGGTGCCGTGAACGCCACCCTGCCCTCGAGCGGGTCCGCCTCATCCACGCCCGTCACCATGAACGTGACCGGTTCCCCCTCTTGGTCGAGCGTCACCGTGGCACCCACCCGCACGACGCCATCATCCACGGAGGGTGGCTCCACCACCACGGCCGACGCCCAACGCGCCTCCGCCTCGTCGAGTTGCTCTCGCAAGGCAGCAAGACGCCTCGACGCGTCCCCCGGTGCGTCCCCCAACGCCAGCAAGGCCTCCCGCTCCGCCTTCAACGCCGCGACCTCCTCCGCCAGGGCGGCAAGACCGGAGGGCGTCACGAAATTCGTGACGCCCTCCGGCAACGGTGCACGTGCAGGCACCATGACCCGCTCGGTATCGGCATCATCGCGAACGAAGGCGCGACTCATGGTGAGGTTCTACCGCATGGCGGGCAGGTCAACGACCGTTCGCGCCACCCTCCCGGGACGCGGCGCCATCACGCCGCGCGCCCGACCGGCGACCCGAACCGCCACGACGACCCCGGCCACCGCGACGCTTGTGGGCCGGTGTCCCGCCATCGCGCGAACGCTCGCCGTCCGTCGGGTGTGCTGCGCCGGCGCCTTCCGGGCGAGCGGTCTTCGGCTGGGGCCGACCCCCCTGCCCACGGTCACGACCCGACGGGCGACCCCCCTTGCCACGAGCGCCACCACGTTTCCCGGGTCGCGTCTCACAGCGGTTGACGGCGTCCCCGCCGTAACCCTCGACGGTAATCCGTTGAATCCGCATCGACAGGGTCCGCTCGATCGCGTGCACCTGCTTCGCGTCCTCACCCGTAATCAGCGTCACGGCGTCACCCGTCCGCTCCGCACGGCCCGTCCGGCCAATCCGGTGCGTGTACGCCTCCACCGTGTCCGGCACGTCGAAATTGATGACGTGCGACACGCGCGTCACGTCGATCCCGCGCGCGGCGATGTCGGTCGCCACGAGCACGTCGTACTTCCCGGAGCGAAAGCCGTCGAGCGCCTGTTGACGACGCGTTTGCGACAGGTTGCCCTGCAGCTCCGCCACCTGGTACCCCTTACGGCCAAGCCGTTGCGCAAGCCGCTTCGCGCGATGCTTCGTGCGCGTGAACACCAGCGCCGAGCGCACCTCGCTCCGGTCCAGCAGGTGCTCGAGAAGCTCCTGCTTCATGCCCGGGTCGACCGGGTACAGGGCGTGATCGATCGTGCTCGCGGGCGCACTGTGCGCAATCTCCACGCGCAGAGGATCGTTCAGCATTTCCTCGGCAAGGTGCCGAAGCTCCTTCGGCATCGTCGCGGAGAACAACAGCCGCTGCGCCGACTCGGGCACCTGCTTCACGATGCGGCGCACGTCCGGCAAAAACCCCATGTCGAACATGTGGTCCGCCTCGTCGAGCACCAGCACCTCCACGTGCGCAAGCGAACCCACGCCCGAGGACAGGTGATCGAGCAGGCGACCCGGGCAGGCAACGATGATGTCCGCCCCGCCCCGCAACGCCTTCTCCTGCGGTTTCTTTCCGACCCCGCCGTACACCGTGGCGGAGCGCAAACCGGTCTTGCGACCCAGTTTCTTGATCTCGACGTGAATCTGTTCGGCAAGCTCACGCGTGGGTGCCACGATCAACGCGCGCGTCTTGCCACGCGGACCATCCACCAGGTGGTGAAGCAACGGCAACGCGAACGCAGCCGTCTTGCCCGTCCCGGTCTGCGCAAGGCCCAGCACGTCACGGCCAGCCAGCGCATCGGTCAAGGCTTTGGATTGAATGGGTGTGGGGGTGGTGTACCCCGCGGCATCCACGCCAGCGCGTACGCGCTCGTGGAGCGGAAAACGATCAAAGGTCATACGAGTCCTCTCGGGCTTTCAACATCCAGCCACGTCGCACTCGTTGACCGGGGGTGCGCAGCAGCGACGAGGTCGCGCGCGCCGTTTCGTGAAGCGAGCCCCGGCACGCGCCGGGGCTCGCTTGCTTGTGAATGTCGAACGTCGGGATCAGTAACGATCGGCGCCCGCGCCCTTTTCGAGCACGGTAACGTTCTGGGCTTGCGGGCCCTTCTGGCCCTGCCCCACTTCGAACTCGACCTTGTCACCCTCGTCGAGGCTCTTGTAGCCGTCGCCTTGAATGGCGCTGAAGTGAACGAACACGTCGTTGCCGCCATCCTCGGGGGAGATGAAGCCGTAGCCCTTCTCGTTGCTGAACCACTTAACCAAACCGGTTGCCATGTTGCTTCCTTACTTGCCCGTCGGTTCCTCGAGGGAGCGAGTCCGGGCACATGCTGAGAATCACGGTCGGATCACCGACCGCCGTTCCTACGAACCTTTCGGACTTTCGGAACGCCGAAGTGTAGTCGATGGAACGATTGATTGCAAGGGGATACGCAGCACGGCCCCGAATCCCGCCTTCTAGCTCAACCCTCCGAAACGACACGGAAGCCCGCCTGCACGTCCAAAATTTCCTCCATCACCCTCGCCTGCCGCTCGCGCCGCGCGCGCCGCCCAAGCACCTCGATGCGCTCCTCCACCCGACGTTCCGCCGTTCGCATCGCTACGAGGCGCGCGGCGTTCTCTGCCGCCTGCGAAGCGGCAAACGCGCGCACCACGCCCAGTGACAGGTACTGACGAATCACGCCACGAAACACCACCGCGTCGTCCCCCACCGTCCGAGGCAAGCGACGCGAGGGCCACGTCCGATGCGCCAACGCCCGAAGCCACGACACGTCAAGCGGCAGCAACTGCTGGCCATACGCCTCCGACGTACGACTCCCCGTCGGTCGCATGTACACGAGCATGAGCGTGGGTGCCACCGACCCGTCGAGCCAAGCATCGAGCCGCGTCAACAGGTCGCTCGCCGTGTCCTCCACTGCGGCGAGGGATCCTGGCGGGGTGAGCGTCACCTCTGCTGGCCAGCCGGCTGCCCGCAGTCGTCGCGCCACCCGCGCGCCTACCGCCACCACCCGCGTCGATGCCGCCGCCCGTCCGCGATCGTCGAGCAGTCCCACCGCGTGCCGGACCACCCGCTCCGCGAAGGGGCCACACAACCCGCGACCTGGACCGAACACCACCACCATGAGGTGCTCCTCGCGCGTCGCTCGATCGGCCAAACCTGCGCCCGCCAACAGGTCCGGGTGGTCGCGCAAGGCCACCTGCAAGGCCAGCTCCATCGTCCGGTTCGACTGCTCCAGGGCACGCACCGCATGCTGGTACCGGTGACTCCGAACCGACGCGAGGGTCTTCATCGTCGTCACGACGGACAGCAGACCCTGCGCGGCGCGCCACTGATCGTGCGTGGAGCGAACCCGGGTCACGCCGCTCCCTTCCCCGTCCTCGCGCCGACCTCTTGCACGATCGACGCCACCCGCTCCCGCAACGCCTCACGCGCCGCGTCCTTCAACCGTTCACCCGATGCGAGCGGCTCCCGCAGGGACACGTCGCTGGCGACCGCCTCCCTCACGCCCAGCAAGACGCGGCTCAGGTCAGCCTCCGGTACGTCATCGAGCCACCCCTCCGACGCGGCATGCAGCAGGGCACGCTGCTCGCTGGCGGGGATCACCTCGAGCGGCCCTTGCCGCAGGACGGCACGCACCCGGGTCCCGCGCCGTAACGCTTCGCGCGTCGAGGCGTCGAGATCGGCGCCAAACCGCGCGAACCGCTCGAGTTCCTCGAACTGCGCGAGATCGAGCCGCAGGCGTCCCGCCACCTCGCGGTAGCCCTCCGCCTGCGCCTTGCCGCCCACCCGCGAGACGCTGCGACCCACGTCGATGGCGGGCAGCACGCCCCGTGCAGCCAGGTCGTTCGACAGCACCACCTGCCCATCACAAATCGAAATCAGGTTCGTCGGGATGTACGCCGCCAACTCCCGTTCCTGCGTCTGCAGGATGGGAAGCGCCGTGATCGAACCCCCCGACCGCAACTGCGCGGCGCGCTCCAACAGGCGAGCATGGAGGTGGAACACGTCGCCCGGGTACGCCTCCCGGCCCGGCGGTCGCCGCAAGAGGAGCGACACCTCCCGGTATGCGCGCGCATGCTCGGTCACGTCGTCGATCACGAGCAAGACGTCCGCACCCCCCTCCGCCATGGCTTCAGCCATGCTCATCGCGGCAAACGGCGCCAACCACCGCAAGCCCGGCAGGTCGTCACTGCCCGACGCCACCACCGTCGTGAACGCCAGGGCGCCACTGCGCCGCAACGATGCGACGACCTTCGCGGTGCCACTCCCGCGCTGCCCCACGCTGCACCACACGCACCGCACGCCCGTCCCGCGTTGCGCAAGCACGGCCGTCAACGCCAGCGTCGTTTTCCCCGTTTGCCGGTCCCCCAAGATCAATTCACGTTGCCCGCGCCCAATGGGAAGGAGCGCGTCGAGCGCCGTCACGCCCGTCGCGAGTGGCGTACGAACCGGTGCGCGTGCCAACACGTCGGGCGCAGGTCGCTCGACCGGCCACCAGCCACGCGGCCGAATCGCTGGACCCGAATCGCGAGGGCGCCCCAGGGGATCCACCACGCGACCCAACAACCCTTCCCCCACGGGAACGGAAACCGGTCGCCCCGTCCGTTCCGCCCGCATGCCTTCCGTCCCCGCCTCCCCACCCGACAGCAGCACGATTCCCACGCCGTCCGCATCCAAATCGGTCGCCACGCCATCGGCGACGACCCGCCCGTCCCCCGCCACGACCGTGACGCGCTCCCCGTACGCCACGCTGGGCAACCCCCCGAGGCGCGCCACGCCCCCCGCCACGTTCCGCACCCACCCCACCTCCCGGTCGGTGATGCCGAACCCCTGCGTCGCGCGACGCGCCGACACGCGCTCGATGAAGCCGGGAACCCCCCACCCCTCCAACCCGGAGCGTTCCGTCCGCGTCACGCCGCGCCCCCGTGCGGCACCTCGGCCACCTCGTCCGCCACCTCCCGCGCCGTGTGCTCGAACGCTGCACCGAACCCCGCCGCCGACCAGCCCCACTCCCGCGATCCAACGCGAATCGCGAACCCGGCCAGCAGCGACGCGTCGACCTCGAACTGCACGTGAACGGCTTCCCCCAAGACGTCGTGGATGACCTTCGACAGGTCGTCGCGCAACCGTTCACTCGCCGCATGCGCCGTTTGCACCCGCACGTCCGACGAGGCAGCCTCGCTGCGCACCTCCGCCAGCGCCGCTTCGCCCAGCTCCCCCAACGACCGTTCGAACGCCGCCACGCACCGAGCATCCACCTCCGCGTCCGCCAAGGCATCAAAGCCTCGCTCCAACTCGTCGCGCAGCAATCGACCACAAGCCTGCAACACCGCCTCCCGCGCCTCCATCACGTCCCGTCGAAGGGCATCCGCATGCGCTTCGCGTGCCGCTCGCGCTTCACGCTCCACGTCCGCCAGCGCCTCGCCACGCCGCTCGCTCACCTCCTGCTCCAGGGCCTCCAGCCTCTCGCTTCGCGATGCGGACCACGCCTCGCGCTGCTCCCGCAACCCTTCAGCCTCCCGGTCGGCATCCCGCCGGGCCGCCTCGGCATCCGCCCACTCGCGCGCCATCGCCACCCGCCGCGCCTCGAGCGCACGCCGCACCGGCCGGTACAACACCGCGTGCATCGCCCCGATCAGCACCACGAAATTCACGAGCTGCGCAAGAAACGTGAACAGGTCGAACGTCACGACGTCACCCTCCTACGGCACCACCCCAGAACGGATTCGCGAAGATCAAGATCAAGGCAATCACGAAGCAGTAAATCGCCGTCGACTCGACCATCGCCAAACCCACGAACAACGTGCGCGTCAACGTGTTCGCCTCATCGGGTTGCTGCGCAATGCTTTGCAGCGCCTGCGACAAGGCGCGCGCCTGCCCCAACGCCGGGGCCAGCGAACCCACCGCCATCGTCACGCCCGCCACGACGATCGACGCCACGGCAATCCAAGTTGCTTCCATCATTCGTTCACTCCTTTCCCGTTGCCGGACCGATTCCCGCCCGCCTGAACGGACGTGCCCGACGCGATGTAGACGATGGCGAGGATCGCGAAGATGTACGCCTGAATCACGCCAATCAGCAGGCCGAAGGCTTGCATCACCGCGGGGAACAACAGCGGCGCAATCGACACGAGAATCGCCACGATGACCGTTCCACTCATGATGTTTCCGAACAGGCGCACGGCGAGCGCCAAGGTTCTCGACGCTTCACTCACCAGCTTGAACGGCAACATCCAAGGTGTGGGTCTTAGGTACGCCTGCAGGTACCCCACCACCCCCAGGCGCGCGACCCCGAAGGCGGGTACCGCCACCAGGACGCTCAGCGCCAACGCCGCCGTCGTGGATAGCGACGCGGTAGGAGGCATGAAGCCGGGCACGATGGTGAGGACGTTGCATGCGGCGATGAACACGAACAGCGTTCCCACGAACGGCAGGTACGGCTCCGGGTCCTGCTCGGTCACGTCCCGAATCTGATCCAGAACGAACGTGACGAGCATCTCCACCATCGTGTGCGGCAAGGCGGGCCGGGCCTGCGAAGCGAGACCACGCGTCACCAGCCAAGCGCCCAGCGTCAACAGGACCATCACCAACCAGGTGAACGCCAACGTGGCATTGATCGCCACGCTCCCCACACGCCAGAGGGTGACGGCATCCGGCGACAGCGTCATGGGCCACCCTCCCAACGCATGCCCAAGGTGCGGCCAATCAGGAACCCCGGCAACGCGCCCGCCAGCGTCCACGGTCCCCACGCCGCCATGAGCAGGAACGCCGAGGCCATGGCCGCGACCCGCAACAGCGACGAGGCCCACACCAGCAGGGGTGCGCGTCGCTGCGCCATCAGGCGCCGCAGGGAGGCGCGAAGCCACGACACGAACGCCACGCCCAGCAGCGTGCCTGCCACCAGCCCCAGCAAGCTCGCGAGGACGGCACCGTCAATCACGGTGCACCTCCCGCTGCAACCCGTACCAAGCGATGAACCCTCCCACCACCACGCCTGCAAGGAGCAGCGTCAACGTCCAGGAGGGTCCAGCCGTTCCGCGTGCATCCAGCCAGCGACCGAGCGCCACGCCGAGCAGAGTGGGAATCGCGACCGACCAGCCCACCAACCCGAACGTTCCAAGCCCCTGCGCCAATCCCTTGCGCCCCTCCCGCCGCGCCCGCTCCTTGCGCCGCTGCTTGCTGCGGACCGCTTCACGCATGACGTCCCGGTCCTCCCTCACGGCGTCCTCCGCAAGGCGCCCAGGCGACGGACGAGGTCCGCCTCCAACCGCGCGAGCGCCGCCCGGGCACGGACCTCCTGCTCACGCCGCGCTTCGAACCGCTCCGTGAGCGTGCGGGTCGCCTCCGCCAGGGCACCAGCCACCACGGCGCGGTCGCACGCCACCCGCACGTCCGAACCCACCTTCACGAGCACGCCATGATCGTTCGCGACGAACGTCTCCCCACCCGCCACCGGTTCGAACCGCAACAAGCCCGGCACGACGACCGTGGCCACGTCGGCGTGACGAGGGAGCAGCGTCCATGCGCCCGCCACCGTGTCCACGTCGACGCGCGCCACCGGCTCATCCACCAATACGACATCGGGAAGGGTGACGAGGAGCCTCACGCTTTTTCCTCCACCTCGTCGAGTCGCCCAATCATGTATAGCGCCGATTCGGGGACGTCGTCCATGCCGCCCTCGAGGATCGTTTCCACGTCGTCGAGAAGACCGTCGAGCTCGACCGACCGGCCGGCACGACCGGTGAACGCTTCGGTCACGCCGAACGGTTGCGTCACGTACCGCTCGAGGCGCCGCGCGCGCGTCACCACGCTGCGGTCCTCCGGCGACAACTCCTCGAAGCCGAGCATGGCGATGATGTCCTCGAGATCGGTGTACGTCGCGAGAATCCTCCTCGCCTCCCGCGCAAGCCGTGCGTGCCGCTCCCCCACCACGCTCGCCGCGAGTTGCGACGAGGTCGATCGGAGCGGGTCGATCGCCGGGTACAGCCCTGAGGCTGCGCGCTCGCGGGACAGGACGAGCGAGGCGGACAGGTGCCCGTGCACGTGCACGACCGCCGGGTCACTGAAGTCATCGGCGGGGACGTACACCGCCTGCACCGACGTGATCGCCGCTTCGGTCCCGCTGGCGATGCGCTCCTCGAACGCCGCGAGTTCACTGGCGAGCGTGGGTTGATACCCCATCCGCGACGAGGGTCGACCCATCAAGCCCGAGACCTCGGCACCCGCCTGCACGAAGCGGTACACGTTGTCGACGAGCAGTAGGACGTCACGTGCCGCCTCGTCACGAAACCACTCGGCCATCGTGAGGGCCGAATGGCCCACGCGGAAACGCGCGCCGGGCGGCTCCGCCATTTGTCCGAAGACGAGCACGGCATGGTCCGCGACCCCTGCATCCGCCACGTCGCGCACGAGTTCCTCCGCCTCTCGCGTCCGTTCGCCAATCCCGCAGAACAGGCTCACGCCGTGATGGCGGGTCGCCATGGCGTGCATCAACTCGCTGATGAGAACGGTCTTGCCGACCCCCGCTCCACCGAACAGGCCCGCCTTTCCACCCCGCTCGAGGGGAGCGAACAAATCGATTGCCTTGATGCCGGTCGCGAGCACCTCCGTGCCGGTGCGTCGGTGCGCGAGCGGCATGGCTTCGCGAAGGGCAGGATGGCGTCCGGCAGCGTCGATGGGTCCCTTGCCGTCGAGCGGTTCCCCGTGCACGTCCACCACGCGGCCGAGCAGTTCCGGTCCGACCGGCACCCGAAGACGGCTTCCCGTATCGCAAACGAGGGCGCCCCGCGCCACGCCCAGCGTGTCGGTCGCAGCGAGGCACCGCACCGTCCCTTGGCCGAGGTGCGCATGCACCTCGAGCCGCACCTCGCCCTCCGCCGTGGTGAGGAGGGTGTGCAGGGGTGGAGGTGGGGACGACGCGAAGTGCACGTCGATGACCCCGCCATGTACCGCTTGTACCGTTCCCGGTTCGCGAGGTTCGCTCGTCATCATCGCCTTTCGGGCGTGCCCCGTCCGCTACCGTCAGGCTAGCGCCGGTGCTCGTGGCGCGCCGCGACGCTCGTACTTCGCGGCGTGCTACCTTCCCCTGATGGCGACCACGGCACAGGATGCGCGCAGCGTTCCAGCGCCTCACCTCACCCTCGCGGTCGTGTCGATGCTCGGCGCGATGTTCGTCATGCCGCTGCTCGACGGCCTCGCCAAGTACCTGCAGGGCACGTACCCCACGGGGCAGGTCGTATGGGCGCGCTACACCTTCCACCTGCTCGTGATGTTGCCGCTCCTCGCCTCCCGATTCGGGCTTCGGTCGCTTTGGCCGAGCCGGCCGGGCGAGCAACTCCTCCGCGGCAGCCTCCTCCTGTCGGCCACCGTCCTGTTCTTCAGCAGCGTGCGTGTCCTTCCGCTCGCCGATTCGCTTGCCTTGTTCTTCGTCTCGCCGCTCCTCGTGACCGTCCTGGCAGCCGTGATGCTGCGCGAGCCCGTGGGGTGGCGCCGGATCGTAGCCGTCCTCGTGGGTCTCGTCGGGGTGGCCATCCTCCTGCGTCCCGGTTCCGGCCTGTTCAGTGCCACCGCCTTCCTGGCTCTGGGTGCGGGTGCGGTGCATGCGCTGTACATGGTCATCACCCGCCGCCTGGCGGGGAGCGACCCGCCCCTCGTCACGCTCGCCCATACGGCGCTCGTCGGCACGGTCGGTTCGAGCCTCGTGGTGAGCCTTTGGTGGGTGCCCCCCACCCTGCGCGATTGGGGCTTGATGATCGCCATGGGCGCGTTCGCGGCGACGGGACACTTCCTGATCATCAAGGCGTTCGACCATGCGCCGGCAGCCTGGCTCGCGCCAGTCGGATACGCGGAGATCATCATGTCGACGGCGGTGGGGTACTGGTTCTTCGGGGACTTTCCCGACCCGGCGACGTGGCTCGGCATGGCGGTGATCGTGGCGAGCGGACTGTACATCTCGCTGCGGGAGCGGCGTCGCTACCGCTCGTTCCGTCCCGGCGCCTGAACCTCGTGAGGCACGCGTTCGAGAGGGACGACATCGGTACTTCCGTCCCATGCGCCGGGCGGTACCCTGCCGCGACGTCTTGAGGGCGAAACGCGGCGCCGCCGTGGGTTCGGCCTCACCCCCGACAACCGGGTAGGAGGAGTACGAAATGAGTCAACGTCTTGCAGGCAAGGTCGTCGTGATTACCGGTGCTGCGTCCGGCATGGGGGCCGCGAGCGCCAAGCTGCTCGCCTCGGAAGGCGCCACGATCATCGGTGGTGACGTGAATGCCGAGCGCCTCGAAGCTGTGGCGAGTGAGGTGCAGGCCGCGGGCGGAAAGATGGTCACCCTCGTGGGGGACATCTCGACGAAGGAGGGCGCGAACGCGCTCATCGCCAAGGCCACCGAAGGGGAAGGGCGTCTCGACGTGCTGGTGAACAACGCCGGCATCATGGACAACTTCGAGGGCGTTGCGAAGGTGGAAGACCAGGTCTGGCACCGCGTGATGAGCGTGAACCTGTACGCGCCCATGGCGCTCTCGCGCGCGGCCGTGCAGTGGATGAAGGAGCACGGTGGTGGGGCCATCGTGAACGTTGCTTCTGCTGCCGGCGTGGGTGGCGGTGCGGCCGGTGCGGCGTACACCGCATCGAAGCATGGCGTGGTGGGCCTCACGAAGAACACGGCTATCGCCTATGCGCCTGCGGGCATTCGCTGCAACGCGATCATCGTGGGCGCCGTGGCGACGAACATCATGGAGTCGATCAACCAGGAGAAGATCGATCAGGAGGCCATGGCGCAATTCGGGAAGTGGCACGGTGTCACGCCGGGTCAGTTGCAGCCCGAGGACATTGCGAACGTCGTGCTGTTCCTCTCGCTCGATGAATCGAAGATGATCAACGGTGCCACCGTGGAGGCGGATGCGGGCTGGATGGCTCACTGAGCAAGGTTGGCTTCGAAGGTTTGGCGCGGCGTCCCTCGGGACGCCGCAGG
>CAJXWR010000052.1 GCA_913062675.1 uncultured Trueperaceae bacterium
ATGATGGGCACGCCGGCCGCCCGGGCGTGCGCGATGGCTTCCCGCGTCTGCGGCATGATGCTGTCGTCGGCCGCCACGACGATTACGGCGATGTCGGTCGCGTTGGCGCCCCGCTGCCGGATCGTGGTGAACGCCTCGTGACCGGGGGTGTCGAGGAAGGTGATGGGACCGTGCGCGGTTTGGGCGACGTACGCACCGATGTGCTGCGTGATGCCGCCCGCTTCGCCTGCCGCGACGCGCGTCTCGCGAATGTAGTCGAGCAGGCTGGTCTTGCCGTGATCGACGTGACCCATGACGGTGACGACGGGTGCGCGGAGGGGCAGGTGATCGCGGGAGGGTGCCGGCTCGGGTTCGGCCTCGACCTCAGGCTCGGGTTCGGCTTCGACCTCCGGGTCGCTGGCGGGTTCGGCGGGTGCCGCCGCCGGTTCCTCCGGTTCCTCCGCGTCCTCGGCGGAGGCGGCCGCAGGTTCACTCGCCGCTTCGCTGACCGGTTCGCTGGCAGGTTCCTCCGCGGTTGGCTTCGGCGTTGCAGCGCCTCCGGCAAGCAGTTCGCGGACGGCGTCCGCCGTTTCGTCGTCGAGCGAGCTGGCGTGCGACTTGTACTCCACGCCCATCTCGTCGAGCGTGGCCATGAGTTCCTTCGATTCGATTCCTAGGTCCTTGGCGAGTTGGTAAATACGAATTTTGGCTGCCATTCATCCCTCCCGTGCGGGCTGCGCGACGGTTCGCGCGGCGAGTTCGGCCGCGACGTGCGGCGCGGATGCGCGGAACGCGCGCTTCAAGTCTCGTTCGTTCGCCCGGGCCGCGCAGTCCGGGCAGATCCAGGCACCCCGCCCGGCCGTGCGGCCGGTCGGATCGACGTGCCAGTGACCTTGCGTGTCACGCACGATGCGCTGCAACTGCGTCTTGGGTGCCGACATGCGGCAACGGACGCAGCGACGCATCGGGACGTGGTTCGTGCGCGGCGCCATGCTTACGAGGAGGTCGCTTCCTCGTCGCGCTCGACGGAATCCTCCACGTCGACCGTTTCGGCAGCTTCGGAAGCGTCGACCGTTTCGGTCGCCGCCTCCACCGTGTCCTCGGCCTCCGCTGGAGCCTCGTCCGTCTCCGCGGACTCTGGGGTTCCCTCACCGCTGAAGAGGGCGTCGAAGGCTGCGTGTCCCGTTCCGCCTTCACCCGCTGCAGCGAACGGGTCCTCCATGCGCGTCGCGGCTGCCTGCATGGCCGCATCGAGATCGCTGGTGGTTTGCGAGGCTTCGAGATCGATCTTGTAGCCCGTGAGCTTCACGGCGAGGCGGACGTTTTGACCGCCCTTGCCGATGGCGAGGGAGAGTTGGTCCTCGGGGACGAGGACGCGCGCCTCCATCTCCTCGGCATCGATCTCGATCGTGCCGACCTTGGCGGGGGAGAGGGCGTTGCGAATGAACTCGCGGGGGTTCGCGTCCCATTGAATGATGTCCACCCGTTCGCGTTGCAGTTCGGACGTGACGGCCTGAATCCGGCTTCCGCGATGACCGATGCACGCACCGATCGGATCGACGTTCGGGCTGTTGCTCGTCACGGCCACCTTGCTGCGTGCGCCCGCCTCGCGTGCCACGGCCTTGAGTTCGACCGTGCCGTCGGCCACCTCGGGGATCTCCTGCCGCATGAGGTACGTGAGGAGTTCACCCGCGGCGCGTGACACGAGGATGGAGGGTCCGCGCGTCCCGAGTTCCACGTTCACGACGTACACCTTGAGGCGCATGCCGACCATGTACCGCTCGCCCTGAATCTGTTCGCGCGGCGGCATGATGGCTTCCCCGCGCCCCAGGTCGACGAACACGTTGCGCTTGTTGTCGACGCGGCTCACCACGCCGGTGATGATCTCGCCCGCGCGATCCTTGTACTCCTCGTACACGAGGGTGCGTTCCGCCTCACGGATCTTCTGCGTGATCATTTGCTTCGAGGTTTGCACCGCGATGCGCGTGAACTTCTCCGGGTCGACCGGGAACTCCATTTCCATCCCCACCTCGACCTCGGGATCGAGTTTGAGGGCTTCGTCGAGGAGGATTTCCTTCTCGCGTTCCTCTTCCTCCTCGTTGGGTTCCGCGACGACCTTACGAATCTCGAGGACTTCCATCTCCCCCGATTCGGGATCGATTTCCACCTCAATGCGGCACCCGGGCATGACGTTGCGTTCGAAGGCGTGCTCGAGCGCCTCCTCGAAACTGAGCAGCAACTGCTCCTTGTCGAGGTTGCGTTCGGCCGCCATCATGTTGAGCGCGTCGATGAATTCCTTGTTCATGTCCAACTCCTATTCGATTGTTCAGCGCGGTTCGTCAGGCCACTCGGCCAGACGGGCGCTGCGAACTGCCGACAAGGGAACGAGGATCGTATCCCCGTCCACCTCGAACGTGACGTGATCGTCCTGCACGGTGCGAATCACTCCCGTGAAGGCACGATCGTCGGTGCGGACTTTCGCCCGCAAATCGTGAAACCGTTCGAAATGGCGCGCGGTGACCAACGGTCGGCTGGAACCGGGTGATTCCACCTCGAGGTCGTACGCCCCGTCGAACGGGTCGAGACGGTCGAGTTCGAGCCCGAACGCCTCGCTGGCATTCCGAACGTCCTCGATCGTGACGGCCGCCTCGTCGAGACGGTCGATACGCACGAGGATCTTCGGCGTGCGTCCCTTCGTCGACACGGTCACCTCGAGCACCTCGTAGCCGAGCGGCGTGAGTACGTCGCGCGCAGCAGTGGAAACGTCCACGAGTACCTCCAGGGTTCGCGTCTCGCGAGGGCGTCACCGCGATGGGTCCCGACAAGGAAAAAGGCGGGCCTGAAAACCCACCCTTGCGGGACGACCATCCCGGCGTCCAACGAGGATTCTACCGCGCTCGTCGCGTGCAGCACAAGGGATGCTGGACGCGCTGCGTCGGCGTCGCCCGCCCCTGCGCCTTTACAGTGGCCGGGTCGAACGGGTACATTCCCAACCATGTCGGTAACGGCACGAGCTAGCTAGCCCGCGGCGCGCGTCCCTTGCGTGTCGCTTCGTCGATGACCCTCACCTGAAGGGTCGTCGTTTTTTTGGGGTCGTGAAGCGCGTACCCCTCGGCTCGGCCCGTCGGCGGTCTGGAGGAGACCATGCGACCCACTGGTGACGTACTGCTGCTCACGCCGGGACCCACCCCGATCCACCCGCGTGCGCTGGCAGCCATGCAGTGGCCCATGCGTGGCCACATGGATCCCGACGTTTTCGCGGCGAACGATCGCATCGTCGCTGACCTGCTCGAGCTGTACGGGGCGGCTCCGGACGCCTTCGCAAGTCTCCTGTCGGGTACCGGTTCGCTGGGCATGGAGGCGGGTCTTGCGAACCTGCTCGAACCAGGGCAACGCCTCGTCGTGGCGAGCAACGGCGTGTTCGGCGAACGCATGGTCACCATGGGTGAGCGCTTGGGAGCCGCGGTGCACGTCGTGCGCGCGCCCTTGGGTGAGCCCATCGACGTCGATGCCGTGATGGCGAGCGTCGATCAGGTCGACCCCGCGGTGCTTGCGGTCGTGCATGGGGAGACGAGTACCGGCGTCATCAACCCGGTCCCCGAGCTGGCCGCGCGCATGCAAGGACGCGACACGCTGTTCACCGTCGACGCCGTCACCACCGTGGGGATGATGCCGTTCGACATGGCCGGCTGGGGCATCGATTACGCCTACACCGGCTCGCAGAAGTGCCTCTCCGCACCGCCCGGGCTTGCGCCCGTCGTGTACAGCCGTCGCGCCATGGAGAGGATTGCGCAACGCGAAACGCCCGTCGTCACCTGGTACGCCGATGCGGTCGGCATGCAGGCCTACTGGAACCCCGACGGTCCCCGCGCGTACCACCACACCGTCCCCGTCCAGCTCCACTGGGCGACCGGGGAAGCGATCCGCGCTGCGCTCGAGGAGGGTCTCGACGTGCGTGCGGCGCGCGTCGCGCGACTCGAACGCGCCATCGTGCAGACGCTCGAGCCGCTCGGTTTCACCCCCGCCGTCGCCGCCCCTCACCGCCTGCCCTCCGTCCTCGCCATGACGCTGCCCGAAGGTCTCGACGACGCCGCGGTGCGCGACGAACTCCGGAACCAGCATCACGTCAGCCTCGCGGGGGGCTTGGGCCCCACCGCCGGAAAGATCTGGCGACTCGGGCTGATGGGGGAGAGCGCCCATCCATGGCACTACCAGCGCCTCATGACGGCACTTGCCGAGCTCCTCGACGCACCCGACCTTCCGGAACGGTTCCGTGAGGCCGTGGCGCGCACGCACCCCGAACGACCCGCCATGGTGATGCAGCATGCCTGACGTGCCTGTCGACCTCGAGGCGCACGAACCCAGCGATACGGCGCGCCTGCGCGCCGAGGCTGCCGGCTTGAACCTCGAACGGTTGAAGCGAGAGGCGCCGGACGAGTACCGCATGCTCAATGCCGAAGCGTTCGTCCGCGTATCCCCGGAACTGGTGGAGGCCGCGCGCGACCTCATGCCGGGCGACGCGACGCGGCACGTGTACCGCGTCCCCGGGCATCCCGCCGAACGACTTCTCGCCTTCCCGCCCCTCACGCCCGAGGAGCAGGAACGGTTCGACGAGGCTGCCGCGCATCTCGTCGCCAGCGATGCGTACCGCGATCACCTTGCCTTCTTCCGCACGGTGCGCGACCCGCACGGTGAGCGTCGCGAACTTATGCTCCCCATTGCACCCGCCGCGTGGAACGGTGAGGTCGCCCTCGTGGGGCCGTTCGACACGCAGGCCGATGCCGAGGCGTGGCCTGCAGGTCGCCTGCCACCCCACCTGCTCGCCGACCCGCTTCCCTACCTCGGTCACTGGTTTTGTGACGTGTTCGATGGTGAGGACGCCTGGGTCGAGGCGCGCGCGTCGAACGAAACGCCCTCCTGACACCGCGCTTGCGCGTCGGGCACAACGCTTGACGGTCGCCCGACCCGGCGGTACGGTACGACGCGTGACGCATCCCGGCCGACCGGACGTCCCCTTCTTTTTTCGTTGAGCGGCGCGCTTCTCGCGTCGCACGCCGCGCTGCCCGCCAAGCGCGGCATTTTTCATGGGGAGTCGGGTGGGTTGGTCGATACGCTCGTCGCCAGGAGGAACGATGATCGACGAAGCTCGTGCCGAGATTCAGGCTGCCGAGGACGCCCGCGCCCTGCAGGATGTGCGCGTGCGTTGGCTCGGCAAAAAGGGGCGGATCACGCTCGAACTCAAGGGCCTCGCCACGCTCGACCCCGATGCGCGTCGCGAAGCAGGACGCGAAATCAACGTGGTCAAGCAGCAGGTCGAGGCGCTCGTCGAGGCGCGCAAGGAGGAACTCGCTCGCCTTGAACTGGCCCGCGCCCTCGCTGCCGAGCGTGTCGACGTGACCCTCCCCGCGGCGCAAGGATCGAGCGGCGGCGTGCACCTTCTCACGAAGGTCACGAACCGTCTCCTCGACGTGTTCGCCAGTCTCGGCTACGAGGTCGTGACCGGTCCCGAGCTCGAAACCGATCACTACAACTTCGAAGCCTTGAACTTCCCGCCCGAGCATCCCGCCCGCGATGAGCAGGACACCTTCTGGACCGAGGACGGTCGACTCCTCCGGACCCACACGAGTCCCATGCAAGTCCGCTACATGGAGACGCACGAACCGCCCTTCAAGGTCGTCGTGCCCGGCAAGGTGTTCCGCAACGAGGCGGTCGACGCGACGCACGAGGCGCAATTCCATCAACTCGAAGCGCTTGTGGTCGGCGAGCGCATCACCATGGCCGACCTGCGAGGCGCCATCCAGGAAATGGCGGACGCCCTCTTCGGTGAAGGCACCCGCACGCGACTGCAACCCTCCTTCTTTCCCTTCGTCGAACCGGGGGCCGAGTTCGCCATTTGGTGGACGCACCCCAAGACGGGGCGCGAGGAGTGGCTCGAACTGGGCGGTTGCGGCATGGTCCACCCCAACGTCTTCAAGGCGGCAGGGTACGAGAACGTGACCGGATTCGCCTTCGGTTTCGGCATCGAACGCCTCGCCATGGTGCCCTACGGCGTGCCCGACATCCGTTGGTTCTACCAGAGTGACCTGCGGGTCCTGCGGCAGTTCCGAGGCGCATTGTGAACGTCCCCCTCTCGCTCCTTCGGCAGTTCGTCGATCCGCTGCCCGAACCCGCCGAGCTTGCCGACCTGCTTGCCGGCCTCGGACTCGCCGTCGAAGCCGTACACGACCAACCCGGCATTCCGGCGGGCGTGATCGCTGCTGAAATCGTGGAGGCGGAACCCATCGAGGGTTCCGATCACCTCACGCGTACCGTCGTCGACGACGGGAAGACCCGCCGCACCGTCGTGTGTGGCGCTCCCAACGCTCGCGTCGGCGTCCGAACCGCCCTCGCCCTCCCCGGTACCCACCTGCCCGCCATCGGCATGACGGTCGAATCCCGCAGCGTCATGGGCGTCGAGAGCGACGGCATGCTTTGCAGTGCCAAGGAGCTCGGCGTGTACGACGACGCGCGCGGCATCGTCGAGTACGGACTCGACGTCGTGCCCGGTGCTCGCCTCGACGAGGCGTGGCCCGCCGACGTGATCCTCGAACTCGAATTGACGCCCAACCGAGCGGACGCGTTCAGCCTGCTCGGGGTGGCGAGGGACGTGGCTGCCAAGCTCGGGCAGCCGCTTCACGACCCGAGCGAGGCTGCACCTCGCGGGGACGAGCAGGGCGACGATGGGCTCACCGTCTCCCTCGCCGACGAGGAAGGCTGCCCGAGGCTCGTGCTGCAACGCATCGACGACGTACACGTCGCCCCAAGCCCGCTTTGGCTGCAACGCCACCTCGCCCTCCTCGGCCTCCGTCCCCGCAACAACGTCGTCGACGTCACCAACTACGTCACCTTCGCGCTGGGGCAACCCTCGCATGCGTATGACGCTCGCGTCCTGCACGAGGGCCACCTGCACGTGCGGCGCGCCCACGCGGACGAGGCTGTCGAACTGCTCGACGGCGAAACCTACGCCCTTCACGAACGCGACCTGGTCATCGCCACCGACGATGCATCGGGTGCCTCCAAGGCCATCGGCCTGGCAGGCGTGATGGGGGGACTCCACGACAGCGTGCGCGACGATACGACCACCGTTGCGCTCGAAGTGGCGTACTTCAATCCCGTCACCGTCCGCGTGACCGCCAAACGACACGGATTGCACACCGATGCGCACGTGCGCTTCGAACGCGGCGTCGACCCCGAGCTGCAACCCCGCGCCGCGGCGTACGCCGCGAGCCTCATTGCGGACGTGGCGGGCGGCACGGTGCACCCAGCCACCACGCACGCCGGGTCGGGCCTCACGCGGCCCTCCATCCGCTTCCGGCCTTCCCGCGTCGCGTTCCTCATGGCGTTCGACGTGCCGCTCGATGCGCAGCAGCGGTACCTCGAAGCACTCGGTTGCACCGTGCAGCTCAATGGCGACGACGACTGGACGGTCACGCCCCCCACCTGGCGTTTCGACCTGACGATCGAGGAGGACCTCGTCGAGGAGGTGGCGCGCCTCCACGGGTACGAGCACATTGGCAGTACGCGCCCCGACATGACGTTCACGCCACCCCGCAGCGACCCCACGCACCGCGCGTTGCGCGACGAACTCGCAGCTGCGGGACTGCACGAGACGATCCACTACGTGTTCACCGGGGATGCGGAGCTCGCCCGTGCGCGTGCGCCCGAAGCGCGCGTCCGCCTCGCCAACCCGCAAGGCATCGAGCGCGCGTGCCTTCGCACCGCCCTCTACCCAGGCCTCCTCAATGCTGCCGTCACGAACCGCGGGGCTCCCGCCCTGGCACTGTTCGAGGTGGGTCGCGTGTTCCTCGAACCCGAACGCGAACGGCTGGCCATCCTGCAATCCGGCGCGGTGGAGCGTAGCGGTTGGCGTCCCGACGTGCCCATGGACGTGTGGCGCCTCAAGGGGCTCCTCAGCGAGCTGGCCGAGCGCCGCAACGTCGCGTTCGCATTCGAACCGGCCACGGCGGAGGAGGCGCCCATGCTGCACCCTGGCGTCGCCGCGCGCGTCGTGTGGGACGGGAAGCCCATCGGCTTCGCCGGCCGCCTCCACCCGGAGGTGGCAGCCGCGTACGAACTGGGTGAGGTGTACCTCGCCGAGATCGACCTTCCCCTTGCCGCGCGGCGACTCACCGTGCAGGACGTCGCAAGGCAACCGTACGCCGAGCGCGACGTGGCCATCGTGGCGCCCCGCGACGTGACGTATGAAACGCTCGCCCACCTCGCGCGTGGCGCGGCAGGCGACCGGCTCGACACGCTGTTCGCCTTCGACGTGTACCAGGGACCGCCCCTCGCCGAGGAAGAGCGCAGCGTCGCGCTTCGCCTCCGTTGGCGCGATGCGGAGCGCGCCCTGCGCGACGAGGAGGTCGACGAGGACCTCGCAAACGTCATTCGGGCGGTCGAGACGGCCGGGTATCGCATCCGCCAGTGAGTCGCGACAACCAACGCGCGCGGTAGCATTCCATCATGCTCCTCGACCTGGTGTTCGCAGCGCTCGTTGGCGTGACCGCTTCCTTCGTCGCGAGTCGCGCACGCGAGGGCACCTTCCTTGCGCTCGGTGCCATGCTCGCGCTGGGTCCCCTGCTGCGCCTCAACCACGTGTCACCCCTCCTCGCCGTCCTCGCGACCGTCCTCCTCGGCGCGGGCCTCCTGTACGGCGCGCGGCTCGTGCGGTCCACACGCCGTGGACGCGATCCCATCGGGCGAACCGCAGGGTTCGCCGCGGGCGCCCTGCTGGGCCTCGTCGTCGTCCTCACGCTCAGCACCGCGCTTCCCATCGAACGCAGCGCACTCGACCCCAACCAGGTGGATTACCCGCCACGCATGGTGACCGGCTTTGCAGGGGGAATGGTGCAAAGTTCATGGTTCCTCCAGGCGGGACGCGACATACTGTTCGCACCGCTGCTCGCCATGAGCAGCGATACGCTCGTCCTCCCCAAACCGGTCGCCTCCAGGCTTCACGACTGGCTCATCATCGGGGAACCCTGGGCGTAGAGGGGAGGTCGCAGGCGCACGAAGCTAGAACCGCGAGGTAGCGCAAGCCCGGCCATGCGCCGGTGACGAGGTGGAGGGCCCCCCGCTCCCCAAGGATTTGAGCGGTGAGGGATAGGGCGTCGCCGAGAGGCGAACCGCCCGAAAACGCGAAGGTGTCTGCGGGCCCCTCCCGAGACGCGGATCGCTCGCTCGCATGAAGGTTCCCGATCCCACACATCACGCCGGACTCGCCCCCGGCACGCCGACACGAGGCCCCAAACCCATCGCGACCATGGAGGAACCCCATGTGTGGCATCACGTCCTACGTCGGTCCCCGTGACGCGGCCAGCGTCGTCCTCGACGGCCTGACGCGACTCGAGTACCGCGGCTACGACTCCGCCGGCATCGTCAGTTTCGACGCCGGCACCACCACCACCCTCAAACGCGCCGGTAAGCTCGCCAACCTGCAAAGCGCCATGGCGGAACAACACTTGCCCGGTCACCGTGCCGTCGGACACACCCGCTGGGCGACGCACGGCCGCCCCACCAACGAGAATGCGCATCCCCACGTCAGTGAAGATGGTCGCCTCGCCCTCGTTCACAACGGCATCATCGAAAACCATGCGGAGCTCCGCAACCGACTCGAGGCGCTCGGTCACGTCTTCACGAGCGAGACCGACAGCGAGACGCTCGTGCACCTCATCGAGGAGCATGACGAAGGCGACCTCCTGACGGCCGTGCAAGAGGCCCTGAAGCAGGTGGAGGGCGCCTACGCACTCGTCGTGGCGCACGCCGAAGGCGAAGGTATCGTCGTCGCACGCGCCACGAGTCCCCTCGTCATCGGCCTGGGGGACGGCGAGCAGTTCATCGCCAGTGACGTCAGCGCGCTCCTGCCCTACACCGACCGCGTGGTCTACCTAAGCGACGGGGAGGTCGCCGTCGTCAACGAAACGGCCGTCACGCTGTACGGACCCGACGGTGCCGAGCGATCCCTCGACGTGGACGTCATCGACTGGGACGCCGACGCGGCGGACAAGGGCGGCTGGCCGCACTACATGCTCAAGGAGATCTACGAGCAACCCACCGTCCTGCAAAACACGCTCGCAGAACGCTTCAACGAGGCTGGGGACGACGTCACGCTCGACCTCACGCTCGACCCCGCAACGTTCGACCGCATCGTGGTGGTTGCCGCGGGCACCGCCTCGTACGCCGGAATGGTCGGGGAGGCGTTCCTCGAGCGCCTGGCTCGTATCCCATGCGAGGTGCAGGTCGCCAGCGAGTTCCGCTACGCCGAGCCCATCCTCGACGAACGCACCCTCGTGGTGGCCGTCAGTCAATCCGGCGAGACGATCGACACGCTCGAAGCGGTCCGCGAAGCCAAGCGGGCGGGCGCGAAGACGCTCGCCATTCTGAACGTCCGAGGTTCCTCGATCGCCCGTGAGGTGGACGACATCCTCTACATCCATGCAGGACCCGAGATTGGCGTGGCGAGCACCAAGGCGTACCTCGCCATGCTTGCCGCTTTCGCGCTCCTCGCCGTCTGGGTCGGTCGCACCCGCGGCGCCCTCGACGCGGAGCGCGCCAAAGCGTGGATCGAGGAACTCCGGACCGCGCCCGCTCGGGTGGAGGAGGTGTTGCAGCGTCGCCCGGCGGTGCAGGACGCCGTCCCCCTGCTCGATGACGCGCGGGGCGTGCTGTACCTTGGGCGGGGCGTGAACGTCGCCTCGGCCTTCGAAGGCGCCCTCAAACTCAAGGAGATCACGTACCTGCATGCCGAGGCGTACCCAACGGGGGAGATGAAGCATGGCCCCATCGCCCTCATCGATGCCGCCACGCCCGTCGTCGCACTTGCGCCCGAAGGCCGCCTCCACGCCAAGACCCTCTCGAACCTCCAGGAAGTGCGGGCGCGTGATGGGCGCGTCCTCGCCATCGCCAGTGACGGTGACGAGGCCATCGCGAGCCATGCCGACGTGATCTTGACGGTGCCGCGCACCAGTGAACTCCTGTCCCCCATGCTGCTTGCCGTACCGATGCAACTCCTCGCGTACGAGACCGCCGTCCGGTTGGGTCGGGACGTCGATCAACCCCGCAACCTCGCCAAGAGCGTGACGGTGGAGTAGCTCCGAAATCGTGATGCGCGTCATGGAAGACGGGACGCGCATCACGCTAACGTTTGCAGCGTGAACGAGCGTACGCTCATGCTCAAGAAGCGAATCCTGGCGCGCATCGTCCGCTGCGACGACCCCGAAGTGCTCGCCGCCGTCGACCTCGTTCTCGAAGAGGCGATGGAGGATCGCATCGACGTCTCGCCGAGTACCGTCGACGCGATCCTGAGCGAAGTTGCGCGGGCGTTACGCGGTCCGCACGGCGAGGCCAACTGAGTCGCGCCTCAGCGCGTCACGAACCACGCGACGAGGGCCGTACCGACCGCGAGGATGGCCAACCAGCGCCAGGGGCGCGGTTGACGCCCCCCACTCCGCTGCGTCACCACGCGGCGTGCCTCCTGCACGTCGCGTTTTCGTTGCGCGCTGGCCGCACGCCGAAGCGTACGCACGCTCTTGCCGACCTGACCCGCGCGCCGGTACGCCACCCCAAGATTGTGCAAGGCACTGGCGTACTCCTCATCCACGGAGAGAGCCGCTTCGTACCGCTCGATGGCCTCATCCACCGCACCCTGTTCGAGGAACACGTTGCCTAGGTTCACGAGCGCACGAAGGTGCTTCGCATTGCGTTCGAGCGCACGTTCGAACGCGGCGCGTGCCGCCTCGTCCTCCCCCCGCATGAGCGAAAGCGTGCCCCACTGCGCGGCGCGTTCCGCCTCGAGCGAAGCGAGGGGCGAATCCTCGAGCCCATCGAGGACCGGTTCCGCCTCATCGGGGTTGCGGGCGTCGAGCGCGGCTCCACTCTCGGCGAGTGCACGCACGTGCCGTTCGACGTCCATCGCCGGGAGCCAGGCGGCCCATCGATCGCGCACCTCATCCGGCAAGCCATCGAGCTTTCGCTCCACCCCACGCCAGTCCTTGCCAAGCAACGACGCCTCGAGATCGGCGAGGGCTGCAACGGCATCGAGATCCACGTCATCGGTCGCAACGGCGGGCTCGGTGCCTGCCGGTCCCCCAACGGCGCGCACCATGCGCAGCGCCTGCATCGCCTCCCCGAACCGTCCCGCCTGCACCAGCGCGAGCCAATCCACCTGCGCAGCATCCACCGGGCGCGTCTCCACGTCACCCGACCCTTCTTGACCTACACCGTCATCGTGCGTCATGTCATTCTCCCTCCCCCTCACCCGGCCACCGCGTCCCGGTACACCTGCACGTACGCCTCCGCGGACTTCGACCAGTCGAACGACGTCCGCATCCCCGCCTGCCGCATGCCCAGCACCTCGTCATCGTCGAACGACGCTTTGGCTTCACGCGCCGCAGCGTGCAACGCACCCGGCTGCGCATCGGCGAACAGGAACCCCGTCACGCCAGGTCGAATCGTGTCCGCGAGACCCCCGGTCGCCCGCGCAATAGGAATCGTGCCGTACCGCATGGCAATCATCTGCGTCAGGCCGCACGGTTCGAAACGGCTCGGAATCGCGAAGGCGTCCGCGCCACCGTAGATTCGATGCGCCAAGGGTTCGTCGTACCCAAGGCGGACGGCCACCTGGCCTGGATGGCGCGCGGCAAGCGCCATGGCCGACGTCTCCAGCGCCGCTTCTCCCGAACCCAGCAAGGCGAGTCGCCAGCCCTCACCGACCAGGTCATCCGCGGCGTCGAGGAGCAGGTCGATGCCCTTCTGCTCCGCGAAGCGCGATACCGCCGCCAGAACGGGACCTCCATCCCGCAAACCAAGCTCCTCGAGCAGCGCGGTGCGCGCCACGGCCTTCCCGGACAGGTCACCCACGTCGAAGGGGGCCGGCAACCACGGATCAGTGGATGGGTTCCAAACGGTCTCGTCGATGCCGTTCACGATGCCCCGCAACTTCCAGGCGACGTGGCGCAGCGTGCCATCGAGCCCGAACCCGAACTCGGGTCGCTGAATCTCCTCGGCGTAGGTTGGCGACACCGTGGTCACGCGTGTCGCCAAGTCCAACCCCGCTTGCATGGCGTTCGCGCTTCCAAAGTGCTGCATGCCCGTCTCGAGCGCCGAGCGGGGCAGCCTTAACCAATGAACGGTGGCCTCCAACGGAGAAACCCCCTGGTGCTGCAAATTGTGAATCGTGTAGACGCTCGGCATTCCAGGCCAACCATCGGGAAGGTGCCAGCCGTGCCGCAGGATCAGGGGCAGGTACGCCGCGTGCCAATCGTGCGCATGCACCACGTCCGGCATGAACCCCACCCGGTGGGCCGCCGGCGCGATGGCGCGCGTGAAGCGCGCGAAGCGTTGCACGTCGTCGGCGAAGCCATACAGCGCATCCCGCTGAAACGACGCGTGACCCACGAACGCGAAGCGGACCCCGTCCACCTCCAGGGTGCCGACCCCCACCGGTTCGAAACCCCCATCGAACGGGACGTCCACGTCCCCAATCCACAAGGGCGCCGGATCGGCCTGAAGCGTGCGGTACCAAGGACTCACCACGAGCACCTCGTGTCCGGCCGCGACCAGCGCTTTCGGTAAAGCACCCGCCACGTCCGCCAAGCCACCCGTCTTGCTGAACGGGTACACCTCGGCACTCGCGAAGAGGATGCGCATGGAGCGAGTGTACCCAGCCCACTCTCGACCGGTTGGCGCGCTTACCGTTTCGCGCGCGGGTTTCCGCTAACCTTGCACCCATGGCGTACCCCCTGGAGAAGCGATGAACAGAAAATTCTTGATCCTCGTCACCACCCTTGCCCTCGCCGCGACGGTCGCGTGGGCCCAGTTCGGCCGCGATTTCGGCAACGAACTCATGAACGACCCGACCGGGCAGGCCCTCATTCAGACGTACGGGGCCCTCAAGTCGAACTACCTCGACGAGGTGGATGACGAAGCGATCCTCCGGGGCGCCATCGAAGGCATGCTCGAAGCGCTCGATGACCCCTTCTCCTACTATCTGCAACCCCGAGACGCTGCGCGCGAGGCGCAAGACCGTACCGGTTCGTTCGAAGGCATCGGCGCCGTCTTGACGCCCCTCGACCGGCAAACGGGTGAAGGCGTCGAGATTCTGCAGGTCTACGCTGGCGGCCCAGCCTCCCAGGCGGGCGTGCAGCGCGGGGACGTGTTCCTCGAGGTGGATGGCGTCAACGTGCGCGACAAGACCACCAGCGACGTCGTCGACCTCGTGCGCGGCCCCGGCGGCACCATCGTGGAGCTCGTGATGCAGCGACCCGGGGAGGCGGAACCGGTCACCTTCCGCATCGAGCGATCCACCATCGAAATCATCGACGTGGCGAGCACCATGCTGCCCGGTGACGTGGGGTACGTGACGATCAACCAGTTCGGCAGCCAACGCGTGTACGACCAACTCGTCGAAGAGCTCGCCGAACTCCAAGCATCGGGCGCCACGTCCCTCGTGCTCGACCTGCGCGACAACCCGGGTGGCCTCCTCACGCAAGGCATCCTCGTGGCCGACGAGTTCCTTCGCGAGGGTGACATCGTGTTCCAGCGCGCGCGCGGCGTGACGCAACGCATCGCCAGCGCCGACCCCGCCGGGACCGACCTTCCCATGGTCGTGCTCGTCAACAAGAACAGCGCATCCGCATCGGAAATCGTGGCGGGCGCCCTCCAGGAGAACGGACGCGCCCTCGTCGTGGGGGAACCCACGTACGGCAAGGGCGTCGCGCAGAGCGTCCTGTCGCTCGCCGATGGCGGTCAACTCGCCTTCACCTCGTTCGAATGGTTGACGCCAGCGCGCATCACCATCGCGCAGCAGGGCATCACGCCCGACGTGTACGCCGATGACGCGCGCTACCCCAACACGATTCGCGTGGAGGGACAAGGCGCCGACCCGGGGCAAGTCATCGAAATCGTGATCGACGGGGAAGCCGTGGGTTCCGCCACCGCCAACGACGAGGGTGACTTCGAGTTCATCACGGTGGGTCCCCGCCCCGAGATCAGCCCGGTGCAAGGGGAAGCCATCGTCGATCTCGCCAGCGACCCTGCGCTTCGCGTGGCCGTCGAGACGCTCGCTTCCGAGATGGCGAGCCGCGCACCCTAACCCGCGCCCTCACCAGCGCAGCGTCACACCGAACCGCGCTTCGCTCTCCGTACTGCCGACCCTGGCGCCCGCCTCCACACCGAAGGCGGGCGTCACGTCGTACCGGATGGTCGCGTCGGCACGACTCGCGGGCGTGGCGCCGCCCTCGGCAATGTCCAGGCGCGTGGAGAGGTCGAAGCCGACCGGACCCAACTGGTACCGCAAGGCAAACGTGTTGCTCAACGCCTGCACGTCTGCCGATTCGGCGTACCGCCCCACCTCGTAACTCGCGAACAGGCCGTCACTCACGTACCCGCCCAGCCGCAAGGACACGCCGAAGCCCTCCTCCTCGCCACGCAAGACGGTGCTCAGCGGGGTCGTACGAATCTCCAGGACGTCCACCCCCAGGGCGGTGGCGAAGGCGTCCTGCAACTCGCCGAACAGCACACCCTCGATGGCGCTATCGAGCGCGCCCGTCGCGACGGATGCCGCCAGGTTGCCACCCAGCACGTCACTCCCCACGTCGAGTCGTCGCAGCGTCACGAGACTCGTCAACTCCGCATCGGTCAACGGTCGCTCCACCGCACCACGCGTGTCGCTCGCTGGAATCGAGAGGATCGCATCGGAGGACAGGACCGGATCGAGATCGAGAACGAATCCGCTCGACCCGCCCGGTGTGGAGGTCGCCTCGGCATCCACGTCGA
>CAJXWR010000053.1 GCA_913062675.1 uncultured Trueperaceae bacterium
GGCAATCTCCCCGGCATTGCGCGCCCTGCCGACGCTGGAGGTGGGGGTGCTGTTGTTGTTGCAGCCGATGCTGACGGTGTTGTGGGGTGCGCTGATCTTCGGGGAGCGTCACACGCCGTGGCAGTGGTTGGGCGTGGTGATGCTGCTTGCCGGCGTGGCCCTGGCGCAGGCGCGCGGGGTGACGCGGTCGGTACCGTCCCGCGTGGCGGTGGAACGCCCGGCGGCCGCGTGGGCGGAGGGTCAGAAGTGAGACCAGGTGTTGGGCACGCTGATGGTGAGCAGGACCGCCTCGACCTCGCCGGGGTTTTGGTAGGCGTGCGACAGGGCGGAGGGGTAGAAGACGCTGTCTCCCTCCTCGAGCCGTTCGCTGGGGGCATCGTCGAGGTCGAAGAGGATGGCGCCGCGCAGCACCATGAGGAACTCCTCGCCGGCATGTCCGCGATCGTTGCGGTGGCTTGCGCCGGGGGCGAGGGTGAGTCGGACGGGTTGGACGCGGCGGTGCATGTCGCGTACGAGGAGGCGGGCTTCGACGCCGCTGCCGAATCCTTGCAGCTTGGCGCCTTCGCCGGCGCGGACGATCTGGGCGAGGCTGCGGCTCGTTTCGCTGGGGAGGACGTCGTCGAGGGTGAGGTCGTAGACCTGGACGAGGCGTTGCAGTTTGGCGGCGCTGACGTTCGTCTTGCCGTTTTCGAGCATGGAGAGGAACGAGCGCGAGAGGCCCGCGAGGGTGGCGACCTCGGCGAGGGTTTGTCCTCGGGCGTGGCGTACGGCTCGGAGGCGTTGTCCAAGGTGCGGGTCGGGCATTTCTGGGCGTCTCCCGAAGGGGCGTGGTGGCCGCGCCACCGGACGGTTGTTCAATGAATTGACCTTTCCTTACGATATCCCGAAACGGAGGTTCGCGTCATGTCGAACGTCACGCAAGCAGCCCGCAACCTGATCACCGCCAATTTCGCCCTGGAGCCAGGCGAACGGCTCACCCTCGTCCTCGCGCCGGGTCGCGATGCCCTACGTGCGGCCATCGCATCCGTCGCGCCCGAATTCGGGGTGGAGGTGGTGCACTTCGCGCTCGAGGAGGAGAACGACTACGAACTGCCGGAGCGCATGGCGCGCGCGCTGCAGGAGACGAACGCAGCGCTGATCAGCACGAAGCGGTCGTACACGCACACCGATGGCGTGCGCGGCGCGGCGGCGGCGGGTGCACGCATCGCCACGAACGCGGCGCTCACCGAGGCGCAACTGGTCGAGGGCCTGCTCGCCGACTACGACGTGATTGCGGCGCGCGCCACACGGTACGCACGCCTGCTCGATGCGGCACGCGAGGTGCGCATCACGAGCGACGCGGGCAGCGACCTGACGTTCGGCATCGCACACCAGGAAGGCCTGAAGGAAACGGGGCAGTACCACGCTGCGGGGATGGTGGGGAACCTGCCAGCGGGCGAGGCCGCCTGCGGCATCGACGACGACACCGGCCACGGCATCCTGGTCGTGGACGGGAGCTGGCCGGGCCTGGGCTTGCTTGCATCCCCCCTGACGGTGCATTACGAGGCGGGCGCAATCGTAGCCGTGGAAGGAGAACGGGCAAGCGAGCTCGATACGATCCTCGAACGGCACGGACCCGGCGCGCGGCGCCTGGCCGAGCTTGGCCTCGGCATGAACGAGACGACCCGCTTGCAGGGCAACACGCTGCTCGACGAGAAGGTGACCGGAACGGTGCACGTCGCCGTGGGCAACGACGTGACCTTCGGCGGGGGGAACGACGTGGGGTACCACGCCGATGCGGTGGTGCGATCCCCCACGCTGTTCCTCGACGGGGTGCAGGTCGACCTGCCAGGTTGACCCGTCGCGTCGCGCCCTCACGCAGCCGGATTTCGACCGGGCTGGGACCGGCGGACGGCTGACGCCGCATCCCCAATCGTCGTGCTAGGTTGCCGGTCGTGACCGCATCGTTGACCCATCCAGCGCTCCTGAACGCGTTCCGCACGATTGCGCACCTCGAGGCAGTGTCGTGGACCGGGCTACTGACAGGCATGGCGCTCGAACGCATCTTCACGCAGTACTACGCGCTGGGTGATCAGTTGGTCTTCTGGTTCGGTAGCGTGCACGGCGGTCTCGTGATCGCCTACCTCGCACTCGGCTTCCTCGTCGCCCTGGGGCGGGGTTGGCCATTCTCGCGCTTCGTGTGGGGCTTCCTATCGACCATTCCGCCGTTCGCGACGCTCGTGTTCGACGGGCTCGCGGTGCGACGGGGCTGGTACGACGCGCGCCGCTGACGACACCGCACGCATTCGTACAACGTTCACAAAGCCCGACCTACCCTTCGGTCATCAGGAAGAGACGAACTCTTCCCGAAGATTCCGAAGGAGGAATGCTCATGACACGGATCACCCCCCTCATCATCGCAACCACCGCTCTCGCCTTCACGACCGCCCTCAGCTTCGCGCAGACGCCCGGCACGACGGACGGCGCCACCGCGACGCAGGTGCGCGCCATGGCGCAACGCCAGGTCCAGGACCCGACGCTGGGCCACGACCCCGCGGTCGATCCCATTCGCGCGACGGCGCAAGCCATGCGGCAGCTGCACCAGGAGGATGCCGCCATGGGCGCGGCGACGCAACCCGCCACCCAGATGGGCCGCGCGGCCACCATGGGGCGTGGTCAGGCCGGACCCGCCGCGCAGGCACAGCCAGCGGGCATGATGAATCAGGGTGCGCGCCACGGCGGAGCCGACGCATCGACGCAAGGCGAACGCATTCACCAGCAACTTCACGAGCCGGGCACCGGCCAGACCGAAGCGATGCAGCCTGCACGTGCCGCGCAGCATGCGCAAAACGCCCAAGCACAGGGCGCTCAAGCGCAGGGCACCCAAACACAGGGCAACCAGGCAAAGGGCAGCCAGGCGCAGGGCGGTAAGGGACGCGGCGGGCACGCACAGGCTGGCCAAGCACAAGCGAGCCAAGGCCAGGCAAACCACGGACAGGCAAACCACGGACAGGCAAACCACGGGCATGGCGGTAAGGGATCCGGCCGGTAACGGACTCCCCCGCGGCTAGGGCGAGCGGTGCGTCGGACGCGATCCGGCGCACCGCCGCCGTACGATGGAGGCGACATGGCCGGTGAGCGAATTTTGATCGTGGAGGATGAAGCGCGAATCGCCGACGTCCTCGAGCGGTACCTGCGCGCCGACGGGTTTCGCGTGGAGCGGGCGGGCGATGGCAAGCGCGCACTCGAGTTGTGGCGCGCAGCCGACCCGGACTTGATCCTGTTGGACTTGATGATTCCCGAGCCGGACGGGCTCGAGGTGGCGCGACGCATTCGCGCCGAGTCGGACGTGCCGATCGTGATGGTGACCGCGAAGGTGGAGGAGGAGGACCGCCTGCGCGGCCTCGAGCTCGGTGCGGACGACTACGTCAGCAAGCCGTTCAGTCCCCGCGAGGTGGTCGCCCGGTTGCACGCGGTGCTTAGGCGAGCGCAGGGACGCGTGCGCGCGCCGAGGCACCATGCCGTGGGTGACCTCGAGGTGGACCACGAGGCGGCGGAGGTGCGTTGCCGCGGGGAGGCCATCGAGGTGAGTCGCGCGCAGTTCCACATCCTCGCCACGCTGCTCGAAGCCCCCGGGCGCGCCTTCACCCGCATGGAGTTGCTCGACGCGCTCGAGGGGAGTTGGGCGGACGAGCGGGTGATCGATGCGCACGTGAAGAACCTTCGGCACCGTTTGGGGGGCTGCCGGGATCAGCTCGTGACGGTGCGCGGGGTGGGCTACAAGGTGCAGGCGTGAGCCTCGTGAGTCGCCTGATCCTGGCGTTCGCCGCCGTCGCGGTGACGTCGGTGGCGATCACCGGGTTGCTGAGTTACCGCGAGGCAGCGGACCGCATTCCGCGCGCCTTGGCGGAACCGGGCGTCTTGCGGGACGCGTCTGGCTCGCATGCGGGCGGTCCCGCCGCGGGCACCCCTGCAGGTTCCGTGGCCATGGGCCTCGGGGCGCGGGGTCAAGAGGTGTTCCTCGAGCAGCTGCAGCGAGCCCTGCTGTACGCGGGGGTGGTGGCCCTCGCGGTCGCGTTGGTGGTGGGAGGCGCGGTGGCGACGCGAGTGACGCAACCGATTCAGCGGTTGACGCGGGTGACGCGCCGGTACGGGGCGGGGGAGCGCGAGGTGCGCGCGAACCTGCGTGGCACGGACGAGATTGCCGAACTGGGGCAGGTGTTCGATGACGCGGCGGACCGGTTGGCCGCGGAGCAGGAACTCAAGCAGCGGTTCACGACCGACGTGGCGCACGAGCTGCGCACCCCGATTACGGTGCTCAAGAGTGAACTCGAGGCGATGCAGGATGGCTTGATGGACGCCAGCCCCGAACGCGTGGAAGGGCTCCTCGAACAGGTGGACGTCCTCGCGAGACTCGTGAGCGACCTTAGGACCCTGACGCTCGCCGAGGCGGGTGCCCTACCGATGAACCGCGAACCGGTGGATCTTGGCGCGCTCGCGTCCAGCACGCTCGCATCGTTTCGCGGCGCTGCCTCCGAAGTGCAGTTGACACTCGATGCGCCCTCCAACCCCGTCACCGTGCCTGGGGATCCGGTGCGGTTGCGGCAAGTGCTCGGGAATCTCCTTGCAAACGCGATTCGGCACACGCCATCGGGGGGTCGCGTGAATATCCACGTGGCGCAGACGCCCGGCGAGGGCGTCACGTTGTCGGTGCACAACGAGGGTGAAGGCATTCCCGAGGAGGACCTTCCGTACCTGTTCGAGCGGTTCTACCGGGTGGATGCGGCGCGCGCCCGGGACGAGGGCGGATCGGGCGTCGGGCTCGCGATCGTGAAGGCCTTGGCGGAGGCGCATGGGGCGAGCGTGGGGGTGTCGAACGCGGCGGCGGGCGGCGTTCGTGTCACGGTGGCGTTCCCGGAAAAACCCGTGCCCTAGGGCCCTTTTGGCGCTTCGGTTAGCACGTCAGGGCGTTTCGTAACGGAATTCATGCAACACGGAACCAATACCCCCAGGGGTTTTTTCGTGGTGGAGCGCCCGGTTCGGCCTCCTCCTCCATTTTTGGCGCATTCGCGCTGAGGGTCGAACCGCTCGACGCTCCAGATTGGGAGCTCCACCATGAACAAAAACGTCCTCATCGGATCCCTCACCGGCCTCGTCCTTGGCGCCGTGCTCGCCCTGGCCATCGTCTGGAACCAGGCGCCCAACCTGATGATGACCGTCGATGAATCCCCGTACGATTTCGAGGGCACCGTCGCTGCGTTCGAGCAGGCGGCCGCCGATGCGGGCTGGTCGATTCTCGAGGCGCGCGACATGCAGGCCGTCGTCGCCAAGCACGGTGCCGACGTGCTGCCCGTCACGAACTTCGACCTTTGCTCCTCGGAGCACTCGATTCGCATTCTCGAGCAGGACGACGAACGCATCGTCGCGCCCATGATGCCGTGCCGCGTCTCGGTCTACGAGACGAGTGACGGGACGGTCCACATCGCCCGAATGAATTCGGGCCTCGTCGCGCAAACGTTCGGTGGCCTCATCAGCGACGTCATGTCGACCGCTTCGCAAGAGACCGAGGCGTTCATCGCCAACGTCCTGAACTGATCCCCACGCGCCCCTCGGGCGCCAAGTCCAGCGACGACGTCAAGCGCCCTTCGGAGCACGTGTCCGAAGGGCGCTGATGCGTGGACGTGGCGGTGGTGACCGCCAACGTATGCGGCTTAGTTGCCGCGGCCGCGGGGCGCGGTGGCGGATGCGCCGCGAACGGCGTCGCCACGGGCCGCCTCGCTCCGCACCGCTTCGCTACGGGGCGTCGCGGGTGCCTCGCGACCGCGCGCCGCGTCGTCCCGCGGTCCAACGGCACTACCTGGACCGGTACCCACCGGCAGGGCACTCGGATCGGCTTCGAGGGCCGTGAAGGCCTCGAGGTGACTTTCCGACGCGTCGAGCAGGTTGGCATAGACGCGCGCGATGTCCGACGTGGGCGCGGCCTCAATGGCGGCTTGGAGGTCGGCGATGTCGATCTCCTCGATCGTCACGCCGACGCCAGCGGCCGCTTCGATCGATGCGCTGCCCGCGGCAACGAGCTCGTCGTAAAGGGCTTGGAAGGTGGGGTCGGGGAACACGCCGATGCCTGCGTCGAGCGTGGGGTCGGCCACGTCATAGCGATCCATGACGGTGCGAATCGCATCGAGGTGCGTCGCTTCGCTCGCTGCGATGGCCGAGAAGGTCGGGACGTCGTAGAGCGTGCCGAGGGTGGTGTACACGTCGTGGGCGAGTTTCTCGTCGAGCGCCATGTGCTGCAGCGTGTCCGCGGTGGGCGCGTCGAGCGTACTGGCGAGGACGGTGGGGGATGCGAAGAGGGTGACGACCAGGGTGACGAGAAGCGTCACGCCGAGCGAGCGAGGAACGAGGTTGCGGGTGGTGGGTTTGTGGGTGCGTGTCATGAGAATCCTTCCTTTCGAGCGTCATGACAAACCCATGCTTGTGAACGTTGTGCGAACGCCTTGCTCTCGTCGCTGCTTTGTCGGTGTACGACGGGGTGCCGCACGTCGGTGGACGGGCTTTAGGATCCGGTCTTCCTTGGGCCCACCAGACCGATTCATGCGACGGCTTGAGGACGGACATGCGTACCGTGGGGCACGAGCAGCGCCAGCCTCACGTCACGCGACGGATGCGTAATTGGGCATGTGTATGTGGGAAGATTCACGCATGCGAGTTACGTCGAAGGGGCAAGTCACGATTCCGCGGTCCATTCGCGAGGCCTTCGGGTTCCTGCCGAACAGCGAAGTCGCCTTCCGTGTGCAGGACGGAATGGTCATCCTCGAGAAGGCGGAGGGGAGCGAGCGCGGGACGACCATCGTCGCCCACATGCGCGGGCGTGCAATGACGAACTACACGACCGATGAACTCATGAAGATGACCCGCGGCGACGACGCGTGAACGTCTTCGTTGACAGCAACGTTCTCCTCGACGTCTTCACCGACGATGCAACGTGGTCGCCATGGTCGACTCACGAACTCGCAAGGGCGGCCGAGGATCATTCTCTCGCCATCAATGCGATCGTCCTTGCCGAAGTCTCGCTCGGATTCGCCAGGATCGAGGACCTATGGTCTGCGATGCCTTGGCACGCCATGCACCTCGAGGCCATTCCTCCCGAGGCCGCATTTCTTGCGGGCAGGGCATTCACGCAGTATCGCCGCCGAGGAGGGACGAAGCAGGCGCCACTCCCGGACTTCTTCATTGGGGCGCACGCAGCCGTGGCCTCCTACGCGCTACTCACCCGGGACGCCGCGCGGTACCGAACGTACTTTCCTACGGTGCCCCTCATCTCACCCAACTGACGAAGCCAACGTGCATAAGTCCGGGCGACGCGTTCACCTGCATGCTCCCTAGCGCCGAAGAGGAAGGCTCGGTGGCCCGTTCACGGTGAGGCGACCGAACGGAATCTGGGTGGTAGCGTCCCCGTCGTGACCCACGACGACGGCTTGACCGTCACGCCCCAAGAACGCCGCGCCCTCCTCGCCGCTTCGGTCTTCGCGCTCAGCGCCCTCGGTGCCCTGCAAGCCCTGTGGGGACCCGCCTTCCCCGCGCTGATGGACCGCTACGGCGTCGGCATCGATACCGTCGGCACGACGGTCATCCTGCACTTCATCGGTGGCCTCACCTCCACCCTCGCCGCGCCGTGGCTCCTGCCGCGGTTTGGCTACCGCCACATTCTCGTCACCGCCGGCATCGTCTCCGCGAGCGGCATGACCCTCGCTGCACTCGCACCCACGTGGACCTTGCTGCTTACCGCCGCCCTGATGGGCGGACTGGGCTTCGGGCTCACGAACACGGGCCTCAACATTCTCGTGACGCGAACCTTCACCCGCAATGCCGCGCCGTACCTCAACCTGCTCTCGGCCCTCTTCGGCGTGGGCGCGATCCTCGGTCCGATCGTCGTCGCTGCCGTCACGGCGGCCGGCCTGTCGCTTTGGCCCCCCTTCCTCGGCCTGGCCGGCCTCGCAGCGCTCGCCACCCTCTCCGCGCTCGCCGCTCCCAACCCCCGCATCCTCTCGACCGATGCGGGCGCGCGCACCCCGTGGCTCCTCGCCCTCGGGTTCGCGGCGATCTACCTCGTGTACGTCGGGACCGAATCGAGCGTGGCCGCTTGGGAAACCGTGCACCTCGAACCGTTCGTCGGTGCGGGACGCGCGGCCGCCCTCACGAGCCTGTTCTGGATCATGCTCACCCTCGGCCGGTTCGCCATCGTGCCGATTGCCAGTCGCTTCAAACCCCGCTACCTCGTGCTCGGCGCGAGCGCCGCGACCCTCGTCGCCCTCGCGTTCACGCACATCCCAAGCATCGCGCCCTTCGCCTACGCCGCAGCGGGCTTCGTCATGGCGCCCATCTTCCCGACCGCCATGGCGTGGATTTCAGCCGTGTTCCCCAAGCGTCGGGAGCAGGTCATTCCGCTCGCGCTTGGCCTCGGTGCGTTCGGTCCCATCGGCGCGACCGCGCTCATCGGTGCCTGGGCGGCGGGCGCGGGCACGCAGGTCATCCCCACCGCACTCACGCTACTCGGCATCCTCCTCGTGCTCGTGGCGGGAAGCATGGTGTGGGCCACGCGTTCCCGCTGAACCCGCGTCTCAGGACGCATCGACGCGGCTGCGGAACGCGGTAGACTCAGAATCGACGCTCCGGCGTCCCCCATGACGAGCAGGTGAGGGACCTGGCCCGACGACCCTGCGGCAACCCGCGGTCATGCTCGCAGGTGCTCCTTCCAGCCGCCGTGCGCACTACGATGGTGCCGCCCAGCGGGAAGATGGGCGCAACCGCCTGGTCTTCGTTGCTCGCCCCACCCCGGGGCGCAAGGAGGCTCGCGATGAACCAACCTCACCCCACGCTTTCGCCGCCACGCCCATTCGGCGTGACGATGCACGTGTCGGCGCGAACGCGAATGTCACGCCCGGCCGTGGTGATGGCCTGACGCACGGCGACCAGCGCCACACCCCACGAGGCCGGATTCAACCCAACCCATGCCCTTCCCGCGATGCGCACCGCGTCGCGTCCCCGTGAACCTTCGCAACGAAAGGACGTCCCATGCCGCACTTCGAGACCCTCCAAATCCACGCCGGATACGAAACTCCCGAAGCCACCACCAAATCCGTGGCGGTGCCGATCTACGCCACGACCGCGTATGCCTTCGACGACGCGCAGCACGCGGCCGACCTGTTCGCCCTCAAGGCCTTCGGGAACATCTACAGCCGAATCATGAACCCCACGAACGACGTGCTCGAAAAGCGCCTCACCGCCCTCGAGGGGGGCGCCATGGCAGTGGCCGTGGCGAGCGGTCACGCCGCCGAGTTCCTGGCCATCACGACCCTCGCGCAGGCCGGCGACAACCTGGTGGCCAGTCCGCACCTGTACGGCGGGACGCGCAATCTGTTCAACGTGACGCTGCCGCGCCTCGGCATCGAGGTGCGCTTCACGAGTCCCGACGTCACGCCCGAGGAGGTCGCCGCGCTGATCGACGAGAAGACGCGCGCGGTGTACCTCGAAACGATCCCCAACCCCTCGCTTCGCCTGGTGGACGTCGATGCGATTGCCGAGGCGGCGCATGCGCACGGCGTGGCGGTGCTCGTCGACAACACGGCCGGCATGGGCGGCTACCTGTACCGACCCATCGAGCACGGGGCCGACGTCGTGATCCACAGCGCCACGAAGTGGATCAACGGACACGGGACGGGCATTGGCGGCGTGTTGATCGATGCCGGGTCGATGGATTGGGGGAACGGTCGCTACCCGCTGTTCACCGACCCCAGCCCGAGTTACCACGGGATGAACTTCTGGGAGACGTTCGGGGCGGACGGTCCGTTCGGCAACGTCGCCTTCGCGATCCGCGCCCGCGTCGAGGGGTTGCGTGACTTGGGTGCAGCGTTGTCACCGCACAACGCCTTCGCGCACCTGCAGGGGCTCGAAACGTTGAGCCTGCGCGCCGACCGCTGCATCGAGAACACGCAAGCGCTCGCCCACTGGCTGCAGACCCAACCGGGCGTACGGAACGTGTCGCACCCCGACTTGGAGGATCACCCGGACCATGCGCGCGCGAAGGCGCACTTCCCGCGCGGTGCGGGTGGCGTGTTGACGTTCGAACTGGAGGGCGGCGTGGAGGCCGGCCAGCGGTTCCTCGATGCGTTGCAGCTGTGCTCGCGCCTGGTGAACCTCGGGGACGCGAAGACGAGCGTGACGCACCCTGCGAGCACCACCCACTCGCAACTGACCGAGGCGCAACTGGCCGCGGCGGGCGTCGCACCGGGGTTGATTCGCATTGCGACCGGCCTCGAGCACATCGAGGATTTGAAGGCGGACCTGACACAGGCGCTCGCCGCAATCTGACCCTGCGCGCCCTCCGCGTTGCGCAGGGCCGCGCGAAGGACGGCTACGGGGGTTCGGGGATGGTGCGCATGAGGGGCGCGACGCGCAGCGTGACCCGTGCACCGTCCCCGTCCGCATGGGCGAGGACGTGCGCATGCGCCCCACTCGTTTCGGGAAGCCAAGCCGTGAGGGTGACGCGCTCGTCGATGATGAGTTCGAGCGCACCCCCATCGAGGATGGCGTGAAGCGTCACCTCGTCCGTCATGGCGGCGTGGGGTGCGACGTCGTGAGGGCGCGTGTCGCCATCCTGCTGCGCGTAGACGAGTCGCACTTCGCGCGCCCCGAAGTCCACGTCGATGGCGCTGCCACCCTCTCCCGCCTCGTCGGCATGGAGGGTGAGCTGGATGCGCTCCGCCGTGCCGCGCGCGAGGGTGACGCGTAGGCAGGCATGCCGCGTGCGTAGAGCCGCGCCCTCGAGGATGACCGGCTTGGGTGCGGACGTGGGGGTCAGCGTGACGATGCGTTCGGGACCGTGGAGTGCGTCCACTTCGGGTGCGAAGCGGTGCCGAAGGGCGCCGTGCTCGACCCAGGATTCGCGCGGAAGGGTGAGCGCGCCCGCCCAACCCGCTGCACGGCGCTGCGTCTCGGGACGCGGGTCCTGCATCCACGCCATCCAGACGGTCCGGTCCTCGCCAACGAGAGGGTGGGGGGCGTAGACGCAGGCGTGGGCATGATCGAGAGGCGCGACGCGTTCGGGCGTGAAGCGATCGTCCTCGAAGCGTCCGAGGGCCGTGACGGCCTGAGCGAGCGTCCCGTCGATCCACGCGCCGATCATGAGCAGCCACGCATCCCCGGCGGGCACGAGGACGGGCATTTCCCACATGCCGGCGTGGGGGTGCACGCGCGTCGCCGCCTCACCAGTCATGAGGGGGTGGAGGTACGTCCAGGCGTTGCCGTCCGGGCTGGCGTAGACGAGGGCGTTGCCGTGTCCATCGAGACTGGTGCCTTGCAGCATGCGGTACGTCCCATCGCTCATGCGCCACACCCACGGGTCGCGCAGGTCGCCGCGCGTGGGGTGCACCCCGGCGGGGTTCGTGAGCAGGGGATTGCGGGGATCCTTGCGCCACCGTACGAGCGCATGATCGGTGGGGTCGGCCCTACAGAGGGTTTGGACGCCCTGCTGGACGCCGGTGTAGAAGGCGCAGGGTCGACCGTCGATCAGCGTGACGCTGCCACTCCAGCACCCGCCATCGTCCTCGGGTGGCATGTCGGGCGTGAGAGCGTGGGGTTGGTGCTGCCAGTGCAGGAGGTCGGGGGAGGTGACGTGCGCCCAGACGGGAGGTCCCCACGTTGCGGCGTGAGGGTTGTGCTGGAAGAACAGGTGGTACTGCCCGCGCCAGCGCAGGAGGCCGTGCGGATCGTTCAACCAGCCCATGCGCGGCGTGAGGTGCGCAATGGGGCGATGCGGGTCAGGGCCGGGGGGCATGGCGTGATTGTCGCGCAGCCAGCAAGCCGAGGGCGAGGGTTCGGCATGGAAACGCGGTTCCCGTCGCACGGCCCAGGGGTTCGCGGAATCGTAGCGGGGTTCATGAACCGGTTCTTGTCACCGCTTGGTACCGTGCTGCACATGAACCCTTCCACGCAAGACCGAATCCATGGCCGTCGCCCCTTCGTGACCTTCGCACGCATCGCGACGCTGCTCGTGGCGGTCCTCGTCGCGCTTGCCGCCTGCACCTCCTCCCCCGCAACGGTGCTGGTGAGCGTGGAGAGCGTTACGCCGACGTCGGGCGTACCGGGAACCGAGATTCGCCTTGCTGGCGTGTTCGACCTGGGTGGGGATGGCGAACCGTTCCGCGTGACGGTGTGCGAGGACGCCCTGCTGGACCCGGTGGCGGTCGATGGCGAGGGTGTGAAGCGAACGCCGGAGGAGGTCCAGGCCACCGCTCGGACGCGGTACGTGGCGATCGAAGGTCGCGTTCCCGCACCGTCCGAGACGGCGGCGGGGGACGCCGCGTCGTGCAGCCTGACCGTCCACACCGGGGGCAGCACGCCGCGTGCGGTGACCGCGACGGTGACCTTCGAGCGGCTTCCTGCGCCGGACACGTCGGCACCGGGCGACGTCGTCGTCACCCCGGGTGATGGAAGCGTGGTGGTTGCCTTCACGCTTGCCGAGCCGCTCGGCGAGGAGGGTGCGGTGGCGTACACCCTCGATGGGGGCACCACGTGGACGCGCGCAAGCGTGCTGCAGGACCCCCTGCGCATCGAGATTGGGGAATTGACGAACGGCACGTCGTACCTCGTCGCGGTCCGCGTCGAGCGGGGGGACGTCGTTGGGGAGCCCTCACCGGCCGTGGCGTTCGTGCCGCGCACGGTGCCGGCACGACCGACGAACCTCACCGTCACGCCGAGCGACCGGTCGTTGCTCGTGTCGTTCACGCTCGCGAGCGACGGCGGCTCGCCCGTCACTGGATTCGAGTTGAGTCGCGATGGCGCCACCTGGCAGTCGCTTCCCGGCACGCCGGACGACGACCGCATCACCCTTTCGGGTCTACTGAACGATCAGGCGTTCACGTTCCGGCTTCGCGCGGTGAACGCGGCGGGACCCGGGGCGGCGAGCGACGAGGCGACCGGCACGCCGCGCGGGTTCGTGACGCGCCGGTACGGCACGGTGTCTGCGAGCATCAACGCCTCACTGGCACTGGGTTGGCCGGGAGCGGATACCTCCATCGCTCCGACGCGCCTATTCGGCTGGGGATCGAACAATGGCGGGAGGCTTGGAGGTGGCTCGGCAAAGGCGTCGGTCACGTCGACCGACGAGCCCCTGAAGATGTCGGACGACTTCGTGGCCGTGGCCTCGGGCGCGGAACACGGGTTGGGCATCAATGCGAGTGGTGACCTGTTCTCGTGGGGTGCAGGCATCGACGCCTTGGGATTGGGCGTAAGTCCGGGCGTAACGCCCACACCGACGAACGTGTCGCTGGGCGTGCAGGTGGAGCGGGTAGCGGCGAGTGGGGCCGTGTCCTTCGCGCTGGGTGCCGATGGCCGCATCTACGTTGCGGGTCGCGACGCAGGCGGTACGGGCGTGCTGGGCGCGGGAACGGTCACCGAGACGGATACGTTCATCTCGATTTCCGATGCCATCTTCGACGCGTCGAAGGGTGCGCACGTCACGGTGCAGCAAGCGCAAGGCGCAAGTTTCGCCCTCGCCCTCGACGAGACCGGCAGGCTTTGGGGTTGGGGTGACACGACCTTCCTGGGCTTGACGGCGAGTACGGCGGACGTCCCGACGAAATTGACGGCGGCTTCGACGGGCATGGCGGGGTTCGATGCCGTGCGGTTCGTCGACGTGGCGGCCGGGTTCACGCACGTCCTCGCCGTCGACGACGCGGGTCGATTGTGGTCGTGGGGTGACGACGACCAGGGGTTGCAGGTCTTGGGTCGCACCTCAGGCGCCGAGGACACGCCGACGCGCCTCACGAACGGCAACGCCGTCGCAGGCATCGAGGACGTCCACTTCGTGGGCGTTGCGGCAGCGAATGGCGTGAGCGTGGCGCTCGATCGGTTCGGGCGCCTGTGGACCTGGGCGGCCCTGAACGACGAGTATTCGCTCGGTCGAGTCCGGACACCGGTCGATACCATTCGCGTCCCGACGCAACTCACGAGTGCGAATGCGACGGAGGGTATCGAGAGCGTGTACTTCGTTGATCTCGATGGTGGCGTCGATCAGGTCCTCACGTCCGATCGGGACGGGTACGTGTGGGTGTGGGGCTTCGACAATGCCGGTATTGGCTTCATCGGGAATGGCGATGACGGCGTGCAAGTCGGGGAAGGCTCGCCGAAGAAGCTCGTGCTCGTGCAGGACAACTAGCCCAAGGGCCCATATGGACGCTTGCCCCTCGCGCGCAAGTCGCGCGGGGGGCGACCCTACGGCATGGTGACGGACCGGTGAGGGGCACCCACGTGGCGTTCATTCGTCTTGCCGTGGCGTACCTGGTGCTGACCGGGGTGCTCGGCACGGCGATGATCTGGAATCCCGCATGGACGGGCTACCTCCGCGTCGCGCATTTCCATGCCGGCTTAATGAGCTTCTTCCTGTCATTCGTCATGGGCGTCGCATACTGGCTCATGCCCCGACCCGGTGACCGCCGCTTTCCCGTCCGCGAACGGATTTCTTTTTCGGCGTCGCATGCTCAACAACGAGAAGGGTCAAACCACGCTTCGTGGGTGTTCGCTTCGGCGAAGCACGCCATCGATGGCCCGACTTCGAGAGCAAACCCCCATAGCCAAACCCCATCACCCACCAGCCCCACTACGTCCTAGGGTGCAACCGGCGTAGCAGACAAAATCGAATGCTGTCGATGCACAGGTTTTCAAGGCCCGACTAGCGCACCACACCGGAAGCCGTTCCGGGCCTGCGCCGGAGTGTCTCTACCTCCGTCCGATCGGTCGTGACTTGGTCCCCACGCTGGCCAAGGACGAGTGCCGCAAGTACGGCACCGCGTTCCATTCCAGCCTCAAGGTCCTGATCGAGCCATCCATCGATCACGCCGGACACGAACGCGTCGCCCGCTCCAATCCGATCAAGCACCTGCGCGTGCAATGCAGGCTGTTCAACACATCGCGAGCCTGACACGGCGACGGCTCCTTGCGCTCCGGACGTCACCACGACCCACCTCGCTTCAAACCGATCGAACAGTGCCCGTGCGAGCTCACACGGCTCCCCACTCAAGCCAAACAGTTGACGAGCATCGCGCTCCGCGCAGGTGAACAACTCGACGCCATGCACATGGCTGGAGATCCACGCATTTGCCTGTTCCGGAGACCACAGCAACGAACGGTAGTTGACGTCGAACGAGACGGGAATACCCTCGCCATGCGCCCACGCCAGCACATGCTCCAGACTGGCTTTCGCCTCGCCTCCGATGGCCGCCGTGATGCTACTCACGTGAAGGATGCGCGCCTTGGATAGGTAAGGCCACGGGATCTCCACGGACCCAAGCTTGGTGGCCGCAGAATCACGGCGATCGTAGACGACGCGCGTTTGACGCGGAGCCACTCCTGCCTCGACGAAGAACG
>CAJXWR010000054.1 GCA_913062675.1 uncultured Trueperaceae bacterium
TCGGCAAGGGACGCCAAGGATTGCCCCAGCCGCACCGCGTTGCATCGCGAAGCGGGAGGCGTTCTCTCCCCACATGGCGCGTGCCTCCCCGTCCATGTTAGCGACGACGATCACGTCTCCTGTCGTGGCGTGGTCGATGGCGCGAAACACGGCGGACAGGTCATCGCCTTTAGGTTGAGCGGTCACCGCCCGCCCGGCAATGCGCGCGCCCGTCCACATGGGACGTACGTCGGGGTGCATGCCGTTCATACGACCCATGGCGTCGCATGCGATGCAGGAGAAGCCTTCCTCCTGTTCGATGAGCGCGAGGATCGCGCGCCACGTCTCGTCGTGCGCCGACGCTGCGTCAGGCATGGGGGTACTCCCGTTCCAGGCGCGTGAACAGCTCCGCCCAGGCGCGCCGCCCCTGACCGAAACGGTGCAGGCGGAAGAACTCGTTGGGTGCGTGAATGTCCTCGTCCCCCACCGCGAAGCTGAAGAACACGGTGTCGATTCCCAAATGGCGTTGGAACGACTCGCAGATGGGAATCGAGCCGCCCATCCCGATCACCCATGGTTCTACGTCGTACACCGCGCGTAGCGACCCGACGACCGCGTGCAACCCGGGGTGGTCTTCGGGAAGCTGGTACGCGCGTGCGCCACCACCGAACCGCGTGACGTGAAGCGTCACGCCGGGCGGAAGGTGCCGTTCGAGGTGCCGCTCGATCTTGATGGCGACCTCATCGGGGTCTTGATCGCCGACGAGTCGACAGGTGATCTTCGCGTGCGCTTCGTTCGGCAGTACCGTCTTGCTGCCCTCCCCCTGATACCCGCCCCACAGGCCGTTGATTTCGAGGGTCGGGCGGTACCACTGGCGTTCGAGGGTGGAGAAGCCAGGTTCCCCGTGCGTCGCGGGTGCGCCTACCTCTTGCAGATAGGTGTCGTCGTCAAAAGGGAGTTGAGCGAGTACGTCACGCCATGCTTGCGGCACGTCGGGCACGCCATCGTAAAACCCATCAACGGCGACACGTCCCTCCGCGTCGTGCAGGCTTGCCGTTAGGCGCGCAATGGCGTGCAGGGGGTTGGCGATGCCGCCCCCATGCCGCCCAGAATGAAGGTCCTTCGATGCGCCGCGCAGCGTGAACTCCATCTTCAACATGCCGCGCGCACTCACCATCGTGCTGGGGTGGTCCGCACGCCACATCCCACCATCAGCGCTCACGACCAGGTCGGCGGCGAGGCGTTCCCGCTCGCGCATGAGGAAGCCGGGAAGCGAGGGGCTCCCAATCTCCTCCTCCCCCTCGAGCAGGAAGGTGACGTTGACGGGCAGGCGACCGAGCATCCGGAAGTACGCGGCTGCGACGGTGATGGGGATGAACATGGGGGACTTATCGTCCGATGCGCCCCGCGCATAGATGCGGCCGTCGCGGAGTGTGGGTTCGAAGGGTGGGGTGTCCCACCGCTCGAGCGGGTCGGGCGGCTGCACGTCGTAATGCCCGTACACGAGGACGGTGGGTGCGCCTAGCGCACCGTGCCACGATGCGGTGACCACGGGATGCCGCTCGGTGTCGTGCACCTGCACGTCGAGCGGCCCCGCCTCGCGAAGGCGGTCGGCAAGGTACGAAGCGGCGGTGCGCACGTCGCCCGCATGGGACGAATCGGTCGACACGCTCGGAATGCGGATCAGCTCGAGAAGCTTCTCGAGATCACTCGCCTCGTGTGCTTCGAGGTCCGCGAGGACGCCTGCGGGCGCATGGGGTTCTCCCGACGGCGGTACGGTCACTTGCCACCGTCCACGGAGAGCGTCTGGCCCGTCACCCAACTCGACGCGTCGGATGCGAAGAAAGCGACGGCGTTGGCGATGTCTTCGGGTTTGCCAAGGCGCCGGGTTGCGATCCGTTCGACCATGGCGCGTTGCCCCTCCTCGCCGTAGCGCTCCCACTGCCGTTCGGTGGTGGGGTTGGACAGGACGAACCCGGGCGCAACGGCATTGACGGTGATGCCGAACTGGCCGAGTTCATGCGCGAGTTGTCGCGTCAAGCCGATTTGCGCAGCCTTCGCGCTGGCGTATGCCTGAATCCCCGTCAGGCTGACGCCTAATCCTGCACCGCTGCTGATGTTGACGATCCGACCGAAGCCACGCTTCTTCATGCCGGGCGTAACCGCCTGCGCAAACAGGAAGGTTGTATCGACGTTGATGGCGAACAGGGTGTGCCAGGAAGCCTCGTCGATGTCCTCGATGGGGTGGTGCACCTGCCCGGCGACTCCGCCGGCGACGTTGACGAGAATGGCAACGCTGCCCGCGCCACCCGCTGCGGTGTCGCTTCGCTCGGCTTCCGCGACGAAGTCGCGCACGGCGTTCCGGTCCGTCGCGTCGAATGCGCGCACCTCGACGGTTCCGCCGGGGTCGTCCCGGAGAGCGCCGAGCGCATCGTCGTCCCGGTCGCACGCCCAGACGTGCGCGCCTTCCTGCGCGAAGGTGCGCGCGATGGTGCGACCAATGCCCTGGCCCGCTCCGGTGACGATGACGGTACGTCCGTCGAAGTTGCCGCTCATGCCGGGTCTCCCGCTGCTGCCTCGCGTACCCCTTCGCGTGCGCCGTCATGCTCCTCTTGATGCGCCTTGCGGAGCGCCTCGAGTTCGTCGAGGTTCGCGGTCGAGCGTTCGCGAACGCCGTTCTCCACCTCCTCCACCATGGTCAGGATGCGGTCAACCAGGGGCGCCTCCATGCCCAGTGTGCGTGCCTGTTCGGGAATTGGCCCGAGCTGCGCGCTGCCTTCGGTACGTCGCTTGCGGACGGCAAGGTCCCGCCACACACCGCTGTGCGTCTTCGCCGAGCGGCGGTTGAAGGCCACCATCTCGTCGAGCGAACGTTCGGTCACGTCGCGCGCCACGCCAGGCAGGAAGCACTGCGGTTCGAACCCGTCGAACGGTTCGGGCGTCACGCCGTGCGCCACGGCCACGCGGAGCACCTCGCGCGCAATTGCGGCGAACGTCTCACGGTAGGCCGGCATGGCGTAGCAGTCGGCAATCCCGTCGTCCGTCAGGGCGGTAGCAAAGATCATCGCGCCGACTGCAAGCTTCGACCACAAGTACCCCCAAATGTTGGGGGTGGTGATAGCGTTCGGTTCGAAGCTGAGGACGGCGTCGTGGATGGCGCGAAGGCGGGCCGTGTCGCTCCCGTCCAGCTCACCCAGGACGAACGCGCCGCGTCCACCGTAGTGGATGACGCCTGGTTCCATGTAGTCGGCCCCGAAGTTGATGAAGCACCCCATCGTGCGGGCTTCGCCAACCACTTCGGCAATCACGCGCTCGTTCAACCCGTTCTGCATCGACACGACGACACCGTCCTCGCTCAGGAACGGCAACAGTGCCTTGGCTGCAGGGCGGGTCGCGTGCGCCTTGACGGCGAGGAAAACCATGTCGAAGGAGGTGGGTACGTCGTGGGGCAGGAAGGCGGCTGCTTGTACCGTGAGTTCGTCGATTGGACCGACGATGCGGAGTCCCTGGTCGCGAATGGCGCGCACGTGATCGTCTGCCACGTCGACGAAGGTGACGTCATGCCCCGCGCGGATCATATACGCGCCGACCGTTCCGCCAATGGCGCCGGCGCCGACGATGGCGACGCGGAGGGGGTGTGTGGACGCAGGCGTGGTCACAGGTCCCATCCCCCTTCGAGCAGCTCGCGGGTTTCCTCCACCGCAATCGCCCAAATACGGAGCATCGTCTCCTCCGGCATGGCGTAGTGACCACCGTAGTTGCCGTCTCCGACGTACTCGCGCACCCGGCCTGGGGGGAGGACGCGCAACAGGTTCATGTCGAGCGCCGGTTTGGGCGTGGTGGGCGGATCGGCGTCCGCCACGTGCGTCCAGGGGAAGTGCTCCATCCACGACCCGTGTGAGGCGTCGAGGTCAAGTTCCCGCACGGCGCCCATGGTGCGCGGCGCCGCCCACCAGTTGTGAAACTTGATGCGCATCTCGGGGTGATCCATGCCGTACTCGATGGCAAGGGCGCCGGCGGGTTGGTTTCCGCCGTGCCCATTGACGATCAACACGCGTCGGAAGCCGGAGCGGCGCAGGCCGTCGAGGAGTTCCCGAACGACGCGAACGTACGTCTCGACACGCAGCGTCATGCTTCCGGGGTACGCCTGGAAGTAAGGCGCTAGGCCGTAGGGAAGGGCGGGGAAGACGGGAATCCCGAGCGGTTCGGCCGCATCCTCCGCCACACGCTCAGACAGGATCAAGTCGGTGGCTAGACTGATGTAGGCGTGCTGTTCGACCGACCCGAGTGGCAGGATGCAGCGGTCGTCGTTCTCTAGGAATCGTTCGACGTCCATCCAATTCGACTCTCGTACCTTCATTCGTCCTCCTGTGGGGTGAGTGGATTGTCGTGTTGGTTTCGAACACGTTCGATGAGGGGAAGCAAGACGGTTTCGACGTGGCTCGGGTCGGGTACGTGCCGATACTCGAACGCGCGCACGTCGCCGTGCAAGCCATCGACGATGGACTCGGCACCCGTGGCGTAGACGACGACGTCCGCGCCGGCGATGACGTCGGGCAGGTCAGGCGCGCCGAGGACAGCCGTGGTGATCGAAGCGACGTGGCTTGCAAACCGTTCGACTGCGCGGCGGAAGGTGACGACGAACTCCGGGACGGCGTTGACGAGCACGACGCGTGCGAGTGGATCGATCTCAGCGAGGGCGACGCGGGTGCGCTCGGAGGGGATGAGGGCCACGCTTTCAATCCGCGCGCCCGGTGGGCTGAGTGCCTCGAGGTCGGCGACGCGGTGCGCGAACGTGAAGAGCAGATCGCGGTTCTCGATGGGGGCGCGTTCCTGTTCGTCGAGCTCTTGAAAGGTGGTGGCGACCAGTTCGTCGTGGGGGGCGAGGTGGCGCTTGAGGTCGGCGACGTAGGCGCGCGTCACATTCGGGAACACGCCGACGAAGGTGCAGCGAATTGGGGTGTTTGCACTTCGGTGGGTGGCGAGGCGTTGGAAGCGCTCGATGAGGTCCGCGCGGCTCAGGCCAGCGCGGTCGCCGCGTTGCAGAGCGCGCCGCAGGGCTTGATCGATCGGATCGACCGTGATCGTGGAGGGCGTACTGCGCGTGTCGCGCACGATCGTGCCGCGGCCGGGCGTGCTTTCGATCAGGCCGGACGCCTGGAGCCTTTGGTAGACCGACGAGACGGTCACGGGGGACACGCCGAGTTGCGCTGCGAGGTCTCGGACCGAGGGCAGGCGACTGCCGGGTGGGAAGTCGCCGTTCGTGACGCCATATTCGATCTGGCCCTGGAGTTGGACGGGGATGGGGACGGGGAGGTCCCGATCGATCTGGAGGCGCATACGAGAAGCGTACCCCAGCAAGCGTTACTAATCCAAATAACAAGTTTTGACAGCTTGCACGCGAAAGAAAATCAATGCGTTCACTTAAGGCGCAAGCACACTGCAAAGTGTTTGTAAAAAATGCGTGAGGCACACAGTATGTGCTGACACGATGGATGCGATGGCGGAGGCGCTCGGGACATACGTCGATGCGGGGGTATGCACGAAAGAACGAAGGATGCTATCGTTTGCAGTCACAAGGCCTCGTGGGTACACGCCCGGGTCAATCCACGCATTGAGGGAGGTTCGTCGCTCACGACGCCACGTAACAGGAGTTCGTCGCGGTGCATCAGCATCCGGTCGACCCTCACGACTCGACTTTGGTTCAGGAGAGTAGAGACATGAAGACACGTTTCATCCCCGTTCTTGCCCTCGTTCTCGCACTCGTCATGGGGGCAGCGTTCGCGCAGAAGACCTTGACGATCGTGCGTCCCAGCGATCCCGTCGCCCTTGACCCGCAACTCGAAACGACGGCCCCTGGATCATGGGTCTACACGCAGATCCTTGAGCCGCTCGTCAGCGTCAACCAGGACATGGAAGTCGTTCCGCGGCTCGCCACCTCCTGGGAGTTCATCGACGCGACCCGTCTGCGCTTCACGCTTCGCGAGGGCGTCACCTTCCACGACGGTACGCCGTTCAACGCCGACGCCGTGAAGTACACCTGGGACCGCGCCACCAACAACGACCCACCCGGCCGCTGGCGCTCGCTCGCCAGTGCGGTGGAAGGCGTCGAAGTGGTTGATGAGTACACCGTCGACATGGTCGCCAAGGCCGAGTTCGGTCCGCTTCTCCTGACGGCGGCCATGCCGTTCACCGGCATCGTCAGCCCCGCCGCCGTTGAAGCGCTCGGCAGCGACGCATTCACGCGCGCGCCGGTGGGCACCGGCCCCTTCAAGTTCGTCGAATGGCGCGCCAACGACCGCATCATCCTCGAAGCGAACGACGACTACTGGCGCGGCCGCCCCGCCCTCGACCAAGTCATCTTCCGCACCGTTCCCGAAGAAGGTGCGCGCATGCTGTCCCTTCGCACCGGCGAAGCGGACATGGTGCTGCTCCCCACCCCGAGCGACCTCCCCGAACTCGAAGCGAACCCCGACTTCATCGTCGAGGGTGCGCCCGGCGTCGGCATCTTCTACCTCGCCTTCAACCTCGATCGCCCCAGCGTCGCCGACGTTCGCGTCCGCCAGGCGGTTGCGCATGCCATCGACCGTCAACTGATCGTCGACGCGATTCTCGAAGGGGGTGGCGTGCTCGCCAAGTCGGTGATCGGTGAACCGGTCTTCGGCTTCAAGGACATGCAGCTCCTCGAGCGGTACCCCTACGATCCCGAGCGTGCCGTCGAACTGCTCGAGGAAGCGGGCTACACGCGCGGCAGTGACGGCTTCATGCGCGATGCGGACGGCAACGTCCTCACGCTCGACGCGCTGCCCTCCAACGGCCGTTCGCTCAAGGACCGCGAGATCGCCGAGACCCTGCAGGAGTTCCTGCGCCAGGTCGGCATCGCCATGAACCTCGACTTCTTCGAATGGGCTACCACGTTCACGCTCATGCGCGGCGAGACGCTCGAGTACGACCTCAACTCGTTCACCTGGTTCACCACCACGGCGGACGCGGATTACACCATGTACTCCAACTACGTCAGCACCGAGCTGCCCCCCTCCTCATGGAACCGGTGGCGCTACGCGAATGCGGACGTCGACGAGTGGCTCAAAGCGGCACGCGCGTCGCTTGATCCGGCCGAGCGGGCCGAACTGTACGGCAAGGTGCAAGACCAACTCGCCGTCGACCTGCCCGCCATTCCGCTCTACGGCAGCTACGAAGTGGCCGTCCTGTCTGCGGACGTGACCGGCTTCGTCGCCCACCCGATCCAGTACATCCTCGACCTCTTCCCGGTCGACAAGGAGTAACGCCTCTGCGTTGGGCTTGGGGTTCTCCCCAAGCCCAACCCTCCTACCCTCATGACTGCCTATTTGATTCGACGCATCCTCGCGACCATCCCCCTCGCCCTGGGGGTCGTCCTGGTCGTCACCATTAGCTTCGATCTCATTCCCGGCGATCCGGCCGCCCTCATGCTCGGCGAGTTCGCGACGCCCGAAGCGGTCGCCGAACTTCGCACCTCGTTGGGTCTCGACGCGTCCCTTCCGGTCCGTTACGTGAACTACGTGATCGACATCACCCAAGGAGACCTGGGCCTGTCGCTTCGTGAACGCAGACCCGTGACCGATATCTTGGTCGAAACGTTCCCCTATACTTTCCAGCTGGCGTTCGCCGCGATCACGCTCGTCCTGCTCGTCGGCTTGCCGCTCGGCCTCCTCGCCGCGTCCAGGCCAGGTTCATGGATCGACAACGTGATTCGCGTGACGTCGCTCGCGGGCTTGTCCATGCCGGTCTTCTGGACGGGCATCGTGTTCATGGTGATCTTCTCCGTCAACCTGCGGTGGCTGCCCGTCTCGGGCACGGGGACGTGGCGGCACCTAATCCTGCCCGCCGTCACCCTCGCCCTGCCCTCGATCGCCGTGATCGCGCGCATGACGCGCTCCACCGTCCTCGAGGTGCTGCAAGAGGACTTCGTGCGTACTGCACGCGCCAAAGGGGTCGCCAACCGGTCGCTTCTCTACAAGCACACCCTCCGCAACGCGCTCATTCCCGTCGTGACGGTGCTGGGGTTGCAGTTGGGTCAAATGCTCGGTGGTGCCGTCCTGACCGAAACGGTATTCGCGTGGCCTGGCGTTGGGAGACTCACGGTCTTCGCGATCTTCAATCGCGATTTCGTGTTGATGCAAGGCCTGGTGTTGGTTCTCGCCATGCTCTACGTCTTCGTGAACCTGCTCGTCGACCTGAGTTACGGGTTGATCGACCCGAGGGTGCGGTACCAGTGACGGTCGACGCCACCACCACCACGCGCAGCACCCGCAACGACGTGTGGCGCCGTTTCCGCCGCAACCACCTGGGTGTGGTGGGCGCCCTCATCGTGATGGTGCTGGTCATCGCTGCCATCTTCGCGCCGCTGCTCGCCCCAAAGGATCCCGCCGAGCAGGACTTGCGGGCACGGCGGACGGCACCCAATGCCGAATACGTGCTCGGTGCCGACGAGTTTGGGCGCGACATCCTCTCCCGCCTGATCTACGGTGCGCGTGCGTCGCTGACCGTGGCCGTCTCGTCCGTTGCGATTGGCCTGCTGCTTGGGAGCCTTCTCGGCTCCCTCGCGGGGTACGTCGGCGGGTGGCTCGACGGGTTGATCATGCGCCTCATGGACCTGTTTCTCGCTTTCCCGTACCTGCTGCTCGCCATCATCATCGTCTCGGCGCTCGGGGCAGGGACGTTCAACACGATTCTAGCGATCGCGGTGTGGACGATCCCAGCGTTTGCGCGGGTCGCCCGGTCTGCGGTGCTGCAAATCAAGGAGCGGGACTTCGTGACCGCAGCTCTGTCGCTCGGCGCGAAGGAGGCTCGCATCATGGGCGTGCACCTGCTCCCCAATTTCGCGGCCACTCTCGTCGTATACGCCAGCTTGTACCTGGCGTACGCCATCTTGATGGAGTCGGCCTTGTCGTTCCTCGGGCTTGGTGTGCAGCCTCCCACCGCGTCCTGGGCCGGAATGATCGCAAGCGGCAGGAACTACGTGACGTCGGCGCCACACATCGCGACGATCCCGGGCATCGCCATTGCACTCGCGGTGCTTGGCTTCAATCTCCTGGGTGATGGGCTGCGGGACGCGTTGGATCCACGTAGCGGCAAGCGCTGAAGCGTATACATCCGTACGGTCACCGCGACGTCATGTGCCTCCGCGCATGGCCATTCCGCATTCACCCCGGAAGCCGGGCGCCGGGAGAGGTCGCGTGCGCCCGCTCTACGCAGATCCAAGGTTTCGCGCGCCCGGGTGGGCGGTGGCGAACGGTTCGTTAGCCGCTGATGGCGGCATCGGGCTTGCGGAAGAGCGCTTGGGCGAAGCGCGTCCGTCGATGCGGTCTAGATCGAGGGTGTCGGGCGCGTCGTTGCGTACGTCGGGACCGCGTCAGGCGTCGCCGAACGGGTCGTCCACCCACGGGAACTTGTGTAGGTCAGCGCGCTCGAGAGGAATGCTCGTCATGAGCGGTGCCACTGCACCGGGCGCCGCCATGTAGATGACCTCCGAGGCGATGGGGCCGAACGCCGCGTGGAAGTGCTGCGTCGACTTGACGATCACGATGCGGTCCGGCGTGAGGTCGATGCCGAACGCCGTGAACGGCTCGAGGCCCAGCACCTGGCCGCGTCGCGAGGTGACGATCACGTCCACGTCCGGTCCCGCCGCGTCGCCGACGAACCCGTGCACCACCAGGTGGACGCAGTCGCCCGCCGGGCTGGGTAGCTTCCCGTCGGTCTGCGGCCAGAGTTGCACCAGGTCGTCCTCCACGCCGGCCACGGTGACGTCGAGGTCGAGCGGGTCGCCCGACGTGGGACCCATCTTCCCGCCGAGGCGCACCTGCAGGCGCGCACCCACCCCCGCCGCCTTCGCGACGTGCACGACGATGGGATCCCACGTCATGGCGAGTGCGCACCCCTCGATCTTGTGTTCCAGGATGCGGCGCAGGACGAAGGTCGAGTCGCTCGCCGCGCCCGCACCCGCGTTGTCCGCCTGATCAGCAATCACGACCGGTCCGCTCGCGCCGCGCGCCTCGCTGCGCACCTGCACGGCACGGTCCAGCGCGTCATCCATCGTCAGCGGTTTCACGGCCACGTCGTGGCGCAACGCGAAGAACCTGCGGCCCCAATCCTCGGCCACCTGCGCGGCGTACGCCTCGCCGTTCTCGACCTGCAGGCCGTCCACGACGGCCAGCATGCGGGCACCGGAGTCGGGCACGTCGCCCCATGGGAAGCCATGCCCCAGCGACAGGGAGAGGATGCCGTCGCTGCCCTCGGCCGCCATCATGGCGTCCACGAAGCCGCGCATGGGCTGCGGGTTGGTGGGCATGATGCCCATGAAGCGGCAGTCGAACAGGCCCATCGTGGGTCGCGTGCGCCCCGCGTGCGCATCGGCGATCATCGTGTACAGCTCGGTGGCGCGGTCGGCCATGTCGGTGTGCGGGTACTCCTTGTAGATCACGAGCGCGTCGCAACCGTCGAGCATGGCGTCGGTCAGGTGGCAGTGCAGGTCGATGTGCACGCCGATCTTCACGTCCGGACCGACCCGCTCCCGCACGTGCGTGATGATGTCCCCCTCGGCATCGTCGTACCCCTCGGCCACCATCGCGCCGTGAAGGGGCAGGAACACCGCATCGACCGGCATTGCGGCCTCGAGTTCCTCGAGGAGGCGCGTGCGCATCGTCTCGTAGGCGCTGCGCACCGTCACGCCGCCCGGCATGGCGGAGGAGGTGGTCCCCCGGATGAGCGTGTCACCCGCCGCGGCGGCAGCAAGCTCGAACGCTTCGAGGGAACCATCCTTGGGCGCCGGGTCGCTCGGTCGCGTCGGCACGAAGTCGGCCAGGCCGGTCGGCATGGGGGAGAGCGTGTTGGTTTCGGTGACGATGCCAGCGACGAAACTCCGCATGGTGGGTCCTCTCTCGCGCAGGGTTGCGCACGTGGGTGGGAATGGGGGTGGGGATGAGGGGCGTTACGCCCGGTCGACCTTCTGGTGTGGGTCGAGCGCGTCGCGCAGGCCGTCCCCGATGAAGTTGAAGGCAAGCACGGTCAACACGATCATCACGCCGGGAAACACGGCGATGTGGGGGTAGCGGAGGATGAAGGCACGCCCGTCGGCGAGGATGCCGCCCCACGTCGCGGTCGGGGGCCGCACGCCTAGACCGAGGAACGACAGGGCGGACTCGAGGATGATGATCGACCCGACCGACAGGGAGGCGAGCACGATGACGGAGGAGAGGACGTTGGGGACGACGTGCCGGAAGATGATGCGCGCATCGAACGCCCCGATGGCGCGCGCAGCCGTCACGAAGTCCCGCTCGCGGACGCTCATCCCCTCGGCGCGCACGACGCGCGCGTAGCGCGCCCAGGCGGTCGCACCGATCACGATCACGGTGGTCGTGAGGCTCGGACCAATCACGGCAGCCAGCACGATGAGGAGGGCGATGAGGGGGAACGCCATGAGCGCGTCGGTGAGGAGGGAGAGGACCTCGTCGACCCAGCCGCCGAAGTACCCGGCGATCGCGCCGATGATCACGCCAATGACGACCGAGATGAGGGTGGAGGTGATGCCGACGATCAGCGCGATGCGCGATCCGTAGATCACGCGCGAGAGCAGGTCACGGCTCAGGTGGTCGAACCCCATGGGGTGCTCGAGGGACGGTCCGACGCCGCGCATGCCGCGGAACAGGTCGTCGTTCGGGTGGTGCGGCGCGATCCACGGGGCGAACACGGCGACGAGGATGAGGAGCGTCACGAAGATCGTGCCGATGACCGCCATGCGGTTGGCGAGGAAGCGGGCGAGCGCCTTGTTCCGGCGGCGCGGTTGCACGTCGGTGCCCTGAGGGGTGGGGAGGTTCGTGGTGGGGGTGGAGGAAGTCATGTGTGCCTCACGACATGCGGATGCGCGGGTCGACCAGCGCGTAGACGAGATCGGTGAGGAGGTTCACGACGACGACGAGGACGGCGAACACGACGACGAGGGATTGCACCACCTGGTAGTCGAGGCGGAGCACCGAATCGACGAACAACCGGCCAATGCCGGGCAGCGCGAAGACGGTTTCGACGACGATCGTGCCCGACAGGATGAACGCCACGCGAAACCCGACGACGGTCACGACCGGCAGCAGGGCGTTGCTCACCACGTGTCGCCACAACACGCGGCGGTCGGGCATGCCCTTGCTGCGCGCGGTCCGCACGAAGTCCTGCGGCAGGAGTTCGAGGATGGCGCCACGCGTGATGCGCATCAGGATGGCCATCTCCTCGGTCGCCATGACCAGGACCGGCAGCACGTAGCCCTGCCAGGTACGCAGGCCGAACGGGGGGAGCCAACCGAGTTGCAGGGCGAAAATGACGATGAGCATGAGCGCCAACCAGAAGTTGGGCGTGGCGATCCCGAAGGCGGACACGACGTTCGTGACGTAATCGATGGGGGAGTTGCGGCGCACGGCGGCGGCGATGCCCATCGGGAGCGCGACGACGAGTGCCAGGGCGAGCGCGAAGGCGTTCAGGGTGAGGGTGACGGGGATGGCTTCGGCGATCATGTAGCGGACGGGCACGCCGGCGCGGATGAGCGACTCACCGAAATCGCCGCGCAGGAGGTTGCCCGCCCACACGAAGTACTGCTCGATCAACGGTCGGTCGAGCCCCCACTTGGCGCGAATCGCGTCGATCTGCTCCTGCGTGATGGAGATCTGGCCGTCGCCGAGCAGCAGGAAGACCGGATCGCCCGGCATGAGACGCATGATGACGAACGTCAGGATGCTGATGAGGACGACGACGAAGAAGCCTTTGAGGATACGGAAGGTCAAATAGGTGGACACGCGGGGTTGGCCATCCTCTCCACGTCACGGTACCTGCCGTGCGGGTGAAGGGTAAGGCGAGGGCGCGCGACCGGGGTCGGCGCGCCCTCGTGCGGTTTCGAAGGTCAGCCCTTCGAGTACTCGTTCATCCGGTAGAAGATGGGCAGGCTGTTCGAGATCTCCTCGGGCAGCCCCTGCAGCTCGTTGGAGAAGACGAGCGCACCCTGGTTGTAGTGCAGGAGCAGGGCGGGCATCTCCTCGGCGTAGAGCTGTTGGGTCCGTTCGTAGATGGGTTTGCGCGCTTCGGGATCGACGACCGAGAGGCCCTCGGCGATCAGCGCGTCCATCTCGGGGTTCGAGAACCCGGTGAAGTTGTCGCCGCCCCCCGTCCCGATGGTCCCGGCGGGGTTCGGGTCGGTGGTGGAGCCCATGGTCCAGTTGAACAGCGACGCTTCGAGTGTCCCTTCGCGCATGCCCTGCAGGATCGACGCGACGGGCGCCTCGGCGAGCAGCATCTCGACGCCCACCTCGCGAAGGAAGATCTGCGCGAGTTCGGCCATGGGGCGGCGGGTCTGGTCACCACTGATGGTGGTGCAGGTGAAGGAGAGGCGCATGCCGTCCTTCTCGCGAATGCCGTCCGAACCGACCGTCCAGCCGGCCTCCTCGAGCACCGCGCGTGCCTGCTCGGGGTCGTAGGGGTACTGCTTCACGTCGCTGGTGTAGTACGGGTTGTGGGGCGCGAGGTGGCTCGTGGCGACGGTACCGAAGCCGGCCTCGAGTTCGTCGACGATACGTTGCCGGTCGAGGGCGAACATCATGGCTTGCCGGACGCGCTTGTCGGAGAGTTGCGGGAGGCGCGTGTTGAGCGGAATGTGGCGCGGCGAGTTCCAGTTGGTGATCACCACGCGGAAGTCGGGGTTCTCCATGAAGTCGAGGTTGTCCTCGACGGAGACGGGCCAGACGGTCGCGTCGGCCTCACCGGTGAGCAGCGCGATGGTGCGGACGCTGGCCTCGGGGACGACGTCGAGGCGAATCGTGTCGACGAGCGGAGCGCCGCGGAAGTGGTCGGCGAAGGCGCTGAGCACGGTGGCGGAGGCGGGGCTCCACGATTCGACCTGGAAGGCGCCCGTCCCGATGGGGGCGGTGCGGAAGCCGTCCACGCCGACGCTCTCGTGGTACGCGCGGGGCACGATGGGCACTTCACCCGCTTGGCGGAGGAAGGCGGCGTTGATGGAATCCATGTGCACGACGGCGGTGTACTTGTCGACGACCTCGACCTCGCGCATGCCGGTGAAGCGGCTGGCGACGGTGTTGCCCGCCTCGGCGTACGTCTCGTAGGTGTACTTGACGTCCTCGGCGGTGAACTCGCTGCCGTCGTGGAACAGGACGCCCTGTTCGAGTTCGAAGGTGTAGGCGAGTTGATCGTCGGAGAGGGTGACGGAGCGGGCGAGCACCATTTCGGTGTCGGTGAGGTGATTGACGTGGATGAGGGGGTTGAGGACGTTGAAGATGACGGACGCTTGCACGTCGGCGCCAATGTCGTTGGGGCCGAGGCCGGCGACCTCCTGGTGGCCCATCCAGGTGATGGTGCCGCCTTGGCTTCCCTGCGCGAAGGAGAGGCCTTGGCTGCCGACGAAGACGCCAGCGGCGGTGTAGACGCTGTGCTTCATGAAGCGGCGGCGGGACAAGCGACGGGCGAAGAACGGTTCTTTGGACTTCGGGGACATCGTTCCTCCTTCTCGTGGGCGTCCTCGAGGGACCCGCACGTGCCGAATCATACGACATATCTATGCGCCAAGCCGCGGGAAGCGTGCATGAAACTGCATCATGGGTCGTGTTCGGGTTCGCCCGGTCGGACCGGTGGCCGACGTTCCTTCAGGCTTCGTTCGGTCGTTTCGGTGATGGGTCGTGGATGGGGTCGTCATCCGAATCGGTCAGGACGACCAGGTTCCGGTTCACGGGCCCATCCCGCGTGAACATCGCTTCGTAACCGAAGTGCTGAAGCAGCCAGGTGAGGCGTTGCACGTTCTCGAGTGCGACGCGCGTGGCGATGGCGGGGTGGAGGAGGAGGTTGGGGTAGAAGGCGCTGTAGGCCACGTCGGCGCCCTCGGCGAGGCTGGTCCAGGCGCCACTGCCGTGCATGGGGAGGTCGCTGGCGTGCTCCGCCTGGTTGAGGTCCCGGGCGAGTTGCCAGCCATCGCCGTGCAGGTGCCCCTCGAGGAAGCGGACGCGGAGGGTGGTGAGCAGGCCGGCACCGACGTGGGGGTTGGGTTCGTCGACCATGACTTCGAGCAGGGAGGTGACGTCGCGCGTTTCGATGACGGCGTTGAATCCCCGCGTTTCGAAACCCAGGTCGTGCGCCGTGTTGGTGGCGACGGTGCCGATCGCCATGTGCTGGAGGGTGGCGATGGCGGTGTCGAGGTCGGGTTCGAATTCGGGGCTTCGGTCGAGGCCTCCCATGAGGACTGCCTGGTGGAAGGGCGATTCGAGGATGGGGCTGGGGTCGAGCGGCAGGTTGGGGTCGGGGTGGGGGCGATGGATTCGGGTGGGCGCGTCGTTTTCGTTGGCGAGGGCTGCGAGGAACTCGTCGACGCGGTGGGTGGCGATGGAGAGGAGGAACGAGG
>CAJXWR010000055.1 GCA_913062675.1 uncultured Trueperaceae bacterium
GCGCGTCTACCTCGTCGAGCACGGCGATCGGCAGGCCCGCCGTGCCCTGCTCCTCGCCCATGAGCGCGAACAGGAACGCCAGCGCACCCATCGTGCGCTCCCCCACCGACAAGAGGCCCAGCGATTGCGTCTGCTTGCCTGGTGGTTGCAGACGAATCCGGAGGCCAACGGGTCGGCCCTCATCGAGGTCCGCCTCCACCTCCCCCTGCCCCTCCGGCCCGAACAGCTCGAGGATGTGCGCCTCGAAGCGCGTCTTGACGCCGGCAATGGCGGCGGTCAAGCGACTCGTCGTCTCGCGATCCAACCGTTCGAGCGTCGAGGCAAGCTCATCGACCGCCTGGCGTGCCTCCCGCGTCTCCCGCTCGCGCTCCTCGTGCTCCGTACCCAGCGCCTCAAGCGCTTGTGCAGCGAGGTGGTTCACCGCGCCAATCTCCTCGAGTTCCTCCTCGGCCGCGCGCAACTCAGCCCGTGCAGCACGCTCACTCACGTCCTCGAGCCGTTCGAGCCCCTCGGGGAAGCCCTTGTACTCTTCCTGGGCGTTCTCGAGCGCCGTTTCGCGTCGCGCAAGGTTCACGCGCGCCGATTCAAGCGCCTCTCCCGCTTCAGCCTGCTTCGCACTCGCCGCTTCCAGCGTCTCCTCCGCTGCGCGTAGCGCCTCGCGCGCCTCCTCGCGCGCCTCGCGCGTCACGTCAAGATTGTCGGGAATCGCCTCACGCGCCGCAGTCACGCGGTGCTCAGCCTCTTTCACCGACGCCCACCCCGCCTTCACGGCGTCCGCAAGACGCTCCATCTCTCGCGCCAACGTCTCTGCGCGCCCCTGGTCCTCCTGGTACCGCGCATACGCCGCCTCGAACGCGCGCCGTCGCTCCTGCGCCGTGGCAAGGCTTCGTGCCGTACCGGCCGCATGCTCCGCGGCGGGCGCCTCTTCCGCCCGTGCCGCTTGCAGCGCCTCACGCGCCTCGGTGTCGGCCTTCCGAGCCGCCTCGACGTCCGCATCGGGAATCACTTCTGGAACCTCGGGCAAATCCCGTTCGGCAGCCTCGATGCGTCCCAGTTGCGTTTCGAGGTCCTGGCGCAGGTGTCGCCGCGCGGCGCGCGCCTCCCGCCAGGTCGCCGCGACGGCGCGGGCATCGCGAAGCGCATCGCGCGCCTCAACCGCCGTCCCCGCAGCCTCCTGGAATGCCTCCTGCATCGAGGTGACGACGCTTCGCGCTTCGGCTTCCGCCTCCTGCGCACGCGCGGCAGCCGCTTCCGCCTCCTCGAGCTCCGCGGCGGCGCCCACCACGGGACTTCTTCCCTGCCGCGTTCCACCCGAAACGGCGCCACCCGGTTCGATGACGTCCCCCTCGAGGCTGACGAGGCGGGGGCGCTTGGCAAACCGGCGCGCCAGTTGGGTGGCGACCGCACCCGACTCCACGATCACCGTGCCCGAGAGTAGGTTCACGGCGACGGGCGCCAACGCAGAATCGATGCTGACGAGGTTCGACGCGACCCCCACGACACCCTCGGCGTCGAGGAGCGCCTCGGGAATCTCGAAGGCATCGCCGCGCACCAGGTCCAGCGGCAAGGTGGTGACCCACCCCGCCTCCTTCCGCACGTACTGCACGACCTCGCGTGCCACGTCGGCATCCCGCACGATCACGTATTCCGCACGCCGACCCAGCGCCAGGGCGATCGCCTCGGCGTACCGGTCCTCCACGGCAATGGCGTCCGCCACCGAACCGATCACGCCGTCGATGCCGCTCTGCAAGGCGCGGCGTGGCCCCTCGGCGTACCCGCGTCGCGTCTCGAACGCGGCGCGTTGCCGCTCCGCCGCCCGCTGCAATGCGCGCGCCTCCGCGGCCGCATCGGCCAGCGTCGCTTGCGCCGTCTCCAACTCGCTGCGCAGCGATTCGATCCGTGACTCGGCCTCGGAGACGGCGCGTTCCGCCGCGGCTTCCGTCTGCACCGCTTCGGCATCGTCATCGCCCTCGACGACCTCGGGCACCTCCGCCAGACGAGCGACCACGTCGCTCCGCTGCTGCTGCAGCGAATCGCGCCGCGCCGTCGCGTCCGCCGCCGCCCGCGCCACGCGCACGGCCTCCCCTTCGATCCGTTCACGCTCCACCCGCGCCGCTTCGGCGATCCGTTCGACCTCTTCACGGTGCGTCTTGGATTCCAGCCAGGCTGCCTCAGCCGCCAGGGCGGACGCTTCGAGCGCCTCCAGATCATCCTCGGGCGCCTCGGGTGCGGGTTGCGCCAGCAACGCTTCGCGTTCCTTCTCCGCTCGCTCGCGGTCCAGCTCGAGATCGCTCGTCCGTGCCTTCACCACCTCGAGTGCATGCTCGGCAATGCGCAACTCTGCAGCCGCGCGCGCATGCTCCGCTGTGGCCTCGCGGTGCTGCGCCTCCGCCGCGGTATCCGCCTCGCGCGCCTCGTTCACCCGCTCGCGAAGGGCCCCGACGTCGCTGCGTCCCTCACGAAGAACCCCCTCGAGCCGCACGACCTCCTCCTGCAACCGTGCGACGTCCGCCTCGAGATTCTCGACCCGCGCCACCGCCACGGTGAACCGCAACTGCAGCGAACGCCGTTGCAGCGCATCGTGCCGCTGCGCGGCTTCGGCTTCCTTGCGCAGTTCCTCGATCCGTTCGCCGTCCTCGAGGAGTTTCTCCTCGAGCCGGTCGAGGTGTCCCCGCGCCGTCTCGAGCCGCGCTTCGGTTTGCTCCCTGCGCGTCGCGAGGCGCGATACGCCTGCCGCCTCCGACACGTACGACAACAAGCGACCCGGGTCGGCCATCAGGACGCCACTCACCTCGCCCTGACCAATCACCGCAAGGTTGCCGCGCCCCAGACCCGAACCAGCGAGTTCCTCCTCCAAATCGAGGAACCGCGCATTGCGACCATTCAACGTCAGTTTCGTCTCGCCATCCCGGTCCAGGCTGCGACGAATCTTGATGCGCTTCTCGCCGTGGCGAAGCTCCACCTCCACCTCGGCGCGCCCCATGCGCTTCTTGCCTGCCGCACCGTGGAAGATCAGCGCAGTCTTCTCCCCCGCCCGGAACGACTGGGCGCGGCCACCCCCCGTCGCCCAGCGCAAGGCATCGAGAATGTTCGACTTGCCACTCCCATTGGGACCCACGACACCGGTGATGCCGGGCGCGAACTCGACGCTCACGCGGTCGCCGAAACTCTTGAACCCCACGGCGGTCAGGCGCTCGATGCGCATCACGTCACGCCCGCCCTTGGGCCGTGAATCGTCCTGACTCACGCGCGCGCCAGCGACCGCAACAACTCTGCACTCAAGTGCACGCCACGATGGAACAACGCGACGTCGAACTTCTCGTTCGGAGAGTGAATCCGGTCCTCCTCGAGACCCATGTCCACGAGCACCACCTCACAACTCAAGAGCCGCTGCAAGTCCGCCACGACGGGAATCGTGCCGCCCGTCCGGACGAACACCGGGTCGCGACCATCCACGGTCCGCACGGCATCCGCTGCCGCTTGCACCGCACGCCCGTCGAGCGGACTGAGCGCCCACGCACCGCCGGCATGCCGCAGCACCTCGACCTCCGCGCCTTCCGGTGCGAGTGCGTGCAAGTGCGCGACGAGCGCGTCGGTGATGCGCTCTGGATCCTGGTTTGGGACGAGGCGGCACGAAATCTTCGCGAACGCCTCGGCTGGAATCACCGTCTTCGAGCCGTCCCCCTGGAAACCGCCGCCCATGCCGTTCACGTCGAGCGTCGGGCGTGCCCACAACCGTTCGAGCAGACCGAAACCCGCCTCGCCCGGCGTGGCCGACACGCCAATCCCTTCACGGAACGCCGTCTCGTCGAACGGCACGCGCTCGAATTGTGCACGCTCCTCGTCGCTGACGGGTTGCACGTCGTCGTAGAACCCCGGCACGGTGATGCGCCCGTTCTGATCCTTCAACTTCGACACGATGTCCGCGACCGCCATCGCCGCGTTCGGAACGCCGCCTCCGAACCCGCCCGAGTGCAAGTCCCGGTTCGCGGTCCGCACGCGCAACTCGACGTAGGCAAGCCCCTTCAACCCATACGTGAGGGTGGGCACGCTTCCTGGGAGCATCGCTCCATCGCTCACCAACGCCACGTCCGCGGCAAGGAGGTCCTTGTGCTTCTCCAGGGTAGCAGCGAGATTCTTGCTGCCAATCTCCTCTTCCCCCTCGATGAGGAACGTCACGTTCAGCGGCAGTTCGCCCTCCGCTTCGATCAGGACCTGTGCACCCTTCACGTGCGCGAACACCTGACCCTTGTCGTCGCTCGCACCGCGAGCCACGATCTGCCCGTCCTTCACGACCGGTTCGAACGGGTCGGAATCCCATAGATCGATCGGATCGGCGGGTTGCACGTCGTAGTGACCGTAGATCAGGACGGTCGGTCCACCCGGGTGAGGGTGCCGACGCGCCACCACGGCGGGGTGACCACCCGTCTCGAGGAGTTGCGTCTCGAACCCGTGGCCGGCCAGGTCGTCACGCAGCCATTCGGCCGCCCGCCGGACCTCGCCACGCAACGCCGGATCGGTCGACACCGACGGGATGCGAAGCAAGTCGATCAGTTGCGAAAGGTGAGCGTCGCGCTTCGACGCGAGAACCGATTCGAGGGTGTCACTCATGGGCGGGAGACTACCACGCACACCCACGACCCACCGACGTCAACCGGTGCTCAGTCGGTGTCCGGTTCGTCCACGCCGGCCACGCGCCGGCGCACCTCGTCCTGCACGTCCGGCTCGTTCGCCATTTCGCGAGCCAAATCCTTGATTTCGGCGGGCAGCGCCCCCTTGATGGTTTGCATGCGGTCCTCGAGCTGGCCTTGCAGCGTCCCGATGCGTCGCTCCATGTTCGACTGCAAGGCGTCGAGCTTGTCGCGCAGCTTGATGATCTCCTCGACGCCAGCGAGGTTCACGCCAAGCTCCTGCGTCAAGCGACGAATCTCGCGGAGTTGATCGATGTTGCGTTGCGAGTACAGACGCGTCTTGCCAGCACTGCGACTCGGTTCGATGAGCCCCTTGCGCTCGTACATCCGCAGGGTCTGCGGGTGCATGTCCACGAGTTCGGCCGCTACGCTGATGACGTAGAGGGGCTTGTCCTTGTCCATTCGCGCATCATCGTCGCTCACGCGTCGTCTCCTCCAGCCTTCCGGCTCCCCACCATTGTGTCACGAGCCCACCGTGCAAGACCACGCCAGACGCGATGTCGCAGCGTGACGCGCATGTCGGCACCCGCAAGACCACCGCCAGGCACGCGAACGACCGCACCATCGTCACTTCCCGGGGGTACACGCACGCGCACGCCGTGAAGCAGCGTCGTCACCCCGCGGCGCGCCTCGAGGGGCGTGATGGCAAGCTCCGCGTGCAACTCGTCCCCCACACGCTCCACCCCCGGGGGGAGTGCAACGTGAACCGTGACACGCGCGTCGCCGGGCGGTTGCCCCGGCCCGCCCAAGCCTCGAAGCCGAAGTTGGGCGCCCTCACGCGTTCCCTTTGGAATCGTCACGTCGACGCGTTCACCAAATCGCTTCACGCCGCGCCCTTGACAAGCGAGGCAGGGTCGACCGTCCTCCCCGAGCCTCGAACCGCGGCACGAGGCGCAGACCGATGGACCGGGAATGCGGACGCGTGCGGTCCCTCCCACGCGGGCCGTGGCGAACGGGACGGTGAGGTCGGCGTTGCGGTGCGCGCCGGGAAGGAGGCCACGTTGCCGCATGACACCCGTCACCACGCCGAACAGGGCGTCGAACGCTGCGTTGCCCGTCCTCGGGACGCCCTCCCCGAAGTCGACCTTGAGGTCGGCCTCCTCGAAGATGGTGCTCCAATCGACGGTGCTGAAGTCCGGGCTGGGTCCCGTCGAGCGGCCACCCCCGCGATCCACCCAGGCGCGCTTGTCCGGGTCGCGCAGCAAGGCGTACGCCTCGCTGATGCGCTTGAACTGTTCCTCCGCCTCCCGATCGCCCGGGTTGCGGTCCGGGTGGTACTGCATCGCAAGACGCCGGTACGCCGCCTTGATGTCGGCATCGGACGCATCCCGTGACACGCCGAGCGTCTGGTACGGGTCGGAGGGAACGCTCACCAAGCGGCATGATACCCGCGCCGTACCCAGCGTCCGTACGGCTGCGTGCTACCGTCGCCGTGGAGGTGAGGGCCGTGCCTCGCAACGCGAAACCGCTTCTCGTCGTGCTCGTCCTCTTGGCGCTCCTGCTCGTTGGATGCCGAAACGAGACACAGAACCAGATTCGTCGGTCCATTCAGGATTTCACGAACACGCGCATGTACATCACCGTCTTCGCGTACGGCGGAGACGTCGTGTTCGAAGGCGTCGTCGATGGCAAGGTCACCCGCGCGTCCGCCACGCTCGACGGGGGTGACCCCTCGAGCGGCTCGTACATCTATTGGTACGACGATCGAGGGCGCTACCACCAGACCGACCTTCCCTACCTCGTGACCACGTACGACCGCGCTGCCGAGGAGGTGGCCCCATGAACGCACGCACCCACGCTCGTCTTCCCTTCTTGCTTGCAGGAGTCCTCACGTTGCTGCTGACCAGTTGCACGGTCACGTACGTCGTGCCAGAAAACGGCGTCGTGATTCGTCCCGAGCCGGGGCCCGTGGTCATCGAGCGGTTCGGCGTGTTCGGAGATCAGTCGATCTTCCGCGATGGGGACGAGATCGCCTTTGCGATTCGCACGCGCCAAAGCGGCTACGTGACCCTGTCCGTGCTTCTCCCCGACGGGCACGTACGCGTGGTTGCGAGTGACATTCCCGTGCGTGGGGGTCAAACGACGCTGCTCGATGGCTCCTCGTTCGGTTCGCGCTTCCTGGTCGGCCCGCCGAGCGGGTACCACCGCGTGCGTGCCGCCTTCACGAGCGGACCGACGGGATCGGGAACCGCCGTGTTCGAAGGACGCTCGGGTGAGGCGGGTTGGACGACGGCGATCCGCATCGTCATCGACCCGTTCCCTGTCACGGACGTCGCGGAGACGGAGTTCTACGTGCGTTGACGCTGCGCCTTGCGCAGCGTGAGGATGCGCATTTCGGACGTGCTCGTTGTACAATGTTTCGTTGCAACGAGGAGGTCCTGGCTTGGCAGGTCACAACAAGTGGTCGCAGATCAAGCGCAAGAAGGCGGCCAATGACAACCAGCGCGGCAAGATCATCAGCAAGCACATTCGCGCGATTCAAAGCGCCGTTCGTGAGGGGGGTGGCGGAGATCCGTCCAGCAACCTCGCGCTCAAGAATGCGTTGGGTGCCGCGAAGGCCGATGACGTTCCCAGCGATAACGTCGATCGCGCCATCGAGCGTGCACTCGGCGGTGCCGAGGGCGGTTCGTTCGAAGCCGTCGCGTACGAGGGGTACGGTCCCGCAGGGGTGGCCTTCCTCGTCGAAGCGTTGACCGACAATCGAAACCGCACGGTCGCCGAGGTGCGGCACGTGTTCAGCAAGCACGGGGGCAACATGTCCGGATCGACCGCGTGGCAGTTCGATGCGGTGGGTATGATCGTCGTCCCCGACGCGAGTGAAGCGACGCAAGAGGCCGCCATCGACCTCGGTGCGCTCGACATCGAGGCGGAGGAAGAGATGCTCACGATCACCACACCCCCCACCGACCTGTACCGCATTGCCGAGGCGCTCTCCGAGCGCGGTGTGACCCCCGAGGTCACGCAACTCACGAAGGTGCCGCAGACGCGCGCCAGCGTCGAACGAGGCGATGCAGCGAAGATCGCGCGGATGGTCGATGCGCTCGAGGATCTCGACGACGTGCAGAACGTCTACACGACGGCGGACGTGGACGTCGCCGACGTCATGGCGGGAGGCCTTTCATGAGCGACGCACCGTTCCCGCAACTTGCCTACAAGACCGTGCCCAAGATCACGGGCGCGCAAATGCAGCAAGCGGTGATGATGGCGACCGGCAAGTTCGGTCTCGATTCCCGCGTCCTCGTCGAGCACACCGGACGCAACCTCGTCGCGCTCGCCGACGCGTTTGCACCCGAGGGTCCAGCCCTCGTCGTGGCGGGTCGTGGAGACAACGGTTCGGGAGGCCTGGCGGCCGCACGCATCCTTGGGCTGCGGGGGCGTCGCGTCTGGGTCGTGCCCACCCACGAGTCGGAGAATTACAGCGGTACCCCACGCGAACAACTTGAACTCCTCAAGCACATTCCCACGGTGCGGGTGAAGACGAGCCTCCCCAAGATGAAGTTTAGCGTCGTCATCGATGCCGCCATCGGGACGAGCCTTGAAGGCCCCCCACGCGGCCGGACGCTCGACGTGATCACGGTGCTCAACAAGTTGCAGAACGGCTGCACCGTCATCAGCGTCGACGTGCCGACGGGCGTGGAGGTCGGCAATGGCGACGTGCCGGGTGAAGCGGTGAAGCCCACGATGACGCTCGCGGTTGGATTGCCGAAGGTGGGCATCGAACCGGGTGGCGTGGGTGGACGCCTGTTCGTGGGAGATCTCGGCTTCCCGCCGGGCGTGTACGAAGCGTTGAACCTCGATCCGGTCACGCTGCCAGGCTTCGTCACCGAGCTCGTGTAGCCAACTTTGCGGTGCACCGAATCAATCGAGTTCAAAACCGATGGTTAGGCGAACAGTACGGCGTGTTGGCATAGCTGTTCGACCCGATCTTCATTCGTCACACCTGTCCGCAAAGCAACCCCCTACACTTCGTGAGTGAAGTTTCGCTTTGGCCTCCATGAGGAACTCGTCGCCGCGGATGGGATTCGACCCCGACGCGTGGCGCACCGGTTGGGCTTTCCCATCCTTGCCTTGTTCCTGACCTGGTTGTGGCTTCAAGAGGCACTCCTCGGTTTTCCGAACCTCGCGCATTTCATTGGCTTGCCCATCCTCGTCGGGCAGCTCGTTTTGTTCACGCTGCACGCCTGGCTCAACAAGGCGCCCGCCCTGTGGTGCGAGCGCCTTGCGCTTGCGACGGCCGTTGCCTACGTTTTGATTGCCATGACGGTCAGTCTCGGCATTGGACGGCTCGACGTCGAGCTTGCGAGCTATGCCGCCTACCTGCCTCTCCTGTATGGGGCGACCGTCCTCACGCTCGGTCCGTACCTCGGCTTACGCATTTCCGCCCTCATTTACGTCGCCTCGCTTGCCATCGTCCTCGTGGGTGGTGCCATCGAGCAGGTGCCCTGGGCCAACGTGACGCCCCTTGCGCTGGGTCACCTGCTCCTCGTCGGTGTCGCAGTGTCCATCGCCATGACGTACAAGGAGCACCTAATTCATCGATTGCGGCTCCAACGCGAAGCCCACCTCGACCCGCTCACCCTCGCCACGAACCGGCGTGGCGGCGTGCATCACCTCGACCGGATTCGTACCCCCTACGCGCTCCTCATGCTCGATCTCGACGCCTTCAAGCACATCAACGACCACCACGGACACGCGACGGGTGACATCGTCCTCGTGCGCTGCGCGCAAGCGTTCCGGCAGGTCCTGCGTCCCGGCGATCTCCTCGTCCGGTGGGGCGGTGACGAGTTCGTCATCCTGACCGAGATGGCGTCGCGTGAGGATGTGGACCACCTCGCCGACCGAATCAGGCAAGCGGCACGCCGCGTGGGGGATGACCTCGACGTTCCACTCGACGTCAGTATCGGCACCGCGTTCGGAACGCCCGACCGTGTGTGGCAACACGTCATCAGTGAAGCGGATGCTGCCATGTATGAAAGCAAGGAGAGGCAACGGCGGGCTCAACAAACGCGAACTGGTATTCCCTTTGGCGAAGTTGCGACGTAGGAAGGAGCTATCGCCGATTCCGGAGAGAGCGGTCACAACATTCAAGGGCGTCGCCAGCCTTGATCCTCCAACCTCGGACCCTGAAACGGAACGCTCAAGCGCACTCATGCGTATGGGACTACATGGCCCCCTTGCGGAAAACCGAAAGGTCTGCAAAGTCGAACGTCTGGTTACGGATCATAGGGACCAAACGACACGGACCACTCGAGAACGAATGGCGTGGTGAACGGCTGGTCGCCTGACGCCGTTTCGACCGACGCGTCTAGCTCGAGTCGATACGAAAATATGAGCTCGTCTGGCGTGCATCTCACGCGCTTGTCGTTCAAGTCCCAGGTGATGTTGGAACACGCTGCGGGTGTTAACCCGTCGATTGCCATCAGAGCGCCATCGTCGAAGGCGGCGTTCACGGTTTCCGTGTTCATGGACTGCTGGAATAGAATCTCGAGCTGAGGTGGTTCGTCGTAGGTCCAATCACCGTCCTCGGGGACGGTTGTAGCGACGGGAGCCAAACCGGAATCACCGCCCGTCTGAAACGTGTCGCGCGGCGAAGGGCCGCGGAGCACACCCTCGGTGGTCAGGGGGACCTGCACTTCGCGGATGTGCCATTCGTACGTCGTATCCACCTCGAGTGGCGATTGCGGATCGCACGTGACCTTGTGTGCGGCGGGGTGCCACGAAAACTGACAGTCCACGGGAGGCGTGAAGCGCACGTTCTCGTCTGCACGCCAGGTGGCATCCACGGGACTCGCGAACGTCAAGACGATGTTCGCGTCAGGATTTACGAACGCCATTCCGTACCCAGCGCGCACGTCCGTAAGCGTGGGAACCGGGGCCGGGGTGAGTCCCGTGCACGAGGCGACAATCACGACGGCGGCAGGGGCGAAAGGAAGGAATCTCCGTTTCGAATGGAGCGGCATATATGAATCTAGCATCGTCATGTCTTGGCCGCAACCGCCAATTCGTTAGGCCATGCGGACGAAGGGTCATGGGACAGAGAAAGCGCCGGAACAATGTGTTCCGGCGTTCCCTAGAATTGGTAGGCGCGGGCAGGATTGAACTGCCGACCTCTACAGTGTCAATGTAGCGCTCTCCCACTGAGCTACGCGCCTGTGCGGCTACTTGAACTCCGTAGCCTGAATGTGGAGGCGCCGACCGGATTCGAACCGGTGAATGGAGGTTTTGCAGACCTCTGCCTTACCACTTGGCTACGGCGCCAAGGACGACAAATCGTAGCCCACACGGGGGGCACTGTCAACGATGCGGCCTACCGCTCCCTCCCCCGCCGCACGCGGCCGGCACGCCCGGTACACTTCTCCCATGCCGGATGCACCCAAGCGGTTCGCTCACCTCCACCAACACACGGCCTACAGCCTGCTCGACGGGGCCGCACGTATCGACGACCTGATGACGTGGGTGGCGCAGGTCAGCCCCGACGACCCGGTCGTTGCAATGACCGACCACGGCAACATGCATGGCGCCGTCGAGTTCTATCGCAGTGCCGTGAAGCACGGCGTCAAACCCATCCTCGGCTTCGAGGCGTACGTCACCGCCGGCAGTCGCTTCGAACGCAAACGCCCCAGCAACACGCTCGACGGCGGCTACTTCCACCTCACGCTGCTGGCGAAGAACATGACCGGCTATCAGAACCTCAGCAAGCTCAACAGTCGCGCCTGGCTCGAGGGGTTCTACATGAAGCCGCGCGTGGATCACGAACTGCTCGCCGAGCATTCCGAGGGCGTCATCGCTCTCACCGGTTGCCTGGGTGCCCAGATTCCCCGCACGCTGCTCGACATCGGTTTTGATGCGGGCGAGGAAGTCCTGAAGCAGTACCTCGAGCTGTTCGGTGAGAACCTCTTCGTCGAGCTGCAAAACCATGGCCTCGAGGAGCAAACGCGCCTCAACCCCATGCTCAAGCAACTCGCCGACACGTACGGTCTCGGGATGGTCGCCACCAACGATGGGCATTACGTCCGCAAGGAGGACGCGACGGCGCACGAGGCGCTGCTCGCCATTCAAACCAAGACGACGCTGTCCGATCCTGACCGCTTCAAATTCCCGTGCGACGAGTTCTACGTCAAGACGCCCGAGGAGATGGCGACCGCGATTCCCGAGAGCGAGTACCCCTCCGCCCTCGCGAACACGCACGTCGTGGCCGACCTGTGCGACGTGCAACTCCCCATTGGGGATGCGCGCGTGTACCAGATGCCCGAACTCCCCATCCCCGAGGGCCGCACGCTCGCCGAGCAACTCCGCGTCCAAACCTACGAGGGGCTCATGCACCGGTACCCCGACCGGATCGACGAGCCGCTCCTCCGCGCCTACGCCGCGAAGGTAACCGAGGTCGGTGGCACCCTCGCCATCGACCCTGCCACCGCGCCGCTCGAAGAGCTGCTGCTCGAGATTGCGCGGGCGGGCGAGCGTGGCCGTCAGGCGAAACGCGATGGCGATACGTACGACCGCTACGTCTACCCACACCTCGATGCGCTCCGCGGCGCCGAGCCCGGTGACGATGCGACCGGTACCCTCATGGCTCCCGATCCCGACGCGCCGTACGGGGGAGCGGACGCCTACACGATCCTCACTCGCGCGGAGTACGAACTGGGCGTCATCATCGCCATGGGGTTCCCCGACTACTTCCTCATCGTTGCGGACTTCATCAACTGGGCGAAGGACCAACGCATCGCGGTCGGACCGGGCCGCGGGTCCGGGGCCGGATCGATCGTCGCGTACGCCATTCGGGTTACCGACATTGAACCGTTGTCGTTCGGCCTGCTGTTCGAACGTTTCTTGAACCCCGAGCGTGTCAGCATGCCTGACTTTGACGTCGATTTCAGCGACGTGCGTCGCGGCGAGGTGATCGATTACGTTCGCGAGAAGTATGGAGACGACAAGGTTGCCCACATCGCCACGTTCGGGACGATGGCCTCCAAGGCGGCCATCAAGGATGCCGCCCGGGTGACCGAAGCGTCGTTCGCCGAGGCGGACCGCGTCAGCAAGCTCGTCCCCATCGTCCTTGGGCGTTCCGTGCCGATCGATCAGGCGCTGCAGGAGGTGCCCGAACTTCGCGAGTTGTACGAGGGCAACGCGAAGGCGTACGTCGACATTGCCCGCTCGCTCGAAGGGTTGACGCGGCACGCTTCGGTGCACGCGGCGGGCGTGATCATCAGTCGCGACCCGGTGCAGGACCTTGCGCCCGTCTTCCGCAGCGGCGATGGACCGGTCGTGTGTCAGTACGACATGGGGTCGATCGAGGACCTGGGGTTCCTCAAGATGGACTTCCTGGGGCTGCGTACGCTGTCCTTCATCGAGGCGGCCGTCCGCATCGTGGCGGATACGCGCGGCGTGACGCTCGACCCGAGCACGTTCCCGCATGACGACGCGGACACCTTCGCGCTGCTGTCGCGCGGGGATGCGGCTGGCGTGTTCCAGTTCGAGTCGGGCGGCATGGTGGACACCCTGAAGAAACTCAAGCCGAGGCGCATTCAGGACCTCATCGCCGTGTCGGCCCTGTACCGGCCCGGTCCGATGGAGAACATTCCGGTCTACATTCGCCGGCACCACGGTCAGGAGGAGGTCCGGTACGACGAGTTTCCGCAGAGTGGCGAGATTCTCGCGCCCATCCTCGAGGAGACGTACGGCATTCCCGTGTACCAGGAGCAAATCATGCAAATCGCGCAGGCGGTGGCGGGCTACACGCTCGGTCAAGCCGACTTGTTGCGGCGCGCGATGGGCAAGAAGAAGGTCGAGGAGATGGAGCGGCAACGCGCCCTGTTCGAGGAGGGTGCCGTGGCGCGCGGCATTCCGCCCGTCGAGGCGAACCGGATTTTCGACCTGCTCGAGAAGTTTGCGAACTACGGGTTCAACAAGTCGCACTCGGCGGCTTATGCGGAGTTGTCGTTCCAGACGGCGTACCTCAAGGCGCACTACCCGGTCGAGTTCGCCGCCGCCCTCCTCACGGTGGAACGCGCGAACAGCGACAAGGTGGCGCAGTACGTGGCGGATGCGCGGCACATGGGCATTGAGGTGCTCCCTCCGGACGTGAACGAGTCGCGCGGCGACTTCACCCCCGTCGGGGATGTCGTGCGGTTCGGACTGCACGGCGTGAAGAATGTGGGGGACGCTGCGGTGGAGCACGTCGTGCACGAGCGTGAGGCGCGTGGTGCCTTCAAGGACCTGTTCGACTTTGCGCGCAGGGTCGACGGGCAACTCGTGAACAAGCGGGCGCTCGAGCACCTCGTGAAGGCCGGTGCGTTCGACGCCTTTGGCGACCGTGCCACCCTGCTTGCCAACGTGCCGCAAGCGATGCAATGGGGAACCGCGCAACGCGAGAGTGCGGCCGCAGGACAAATGGCGTTGTTCGCCATGGAGGAGATCGCGCCCCCCACCCTCGAACCAGCCGAACCGCTCGGCGAACTCGAGCAGCTCCGCATGGAGAAGGAGGCGCTGGGCCTCTACATCAGTGCCCACCCGATGCAGTCCTACCCCGGCCTCGCGGAGGCGGCGAGTTGCCCCGTCGACGAGCTCGAGGCGTGGCTTGCCGATCAGCGTGCGAACGGGGCGGTGGCTGGCCGGCAGCGCGTCGTCCTGTCCGGCATTCTGCAGGCGGTCGTCAAGCGCCCCACGCGGAAGGGCACGATGATGGCGCGCTTCGAGATTGCCGACGCGTCCGGTGCTCGTGAAGTGGTGGCGTTCAGCCGCGTGTTCGAGGAGGTCGCCACCCTCCTCGAGGAGGACGCGCCGGTCGTCCTCGTGGCCGAAGCATCGGAGGAGGACGAGGCGGTCCGCCTCATCGCCGAGCGTGTGATTCGGTGGGATGCGCGCGACGGCGTCCCCGAGGTGGCGGTCATGCAGTTCGACCCCAGTGACGTGGGGCAGCATCAGCTCCTCGAGCTTCGCTCCCTCATCGACGAGACGGCAGGAGCCACGCCCGTTCAGCTTCGTTTCCCCGCCGGGCGTGGCGTGGTGACGTGGGCGGTCGAAGGGGTGACGGTCGACGCGAACCAACTCGACGCGCTCGAGCGTCACTGCCCCTGGTTGACGACGCGCGTGACGGTGGACCGTGCGCGTCTCCTTGCCGCAGAACGACCGAAACCGTGGGCGAACCGCAGTAACGACGCGAGCAACGGTGCACCGAGCGCCCCATCGCGCGCCGACGTGCCGTTCTGAGGCCCGAGGGGGGCCCCGTGTGTAGCGAGAGTGCGTGACGGGACGGGCCGGGTAGGCGGGGTACACTCCCCCGCATGGCGCTACGCATCCTCATCATTCTCCTCGCTGTCATCGTGACGCTCGGCGCGTACCTCCTCGTGCGCCCCCTCCTCCCTGGCGGGAGTGGCTCCACGCCCAACGTCGTCAGCCCGGTGGATGAGTCCATCGACACCACCGACGCGACGGTCACGCCCGATGGCTTCGAACCCGTCGCGTTCCTCTCCCCCACCCCCGTCCAATCGTTCGAAGCGGCCGACGACGTGCTCCAGGACGGCGTCGATTACCACGCGATCGTTGAAACCACGGCGGGCACCCTGCGAATCGACCTGTACGAGACGCGCACGCCCATCACGGTCAACAACTTCGTGTTCCTTGCGTTGCACCGGTTCTACGAGGACGTCACGTTCCACCGCGTCATCGATGGGTTCGTCGCCCAGGGCG
>CAJXWR010000056.1 GCA_913062675.1 uncultured Trueperaceae bacterium
GACCCGAACGTCTGCACGCTCCGCCCCTCGAGCGTCAGGGCCACGTCGTCGCGGTGCGGACCGACCACCGTCACGCCCCGCGCGCGCTCCTCCCGCTCACTCGCACGGAGCGCTTCGCGCAACGACAGCTCCCCCTGCGAGCGCGCCAAGGCCACGTCGAGCGTCTTCGCGTCCCCAGCCACCTCGCCGTACACGTCCCGTGCCAACGCATCGACACGCGCCATGGCGCGGGCACGCAACGCCCCAATCTCGTCACCCACCTCCGCAAGACGGTCACTGAACACGTCGAGCAACACCCCATCCACGCCCTCACGCAAACCGGCATTGCGTTGCTCGAGGACCTTGGCGTACTCCCGCATCAACGCGCCGTAGCGCCGCGACAGGCGCCGCAACAAATCGTCCAGCCAGCCCCTGCGAAGCGCAGGCGCGCCATGAACCAGGTCGGCATCCTCAGGCGTGATCCTGACCGCTGCACTCACGCGCGCCACGTCCCCCTGCCGCACCGCCTGTCCATCCAGGCGAAGCACCTTCCGTCCCGTGGCGAGACCCACGTGAACCTCGTGCCGGTCGCCATCCCCACGCTCCACCAGCGCTGCAACGAACCCCTCGCTCGACCCCCACCGAAGCGCATCCCCAAGCCGCCCGCTCGGAAGGTCACCACTCACGGCCAGGTAACACGCGTCGAGCAGGTTCGACTTGCCCGCAGCGTTCGCGCCCACGATCGCCGTCACGCCCTCCCCGAACGACACGTCGGTCGTCTCGAGATTCCGGAAGGCGAACTGGCGAAGGGACCGCAAAATCACTGGGGCAGCATACCGCCGCCCCCACCCCACCCCGGGGCACGCTCGGCACGCACCCAACCCGCCGCCGAACCGTCACGAGCGGCAGGACGTCAACACGCACCGCCTGCTACGCTGGCGTGCATGACGCCGCTCGACGTCCAACGCGCTCGTCGCGACTTTCCCATCCTCGACCGAACGGTGCATGACCACGCACTCGTGTACCTCGATCACGCCGCCTCCTCGCAGCGACCGACCGCCGTGCTCGATGCGATGGATGACTACTACCGTCAGCACCACGCCAACGTCCACCGCGGTGCACATCAACTCTCCGCCGAAGCCACCGACCTGTACGAGCAGGCGCGCCACGCCGTGGCCGGTTTCCTGGGCGCACCCAGCGCGCGTTCGCTCGTCTTCGTACGCAACGCCACCGAGGGCATCAACCTGCTCGCGCGCGCCTGGGGAGACGCGAACCTCCGCGAGGGGGACGAGATCCTCGTCACCGTCGCCGAGCACCACGCCAACCTCGTCCCCTGGCAACAGGTGGCGCAACGCACCGGGGCGCGCATTCAAGCCGTTCCCCTCGACGCGAACCACCGACTCGACCTCGACGCGTTCCGCGATCTCCTCTCACCTCGCACCCGCGTCCTCGCCGTCGGCCACATGTCCAACGTCCTCGGGGTCGTCCACCCCATTGCCGACATGGCGCGCATGGCACGCGAAGTGGGCGCCCTCACCTTCGTCGACGGTGCCCAGGCGGCGCCCCACATGCCTGTCGACGTGCAGGCGCTCGGCATCGACGCGTACACCGTCAGTGCACACAAGATGCTCGGCCCCACCGGCATTGGCGCCGTGTGGGTCCGTGAGGACCTGCTTGAGGCGATGCCGCCCTTCCTCGGTGGGGGAGAGATGATCCACACCGTCGAAATCGAACGGTCGACCTACGCCGAAATCCCCATGCGCTTCGAAGCGGGCACCCCCGCCATCGCCGAGGCGGTCGGTTTCGCAGCCGCACTCAGCTACCTCGAGAGCGTGGGTCTGGACGCCATTTGGAATCACGACCGCGCCCTCGCCCGCTACGCGCTCGCCCGCTTCGACGAACTCGAGGGCGTCCGCACCTTCGGGCCGCGCGGTGACGACCGCGGTGGCATCGTCCCCTTCGTCATCGACGGCGTCCACCCGCACGACGTTGCCTCCGCCCTCGATGCCGAAGGCATCGCGGTCCGCGCTGGCCACCATTGCGCCCAGCCCCTCATGCGCGCGCTCGCGGTACCCTCCACCGTGCGCGCCTCGAGTTACCTCACAACGACCGAAGCCGAGATCGACGCACTCATCGACGGCATCGTCCAGGCGCGCGACTTCTTCGCGATGCCCACCTGAACGGCGAGAAGACGGGAGTTCACGCCATGTCGCTCATGGAGCAGATCTACAAGACGGTGATACTCGAGCGGAGTCGGCACCCGCGCCACCACGGCGCCCTACCCGACCCCGCCACGCAGCACGAAGGCGTCAACCCCTCCTGCGGTGACGAACTGCGCCTCTCGCTCCTCACCGGCGAGGACGGCACGATCACCGATGCACGCTTCCAGGGACACGGGTGCGCCATCAGCCAGGCGTCCGCCGACCTGATGATCGACGCCATCCTCGGCAAGACGCACGCGCAAGCGCGCGACCTCGCCCACAACTTCAAGTCGATGATTCGCGGGGAAGCGCACGACACCGACCAGCTTGGAGAACTGCGAGCCCTCTCCGGCGTCCAGCAACTCCATGCCCGCGTGAAATGCGCGACCCTACCCTGGACCACGCTCGAAGCCGCTCTCGCCGGTCAAGAGGAACCTGCCAGCGACGAACGGTAGCGGCGTGGACGCTCAGGCGTCCTCGTGGAGGTCCGACGGGTCGAGCGTCGCCTCGCCCTCGGCGTTGCCATCCCCCGCGTTAGGAAAATCCAGCGTCCGTTCGAACGCCTGCAGCAAGCCACGAAACTGCTCGCGAAAGGCGTCCCTCGACGTGCGCAAGCAGGCAAGATCCGCCTCCAGGGCGCGCCGTCGCTGCTCCACGTCAGCCAGCATCAAGCGCCCCTCCTCCTCGGCATTGCGGCGTACCTGTTCGGCAATCCGCTCCGCCGCGATCACGGCGTGCTTCAAGTCCGCTTCGGCGGCAGCGAGCTCGTCGATGCGGCGCTGCTGCGTCTCCACCTGCTCCTGAAGCGCCTGCAGCTCCTTGAGGAGCCCCTCACGCTCGTCGGCCACGCGCTCCAAGAAGGCGCGCACCTGCTTCGGCCGGAACCCCGACAGGCTCCGATCGAACTCGGCATTCTGAATGTCGAGCGGCGTCAATCTCATGCCTCAACCCCTTGCCACGATTCCCGCATGCCCAAACCCTACCCGGTCGCCTCGGGCGTGAACAATGCGCTCCCCACCCGCACCATCGTTGCACCCTCCTCGATCGCCACCTCGTAATCACCACTCATGCCCATCGACCGCTCTTCGAGCCCCCACGCGTCGGCCAACGAGGCCAGCGTTTGGAACGTCGGTCGGGCATCCTCAGGCTCGTCGCTGAACGGTGCCATCGCCATCAAGCCCCGTACCTGCACGTGCTCGAGAGGGCGAGCCGCATCGAGCAACACACCCACGTCCTCCGGCCTGACCCCCTGCTTCGCGTCCTCACCCGCCACGTTCACCTCGATCAACACGCGGAACACGTGGTCATGCCGCGCCCCCTGACGCTCGAGCTCCTCGGCGAGCCGCACGCTGTTCAACGAGTGAACCCACGCCACGCCGCGCGCCGCGAGGTACTTCACCTTGTTGCGTTGCAGCGAGCCGATGAAGTGCCACGTCACGTCGTTCGGCAAGACGTCCACCTTGTCCCGCCACGCCTGCACCCGGTTCTCCGCCAGGTCGTGCACGCCCTCCGCGAGCAGCACCCGCTCGATTTCGTCGGGTTCATGGCCCTTGCTCACGCCCACGAGTCGTACCGAGTCCGGTTCGCGTCCCACCCTCGCGCAAGCCGCCACGATGCCCGAGCGGACGCTCGCGACGCTCACAACTGCGGAATGATGGCGCGCACCAACCTGCGGAACGTCGCGCCTGAAGCAGCCGCCATGGCCAACACGTCGTCGCCCGTCGCGTGCTCGTCACGATCGGGAATCGCCATGTCCGTCACCGAGGACAGGCCCACCACGCGCATCCCCTCGTGCCTCGCCACGAGCACCTCGAACACGGTCGACATGCCAATCGCGTCGGCGCCCCACGCCCGGAAGGCACGCAATTCCGCGCGCGTCGCGTAACTCGGGCCACTCACCGCCAGGTACACGCCTTCGCGCAACTCGATGTCGAGACCCCGCGCCGTGCGCCGCACGAGCTCCACGTACTCCGGGTCGTACGCATCGAACATCACCGGGAACCGGGGCCCCACGTCGTCGTCGTTCGGGCCGATCAACGGGTTCTGGAACGTGAAGTTGATCAGGTCCCGTTGCAGCATGAGGTCCCCAGCCCGCCAGTTCGGGTCGAGCCCGCCACACGCGTTCGAAACGAGCAGGCGTTCCGCTCCAAGGTCGTGCATGACGCGAATCGGGAAGGCCACCTGCGCTGCAGGCATGCCGTCGTACGGGTGCAAACGACCACGCATGGCGACGACCGGTCGGCCATCGAGCGTGCCGAGCAGCAAGGTGCCGTCGTGACCAGGGGCGGTGGCGGCGGCGAAGCCAGGAATCTCCTCGTAACGAATCTCGGCGTCCACCTCGATCGTTTCGGCGAGTGGACCGAGTCCCGACCCGAGCACGATCGCGACCTCGGGCGTGAGCGAACTCACGGCGCGAATGGCCGTCACCGCGTCCTTGCGCAATCCGTCCTTGCGTACGTAGCGAGCAACGTCTTCCATGCCCTCCATGCTACCCGGTCCCGCAGCGTTCGACCGGACGAATCCGCCCTCCTGAATGCGGAATCGGCCACGTCCCATACGCTTTGGGACGGTACACTCGTAACCATGACGCACCGCTCCCGCACGACGATGTTCACCGCGCTCCTGGCGCTGGTCCTCCTGACGCTCTTCGCTCCGACCCGTGCGTGGGCGCAAGCGCCCGACGTGCAAGGCCCCCTCCAAGAGGTTCGCGTCGAAGGGACCGACACGTACGCCGACATCATCCGTACCCTCATCACCGCCCGCGAGGGTGCGCCGGCCGAGCGCATCGACCTCGAAGCGGAACGCAACCGCGTGTACGGCCTCGGTACGTTCGCCACCGTCACGGTATCGCTGCTCGAGGAGCGCGGGAATCCCGTCCTGCTCGTCAGCGTCACGGAGAACCCCGAGATCGGTGAAGTCGTCTTCGAAGGCGTGGAGGTGCTCGACGCCGATCGTTTGCGTTCCATCATCGCCAGTGAGCATCTGCTCACGCCCGGCCGCATCTTCAATACCGGTCGCGCTGACGATGCCACCGCCACGCTCGCTGCCGTGTACCGCGCGGAGGGGTTCCCCTTCGCGCCCACCGTCACCCTCGAGACGGAAGCCGCCCCCGAACTCGCCGACCGGGGCGAGCGCGCTCCAGTTCGCGTGCGCTACGTCATCGACGAGGAGGCCACCATCGAGGAGGTCCGCTTCGGGGCCAGCGACGTGCTCGACGAGGACGTCCTCGAGCAGGCTTTCCGTTTCGTCGAGGACTTCGGAACCTTCGACCTGCCGCGCTACCGTGCGGCCGTGCGTGAAGTGGGCAACCGCTACACCGAACTCGGGTTCCGCCAGTCGGGCGTCGACCCGACCGCCACGACCCTCGAGGGAGGCGTTCTCGACGTGCAACTCCGCGAGTTGCGCATCGACGCGATCGACACCACGCCCCTCGGCATCGACGCGGCGGAGCTCACCCTCGCCCCGGGCGACCTCTTCAACTACGACACGCTGCTCGAGGACGTCGGTCGACTGGCGACCGGGCGGAGCGGTGACGTGCGCCTCGTGCCCCTCGTCAACGCGTCCGGTGGCGTGCGCGTCACGTTCGAGCTCGGTGCACCCGACACGGCAGGCGAAATCGAGGCCATCGTGTTCGAAGGGAACACCGTCCTCAGCGACGAAGCCCTTCGCGCGTTGCTCGCGCAGCAGGTCGGGGACACCTTCACCTCCACCCTCGCCGAGGAGGACTTCCGCCGCATCGGTGAGGCGTACGCCGACGCCGGCTACGTCATTGCTGCACAACCCGACTACAACTGGATCGACGGCACGTACGTGCAGCGCATCCGCGAGTACCGCATCGGCGCTTATCGACTCACCTGGCAAGGCGAACAGGAGAGCGCACGACCGTTCGTGGTGCTCCGTCGCCTTCCCGCCGAAGGCAGCGTCCTTTCGCTCACCGCCATCGACGCCGGGCTTCGCGAACTCCTCAGGGAGGGCGCGGTTCGCCCCGTCGATCGGCTCGTTCTTCCCCCCGAAGGCGAAAACGACGACGTGACCGTCGAGGTCATTCTCGAGGGCGCGCAAACCGGCTTGTTCCAACCCGCCGCGACGTACAGCACGGTCGATGGCTTCTCCGCCACGCTCTCCCTCAGCGAAGGCAACCTGTGGGGTCGCGCGCACACGATCGAAGCGGAACTCGATGCCCGCAACGCCGACGTCGGTTTCCTCTTCGGCGGAAGCCTTCGCTACAGCGTGCCGTGGCTCTACCTCGACGTGGGTGACTTCAAGACCACCCCCACCTCCATCAGCGCTTCGGTCTTCAGCAACCTAAGCACGAACCAACCCTTGACGATCGACGGTGCAACGAGGGTGACGGCCCCCGACTCCGCCGGTGGTGAGGACAACGAGGTCGAGATTGGCGAGTACACGCGCCGCAGCACCGGTTTCAGCGTCGCAGCCGGACGCAACCTGTCCGACACGGTGCGCGTGAACCTCAGTGCGCGCAGCAACCAGTCGCAAATCACCGTCGAGGAACCGAGCAACGTCTGTGAGATTGGGGAGGACGGCAACGTCACCGATCCCGACGATTGCTCCCTCGCCTATGACGATGCGCTCGAGTACGCACCCATCGGCGGTCTCTCCACCTTCCTGGGTGCCGGCGTGAACTATGACGGGCGTGACGCGCCGGAGTTCCCCCGCACCGGGGTGGCCGCGAGTGGTTCGATTGGCGTCGGCCTCGGTGACGACTACGAGGTGGAGGGCGAACGAACCGCCTACGTGTACGTCCCCGTCGAACTGGGCGTGAAGACCTACGTGACGCTCCCTGCCCTCACGGGAGGGTTCGTACAGGACGAGAATCACGTGCTCGCAGCCCGCCTCAACCTCGGTGCCCAGTTTGGCAGCGGCTACCCCGACGCCAAACGCTTCTCCCTCGGGCAAACGCCGAACGAAGCGACGCAGGTGCGCGGGTTCCGTGACGAGGATTTCGACCTGACCCGCAGCTACGCGACCGCCTCGTTCGAGTACCGCTACGACTTCAACCTCACGACCCTCGCCACGCAAACGCTGATCGCCATTGCGTTCACCGACGTGGCGTGGACCGGCGGTGCGACCGACACGGCCCTCGTGGCGAGCGGTGGTGTGGGCCTCCAACTCAACCTCGGCTTCAGCGGCGTCAACCTGCCCGCCTTGCGTTTCGACTACGGCTTCAGCCAACGCAACCCGAGCGGCGTGTTCTCCTTCCGCATCGGAACCGTCTTCTAAACGCAGCGAAGCAACGATGTTCGCGCTCGACGAGCCGTCCGCCCCTCCGGCGGGCGGCTCACACGTTGAACAGGATGTGCATCACGTCGCCATCGTGCACGACGTAGCCTTTGCCTTCGGTACGCAGCAGGCCCTTCGCGCGTGCCGCCGCGATGCTGCCCGCCTCCACCAACACGTCCCAGCCAACCACCTCGGCGCGAATGAAGCCGCGCTCCATGTCACTGTGAATCTCGCCCGCCGCCTGGGGGGCCGTTGACCCCGCCCGCACCGTCCAGGCGCGCACTTCCTTCTCGCCTGCGGTGAAGAAGGTTTCGAGGGACAACACCCGGTAGCCCGTCTCGATCAAGCGCTCCAAACCACTGCGCTCCACGCCAAGGTCGGCAAGGAACTCACGCGCCTCCTCCTCCCCCAGTTCACTCAGTTCCTGTTCGATCCGCGCACTCACGACCACCACGTCCGCACCGTGCGTCGCCGCGTAGCTGCGGACCTGATCGACGTAGGCATTCCCCGTCTGCAGATCCTGCTCCGCGACGTTGCACACGTACACCACGGGCTTGTCGGTCAGGAGTTGAATCTCCTTCGGTAGCGTCACGCCACTCGCACGGGCAGGCATTCCCTCCGACAGCTTGGCGATCATCGCGTCCACCAACGCCAGGACCTCCGCATCCGCCGCATTGCCCTTCGCGCTGCGTTGCAGCTTTTCGCGGCGTCGCTCCAGCGTGCCCAAATCGGCGAGCAGCAACTCGGTCTCGATCGTCTCGATGTCCGCCAGCGGATCGACCTTCCCCGCGACGTGCACCACGTCGTCATCCTCGAAACAGCGCACGACGTGCGCGATGGCGGCCACCTCACGAATGTTCGCGAGGAACTGGTTCCCGAGCCCTTCGCCTTGCGAGGCACCCTTCACCAAACCCGCAATGTCGACGAACTCCACCGTGGTGGGGACGATGGGGGGCAACACACCGTTCCGCTCGTACAGCGCGGCGAGTGCCGCGAGACGGTCGTCGGGCACGCTGACGACACCCACGTTCTTGTCGATCGTCGCGAAGGGGTAGTTGGCTGCCTCGACCTGCGCTTTCGTGATGGCGTTGAAAAGCGTACTCTTCCCCACGTTGGGAAGCCCGACGATGCCGATTCCGAGCATGGATGTCCTCCAGGAACGCTACGCGGTCCGATGGACGGGCGTTGCGTGCGGCGCCCATGCTACCCGAGCCGGCCGGCAAAAGCGTTCGTTTCACCGCGTGCTATCGTCTCGCCCATGACGCGACCCGGCGACTCCCCCCTCCGCATCGGCATGCTTGGCGTTGGCACGGTTGGGAGCGCGCTCGCGACGTTGATGCAGGACCGCCCCGAACTACGGCTCGTCAAGGCGCTCGTCCGCGACGTCGCCAAACCCCGAAAGATTGCGCACCCCGAAGCGGTTCTCACGACGGATCCTGACGAGGTGCTCGCGGAGGCGGACGTTCTCGTCGAGGTGATGGGTGGAACCAGCCTGGCCGTCGACGTCACCCGCCGTGCGCTCGACGCCGGCCTGCCGGTCGTCACGGCCAACAAGGCCGCCTTGGCGGAGCGTTGGGACGTCTACCTGCCCGCCATGCGCGAAGGCCGCGTGTATTTCGAATCCTCCGTCATGGCGGGGACACCGTCCATCGAACCCGTCGCCGGAATTCTGCGTGGCTCGTCCCCCCTGGAACTGCATGCCGTGCTGAACGGCACGTGCAGCTACATCCTGCAGCAGCTCGAGGGCGGCACGTCCTACGCGCACGCGCTGGCCGAAGCGCAACGCTTGGGGTACGCCGAGGCAGACCCCACGCTCGACGTGGGCGGGTTCGATGCGGCCCACAAGCTCACGATCCTCGCTCGGCTCGCCGTCACGCCCGACTTGGCGTGGGAGGACGTGAAGCGTGCCACGCACGGCATCGACCGCCTCACGCCAGGACTCGTGCATGAAGCGATGGAGGATGGGGGTCGCGTGCAACTCGTGGGCAGCATCACGCCCCGTGAGGGGGCGTGGCACGTGACGGTGCGTCCCGTGTACCTCCCGGCCGGGCATCCGCTCGCAGCAGGGGAGAGCGCGGCACTCCTCTATCGCGGCGTCGGCGGTGAAGTCCTCATCACCGGCCCGGGCGCTGGGGGCGTGGAGACGGCAAGCGCCGTCCTGGGCGACCTGCTCGCGCTCGCGTCGGGTCGACCCGGACCCACCCCGCTTTCCCGTCCCGTCGTTCCCCCTGCGAATGCAGCGATCGAAGAACTTGGCGAGGTCGACGTCGCGTGAGTTTGGCAGGTTCGCTTGACCGTCCACCCGTGACGGTGCACAGTACGCGCTCCCCGGATGCTCCCGACCTCACCCTCGACGACGCCATCCTCCAAGGCCTCGCGCCCGATGGCGGCTTGTACCTCCCACGGTTCCTTCCCCCGCTCCCTGAAGATTGGCGTGAGGCGACGAGCCTCGCCGACCTCGGGGTGCGCGTGCTCGCCCCCTGGTGGGGAGAGGCGGCCAGCGAGGTGGCTCCCCTCATCGAGGATGCCCTGGCGTTCGACACGCCCCTGAAGCCCCTGTCGGGTGACCGCTGGCTGCTCGAGCTGTTCCACGGGCCGACCCTGTCGTTCAAGGACGTCGGCGCGAGGACCATGGCTCGGCTGGCGGGCCGTGCGCTGCGCGCACGGGGCGGAAGTGTAACCGTCCTGGTCGCGACGAGTGGCGACACGGGTTCGGCCGTCGCGGATGGGTTTGCAGGGGTGCCTGGCGTGCGCGTCGCCCTGCTCTACCCCAAGGGGCGCGTGAGCGAGGTGCAGGAAAGGCAACTCATTGCGGCCCGACCTGGCGTGCGCGCCTTCGCGGTCGAGGGTGACTTCGATGCCTGCCAACGGCTCGTCAAGCAAGCGTTCGACGATCCAGACCTGCGCGGCCTGGGGTTGACGAGTGCGAACAGCATCAACGTCGGTCGCCTGCTTCCCCAGATGCTGTATTACCTGTGGGGCGGTCTGCAACTCCGGCGCGATTTGGGTGTCGAGCCTGCACCCTACGTTGTGGTGCCCTCGGGAAACCTCGGGAACCTGACGGCAGGCGTCATGGCCAGCCTCACCGGCCTCGACGTGCACGGCTTCCTCGCTGCGCACAACGCCAACGCGTTCTTTCCCGACGTGCTCGCCGGTCGACGGGAGCCTGACGACATGCCTGCCACGCTCGCCACGCTTAGTAACGCCATGGACGTCGGTGCGCCGAGCAATTTCGAGCGGCTCTGGTTCCAGTTCGGTCGCGACGTGTCGCAGCGCATCGATGGCGTCAGCATCGATGACGACGCCACCCTCGCGCGCATGCGCCTCACGTACGAAGAGGATGGCGAGTTCACCTGCCCTCACACGGCGGTTGGACTCGAGGCACTTGAGCGCATGCGGGCAGATCATGCGAGCGTGCGTGACGTCCCTGCCATGGTGCTCGCGACGGCGCACCCCGCAAAGTTCGATCAGGCGGTCGAGCGTGCGACCGGCATGCAGCCACCTGCCGCCCCCGCGCTCGATGCGCTCCGCGATGCGCCCACGCGCGTCGAGCCCTTGCCCGCCGACCTGTCAAGCTTGCGTGACGCCCTCGTGGACGGTGCCTGGCCCAACTGAACGTGCGTACGTCAGGCTGAGCGATTACGGCGTGCGTTGATAGGGGCCGTTCTCGTCCTCTCCCAACAGCTGCACCTTGCGTTCGCGAAGCAGGGGAACCAAGTTGGCCAGGAGGGCCGCGCGGACCCAGGGCCGTACCTCCTCTGCCACCTCGCCGTACACCGCATCGAGGAGCGCATCGAGCGAGCGCGGCACGCCTGCTGCTTCGAGCAGCGATCGTTCCCGCGACGCCCGGTGCGCAAGGACCGCATCCAGTGCGGGCCTGGGCGCCTCGACGGCGGGCCCGTGCGCAACCGCGAGCCACGCTGGGTTCCGGTCGCGCACCGCGCCTACGCTCGCCACGTACGCCCTCACGTCCCCCTCAGGCAGGCCCACCCACGTTCCTCCCTTACCGGTGAGAAGGTCACCCGCCACGATGCCGGGGGGCTCCCCCGTGCCATGGGTGACCTCGAAGGCGAGGTGCCCAAGGGCGTGCCCGGGGGTGTGCAGCGTCCGAATCGTGGCGTTCCCAAGGACCAGCGTGCGCTCGCCCGAGGTCGGAATGATGCGGCCATCGCCAGGCACCCGGTCCGCCTCGAGGGGGTGGACGTGCACGGGCACGTCCCCCAAGCGATCGAGGAGGGCGGGCACGCCCGCCACGTGATCCCTGTGCGTGTGCGTGAGCAGGATGCGGTCGACGTCCCCCACGCCGTGGCGTGCGGCCCACGCGAGCAACGCGTCGGCGTCCGCGGGTTCTCGGAATCCGGGGTCGATGATCACGGCGCGCCCGGCATCGTGCACGAGCGTGACCCACGTCGCATCGAACGGGGGCAAGGTGTTGGAGGCGAAGGCGTGTTGAAGGACGCCCGGTGCCACGAGGCGTTCCCGGCTCACGGCGTCAGGAACGGCTGCTCTTCGCGAAGACGCGTGCCTCGCTGCGGAGGGTGTCCGCATCGATGACGCGCGATTGCGCGCCCACCGCCGTGGTGGCCAGGGCGCCAGCGACATTCCCGATGCGGGCGGCGCCCAGCAGGTCCTCGCCGGACACGATCGCGTGCGCGAACGCGGCGGTGAACACGTCACCCGCCCCCGTCGTGTCGATCACGCCCTCCACCTCGTAGGGATCCACCAGCTCCGAACGTTCGGGCGTGACGACGATGGAACCCATCTCGCCCACCTTCAAGATGAGTTGTTCGATGCCGTGGCCCGACAGGCCTGCAACGGCTTCGGAGATGTTGTCCTTCCCCGTGAGGGTGAACAGTTCACGCTCGTTCATGAGGAGGTAGTCGACCTTGCGGACGACGTCGATCAAGCGGCCTCGAAGCGCATTCACCGCACCCGTTCCCATGTCGACGAAGGTGGGCACGTTTGCTTCGTTGGCGAGTGCCAGGGCCTTCACGGCGTAGTCGCGCTGGGGTCCGTCGACGAGGCTGTAGGCACTCATGACGAGCGCATCGACCCCCTCGAACGTCCTTGCGTCAAGTTGCGTAGCGTCCAAGGCGCGACTTGCGCCGAGGGCGCTGATCATCGTGCGTTGCGAGTCCGGCGTGACGAGAATCGTGACGCTGCTCGTCTGGAGGGTCTCATCGACTTGAATCAGGTCATCCGACACGCCCGACGCGAGCATGGGTCGAAGCGCAAGTTCGCTGAAGGGTCCGGTCCCCACGCGCGTGGCGATCCGGACGTGATGGCCGAGGCGAGCGAGTGCCGTCGCCATGGTGCCCCCTGCGCCTCCCGGTTGCATCATGGCGCGGGTGGCGGTCGTCTCTCCGCCCGGTTCGGGCACGGCGTCCACGAAGTACATCTGATCGACCGTGGCGTCACCGACGACGAGGAAGTTAGGCATGGCGCCCTTTCGCTGCCCGTAGCTGGCAATCGTTTGACATGACGCAGCAGGATAGCGCGTCTCGCCGGCTTGTGTGCCATTTCACGACGCGGCGTCTCCGGCTCACGCCGTCATACTCCGGTTACGCCGAATCACGAGCGGTCTCCACCGTTCCCGTCAGGACCTCGGCAAGGTCGTACCAGACGGACAGCGGCAGCGCCTCGGCGCGCACCCGGACATCCAAGCCCACCCGTTCCAGCGCATCTGCCGCCACGTCGCTCGCCACCCCCGCCGCGATCAGGTTCTTGCGGAGCGTCTTGCGGCGGTGGCGGAAGCCATGCCGAATCCAACCGAACGTTCGCGGGTCGGCCTTCACGCCTGGATGCGTTTCGAGTCGCACGATGGAACTCGTCACCTTGGGCGCCGGGTAGAAGCATCCCGGCGCCACGTCGCGCACGATGCGCGCCGCAGCGAAATGCTCGACGAGCAGACTGAACGCGCCGAACCCCTCGTCCCCAGGGCGCGCCACGATGCGCTCCGCGACCTCCCGTTGAACGAGCACAGCAAGGCGCGCGTAACGGCCCGACGTAAGGGCATCGGCCAGGACGTGCGTCGCCACGTTGTACGGCAGGTTCGACGCCAGGATGCTGCCTTCCGGCATGCTCTCGTGATCGAACGTCACGGCATCCTGGTGCCGTACCTCGACGTTCGGCCAGGCGTCCGTCGTTTCATGGAGTGCGGGAAGCAGGCGTGCATCGAGTTCGAGAGCAATCAGCTGCACGTCGCGTGCCGCCAAAGCCGCAGTCAGGACCCCCAGGCCTGGCCCGACCTCGAGCACCGTCGCGCCAGCGGGAGGATCGGCTGCCTCCACCATCGCTTGCAGGGCGTGGCGGTCAATCAGAAAGTTCTGTCCGAACCCTTTGTCGGGTGACAAACCATGACGCGCCAATAAGGCGCGCACGTCACGCAAGGTCGAAAGGTCGGGTGTCACGTGCGTCGGCGTGCTCAACGCTCCAGGCCGTCGAGCACCCCATCGATGCGCGCCACGGCATCCTCGAGCGTCACGTCCGTCACGACCGCCAGTTCACTGGCGAGCAGCATCTTGGCGGCCTCCATCAAGTCTCGTTCCGTGCCGGCGAGCCCCTTCTCCCGGTCGCGCAGCGTCAAGGTGCCCACGAGGCGCGCCAGTTGATAGGCGTTACCCGCCTCGACGATCTCCTGTTCCGCTCGGTGGCGGGGTGGCCAAGCGCTCGGCAGGCTGACGTCCGCTGCACGCAACGCCGCTTCGATCCCCTCCACCTCGGTCGGTTCGATGGCGTGCCGCAGGCCCACGTTCGCACCGTTGGCGACCGGGACGAGCATGTCCATGTTCCCGCGAAGGAAACGGATTTTCAGGTAGGCGCGGGTTTCCCCAAGCACTTCACGTTCGGTGACGTCGTCGACGACGCCACCCCCTTCGGCAGGGAACACGACACGATCACCAATCTCGAACGTCACGCCGGACGCTACCACGCGTTTGGGCGGGAACCAGAATCACATGACCCAAGCGCACGATTGCCGCCGTTTGCGCGCCTCACGCACCTGCCGCGACGAGGGCTTGCCAGGCATTCAGCGTGCCGAACGTCCAC
>CAJXWR010000057.1 GCA_913062675.1 uncultured Trueperaceae bacterium
GACGACGAAGCGGTAGGCCCGCGCGGCGAGGTTGCCCGTCGCCGCCAGCGGGCGGCGCAGCGGGCCCGGCGCGCGCTCCGCCATCTCGGGGACGAGCTTGGAGGCGAGCATCGGGCAGAGGGTGAGGGCCACGAGCGAGGAGAGCGCCACGGCCCAATCCTCCGGTGCAGAGCCCGCCGCCGGCTCCTCCGGCGCGGATGGAGCGGACTCCGGGGCCTCCGGGGCGAGCGGTGATACCGCCTGGGCGCAATCTTCGGGGACGGGAACCGCCCTCGACAGCAGCAGCTTGCCGCTTCCGCGGCAGTTCCGGGAGGCCGGCGCGGCCACCGGCAGCACCCTCGTGACCAGCCCCGGGGCGACGGTGGTGATCGAAGAGCTCGCGGTTACCTTAGCCGGTTCCGCGGGGATTCCGGCGTTCGCACCGCCTGACGCCGGTTCCGCCGCCGACGAGAGCTCCGACGGAGAGAATGAGGCCACCGGAGGTTCGAGGGAGGCGGGTAGTGACGCGTCCAGCAGTGCGCCCAGCGAGGCGCGCAGCACGTGCGGCGACCACGGGTCGACCCCGCCCAGGAACGCGACGTCCTCCACGCCAAACGCAAGCGCCGTTCGCAGTGTCGTACCCGCATTCCCAGGCTCGCGCGGACGTAGCAACGCAAGTTGAGGTCGACCTGGCGCAAGGACATCCTCCCGCTTCTCGAAGGTCGCCAGGACGTGCGCCGATCCTTTCGACCGCGCGGCCGCGACGGCCCGGTCGTCCCGCACGTGAGGCACCCCCATGGCGTCGGCAAGCGCCAGAATCGCGTCGCGCTCCGCAGCCCGCCCATCACCATGCCAGCGCACCTCGATCGCCCGTGATGCAGCATGCTCGAGCAGCATTCGCACGCCAAAGTCGCCCACCACCCAACTGAAGGGAAGGTCCGAACGGTAGCGCGGAAGTTGGCCCGAACGAATCAGGCGTCCCCCTCCGCACTAGGCAGCGTGAACGGTTCCTGCAACCCCGCCTCGGCCGCCTCACGCGCGACGCTCGGCACCCACGTCAGCGCTAGCGCACCCCGGTACGCGCGGAGTGCCTCGTCCCGCGCGCCCGTCACGTCCGCCAGCTGACCCAACCGCGCAAGCAACCAGCCCGGCAGCCACGCGGGCTCCACGAAATCCATCGTCGATGCGGTGCGCACGCGGGCGAGGGCCTCCTCCACCTCCCCAAACCGCAGGAGCACCTCCGCTTCCGCAAGTCGCGCCTCGGGGGTCTGAACCTCGGCAAGGGCCTCGAGCAGGGCGGCAGGTTCGTCACTCTCACCCGCGAGGGCCACGTCGAGAAGGGCGCGAACGCGCGCCTCTTCACTCGGAGCCACCTCACGCAGCGGGTGCCAAGCCACCCCCGCAGCATCGAGTCGGCTGGTGAGGCTCGCCCAGTGGTCGACCGGAACGAGTAACGCAGCGCCGTCCACCTTCGATGCGGCGAGGTGCTCCATCATCCGGTCCGCGCGTTCCTCCATCCAATCACTCCCCGGCCCATCCCCGAACGCTTCGAGGCGCGCCTCGTGCAGCTTCGCCAGTACGGGCAGCAACGCATCGTGGATGCGGGACAGGTCCAACGCCGAGCCCAGCAAATCCGCCAATTCCGATTCCGCTTCCCGTACCGCCGCAAGGGCGGGTACGGCACGTTCGCTGTCCTGAAGGTAGCGCGCGAAATCTGCCTGGGCTGCCGGGTCGGGTGAGGGCTCACCGACGCCTTCCACGGCGACCCCTCGACGCGACGCCCAGGTCACGACCGGGTCGAGGGCCGGCTCCTCCACGTCCCGCCATGCAGGGTCGGCGAAACCACCCGGGGGAACGGCACTCGTCAAGATGGTGGCTGGCTCAGCCGCCTTCAGTCCCTCCAGTACGGTCACGGCGTTGTAACGCGGAAAACGGCGGTGAAACGGTCCGACGAGCGGCACGACGAGCATCGACATGCCGCATGGTACCGACCCCGAACCGGCATCACCAGCCATGACAAACCGCAGACGCCGGGCCCCTATCATGAAGAATCATGCAGGAGACGAACGACGGGTCGATGACTGCAGCGCGGCACGAACCCTACGGCCTGCCCGTCGCCGTTCGCCCCTCCCCCGTGCCCGACGGTGCGCCTCTCGATCACCCCTCGCTGTACCTGAACCGCGAAGCCGGCGACCTCGACTTCGACGCCCGCGTCCTCGCACAAGCGATGGATGCCAGGATTCCCCTACTTGAACGCGTACGCTTCGTCGCCATCGCCGCATCCAACCTCGACGAGTTCGTCATGAAGCGGGTTGGTGGACTCATGCGGCAAGACGCCGCCGGCGTGCGTACCAGCAACGTCGACGGCCGCACGCCCCGTGAGCAGCTCGACCTCGTACGCGCCGCCATGGCCCCCCTCTACGAGACGATGGAGCGCATTTGGCGCGACGACTTGCGCCCCGCCCTCCGCCAAGACGCTGGCATCGACGTGGTGGACATCGACGACCTCGACGAAGCCGAGCTTGCGTACCTCGAAGGTCGATTCGAACGCGACCTGTACCCCATCGTCACGCCCCTCGCCGTCGACTCAGGGCGACCGTTCCCACTAATCAGCAACCTCAGTCTCTCCATCGCCGTACTCCTCAAGGAACCCGGCAGCGTGGATGACCTGTTCGTCCGCATCAAGGTGCCCACCTCCGCGGGTCGATTCGTGCGCACCTCTCGCGGTCGCTACCTCCCCGTCGAACAGCTCCTCGAACGCCATGTCGACCGGTTCTTCCCCGGTATGCACGTCACCGGCGCCTGGCGATTCCGCGTGACCCGGAACGCCGACACGCGACTCGACGAGGAAGAGGCCGACGACCTTCTCGCCGTGATTCACGAGGAGCTCCGCGAGCGTCGCTTCGCGCCCGTCGTGCGTCTCGAAGTCGAACGCGCCATGCCGGATCACGTGCTCGCCTTTCTGGCCAGCCACCTCAAGGTGGCACCCGAGGACGTCGTCACCGCGAATCGCACCCTCGCGTTGAGCGAACTTCACGACCTCCTTGACCTTCCCGAAGCCAACCAACCCCACCTGGTCTTCGAGCCATGGCATGGCGTGACCGCCCCCCGCATTGCGCACCACGCTGCGGGTGACGATGCGCCCGGCATGTTCGAACTTCTGCGAAGCGGCGACCTGCTCGTGCATCATCCCTACGAGTCGTTCAGCAACAGCGTCCAGCGCTTCATCGAGGAAGCCGCGGACGATCCCGACGTGCTCGCCATCAAGCAGACGCTCTACCGCACGAGCAGCGAAAGCCCCATCATCGCCGCACTCGTCCGCGCAGCCGAACGCGGTAAGCAGGTCGCGGTCCTCATCGAGGTCAAGGCGCGCTTCGACGAGGCGAACAACATGGAGTGGGGCGAACGGCTCGAAGCGGCCGGCGTTCACGTCAGCTATGGGTTCCTCGACCTTAAGATTCATACGAAGGTGGTGCTCGTCGTGCGGCGAGAACCCATCGGGATTCGCACCTACGCGCACGTCGGTACCGGGAACTACAACGCCACCACCGCCCGGCTTTACACCGACGTGGGTCTCCTCACCAGCGACCCCGAAATCGGGGCGGACCTCATCAACCTCTTCCACCACATCACCGGGTATGCGCCCGAGCAGCAGTACCGCCACCTGCTCGTCGCTCCATGGAACATGCGTGAACGCCTCATCGAGCGCATCGACCGCGAAATCGAGCATCAACGCTCGGGCGCCGGAGGCCGCATCGTCGCGAAGATGAATGGACTCGACGACATCCCCCTCATTCAAGCGCTCTACCGTGCCTCACAGGCTGGCGTGTCCATCGACCTCATCGTTCGCGGCCACTCCCGTCTACGGCCTGGGCTACCTGGCGTGAGCGACACGATTCGGGTCGTGAGCATCCTAGGTCGCTTCCTCGAGCATGACCGCATCTTCTGGTTCGGGAACGGGGGAGAGGATGAGGTGCTCATCGGGAGTGCCGACTGGAAGCGTCGCAACCTTTCGAGCCGCATCGAGGCGGTCGTCCCCGTGCGCGATCGGGCCCTTCGCGATCGCTTGATCGGCGTGCTCGAGACCGCCCTCGCCGACAACCGTGGTGCGTGGGACATGGACTCCGACGGGGCGTACCGTCAACGACGACCCGCCGAGGGCGAGCCGGATCGGAGCCTTCAAACCACGCTCATGCGGGACGCGGAACCAGGACACGGTTGAGCGAGGTCGACCCTGCGCAGGATCAGGGTGAAGGCGTCGTTTCGCGATGCGGTGCGTTCCACACGTGGGGTTGCAAGGCAGCCTCGTCGAGCATCGCGTCGAGATCCGCGTAGGACAAGGCGCCTCGCGCCGCGATGGCGACGAAGGCAGCTTCGAGAAGGTTCGTGGGCAAACTCCGTCCATTGATCCGTGGGGTGGTCGTTGCGACGGTGGTGACGCCGCGCTCCGCGAGTCGAGAGAGATCCGACGCGGTCGTGGTGTTGGTCAAGATCACTTTGCCAGACAGGTCGTGCGGTGCGTAACGGGCAATGAGATGCCAATCCCCCGCAATCACGTCGTGATCCTCGAACCAATCCGCGCGCCACCCCGTTACGCTCGACTCTTGCTTGCTGCCCGTGGGGTAGATCCACGCCATGGGAAGCTGCACGATCACGGGAGCCAAGACCCGAACGACACGCTTGAAGCGGGTCAAGTCATGCAGCGCCACGGGCCAACCGAGCAGGAACGCCAAATCGCCAATCGTCAACCGTGCGCCCGCATCCGCGAGCCCCTCCGCCATGCCCCACCGGTCGGCGGCCGAGGGGAGCAACACGCGGCGGGACGCCCAACCCAACGCACCGTCGAGTTGCGCCACGGCGCGACGCTCGAGGGGGTGCTTGAGGCCCGTCCCGCACACGACGGGCGTCGAGCCGGCATGGCGCGCCCAGCGGGCACTCTCCCGCAGCGTGTACGACCGGCCCGCCACGTCGAGACGCAGGTCCGCACCGCCGAGCCCGAAGGCGTCCACCTCGTCCCGCAGCGCGGCGAAGGTGGCGGCCGCCTTCCGGACGTCCCCGTCCATGCCGCGACGCTCGAGCTGGACGTGCCGCCCGAGGAGCGTCATGTCGAGCACGGCGTCGCGTTGACTTGAACCCAGCGACACGCTCACCACGCGCAGAGGACGTTCGGCATCCGGCGTCGTCATCGCGACCAATGTAGCGCGCCGCCCATGCGTCGCGCAGGGCGTGCGAACCCACCCACCGCGGGTGCTACCCTCCCCCTCATGACGTCCCGTCCTCGAATCACCGTCGTTGGTGCCGGCATGGCCGGATCCGACGCCGCCCTCGCTGCGGCGCGGCTCGGCGTTGCCGTGGACCTGCACGAGATGCGGCCGACCCGCATGACGCCCGCGCATGCGAGCGACAAGTTCGCCGAGATGGTGTGCAGCAACTCGCTCGGTGGAACGGGGGAGACGAACGCCAAGGGACTCCTGCAAGCGGAGCTCCGTCAAGCGGGTGGCGCCATCGTCACGACCGCCGACACGGTTCGCGTCCCCGCTGGCGGCGCGCTGGCCGTGGATCGGATGGCGCTTGCCGAGGCGGTCACGCGACGCATCGAGGCGGAACCGCTGATCACGATTCATCGCGACGAGGTGCACGAGGTCCCGAGCGGCGTGACGGTCCTGGCGACCGGTCCGCTCACGAGCGATGACTTCGCCAACAGCATCCGCGAGCGGCTTGGCACCGATTTTCTCGGCTTCTACGATGCGGCGGCACCCATCATCGACGTCGAGTCGATCGACATGACCATCGCCTACCGCAAGGGTCGGTACGGCCAGGAGGCCGACTACATCAACCTTCCCCTCGACGAGGAGGCGTACCGTCGCTTCTACGAGGCGTTGCGCGAGGCGCGTAGCCACACGCCGCACGACTGGGAAAACCTCGAGTTCTTCGAGGGATGCATGCCCATCGAGGAGATCGGGCGCCGCGGGTACGACACGCCACGCTTCGGCCCCATGAAACCGGTGGGTCTCGAGCACCCCGAAACGGGGCAGCGGTTCCACGCCGTGGTGCAACTCCGGCAGGAGGACGCCGCGGGTCGCATGTGGTCCCTCGTCGGATTCCAAACGGGACTCAAGTGGGGTGACCAGAAGACGCTCGTGCAGATGCTTCCCGGACTTCAGGACGCCGAGATCGTTCGGTACGGCGTGATGCACCGCAACACCTACCTCAACGCTCCAAGGCTGCTCGATGCGCACCTCGCCGTGCGGGAGCATCCCGACCTGTTCGTCGCAGGCGTCCTCGCTGGTACTGAGGGGTACCTCGAGTCCTCGGGAACGGGTTGGCTTGCTGGCATGAACGCTGCGCGCCGCGCCTTGGGTCAAGCGCCGATCGTGCCGCCGGAAGCGTCCATGCTTGGCGGGCTCGTGCGGTTCTTGTCGAGTGCGAATCCCGATGGGTTCCAGCCCATGAACGCCAATTGGGGTCTCGTGCCGAACGCGCCGAAGAAGGATGAAGCCGGTCGACGCATGGGGAAGAAGGATCGCCGCATGTGGATGTACCGGCAAGGGCTCGCAGCGTTCGATGCCTGGCTGGAGACGCTCGCCATGCCCGAGGCGGGTGTCGTGTCGCGTGAACCTGCGAGGGTGGACGTGACGCTCGCGGGTTGAGCGAAGGTGGGTACGATGCACCCATGGTCAGCATCGATTTGAGAAGCGACACCGTGACCGTTCCTGACGAGGCGATGCGGCGCGCCATGGCCGCTGCCGAGGTCGGGGACGACGTCTATGGGGAAGACCCGACCGTTCTCCGCCTGCAGGAGGAGCTTGCCGACATGGCCGGCATGGAAGCGGGCCTGTTCTTCCCGACGGGCACGATGAGCAACCAGGCGGCCATCGCGGCGCACACGGGACGGGGCGAGGAGGTCATCCTGCCTGAGGGGGGCCACGTCTACGAGTACGAGATTGGGGCGATGTCGCTCCTCTCCGGTTTGACGCCCCGCCCGATTCCTGCACCCGCTGGCGTGCCGACGGTCGAGGCGCTGCGGGGCGCCGTGCACCGAAGCATCCACCAGGCCCCGACGGGACTCGTCGTGCTGGAGAACACCCACAACAAGGCGGGTGGGACCGTCTTGCCGCTCGACGTGCAGCGTGCGCTCATCGATGCCGCCCATGACGAGGGTCTGCCGGTGCACCTCGATGGCGCGCGAGCGTTTAACGCCGCGGTGGCCTTGGGGGTGGACATCGCGGAGGTGACGCGCGGGTTCGATTCCGTGTCGATTTGTCTCAGCAAGGGTCTCGGTGCGCCGGTGGGTACGGTGCTCCTCGGCTCCCGCGACTTCCTTCAGGTGGCGCACCGGTATCGCAAGGCGTTCGGGGGTGGCATGCGGCAAGCGGGCATCCTCGCCGCGGCAGGTCTCGAAGCGATTCGTCGGGGACCGTCGTGGCTTGCCGAGGATCACCGGCGCGCACGCGTCTTGGCCGAAGGGGCCGCCCAGATCCCGGGGATTTCCGTCGATCTCGAGCGTGTGCATAGCAACATCGTCTTCCTGGCGTTGGACGACGCGGCCGACGTGGCAGCGGACTGGGATGCGCATGGGGTTCGAAGCAACGCGCTGGGTGCGCGCGCGATTCGCCTCGTGACGCACCGTCACGTGACGGATGAGGACGTGGCGACTGCGCTTCGCATCATGCGCGAGCGGATGGAGGCGCGGTCGGCGCGGGTCGAGGCGTGACGCGGCGCCGCGCCGTGCTCCTTGCTCACCCCGCGGGTCACAGCGCGAGTCCTGCGATGCACGGCGCGGCGTTTCAGGCGTTGGGCATCGATGCGGGGTACGAAGCGTGGGACGTACCTCCAGCCGCGTTGGAGGCCACGGTGGCGAAGCTTCAAGGGGAGGGCATGCTGGGCGCGAACGTCAGCGTGCCGCACAAGGAGACGGTCGGCGCTTACTTGGATGACTTGCGCGATGCAGCCAGGGCGGTGGGTGCCGTGAACCTCATCGTGCGTGAGGGCGACCGCCTCGTGGGGGACAACAGTGACGCGGCCGGGTTCGCAGGTGCGCTCGAAGAGGCGGGCGTGGACGTGCCGGGTCGCCGGGCCGTGCTGTTGGGTGCGGGGGGTGCGGCGCGCGCGGTGGCGTGGAGCCTGCTGCAGGATGGCGTGGCGGAAATTGCGATTTTGAATCGGACGCGGGAGCGTGCCGAGGTGCTGCGTGACGCCTTCGCGGACGGTGCGGGCGAGGGCCAACTTCGCGTGATCGACGATCCCCGGGATGCGATGGGAAGCGACCTGTGGGTGCAAACCACCACGCTAGGCATGCAGCAGGGCGGAGAGAACCCCGAGACGACGCCCATCGACGAGGCGGCATGGGGAGCGTTGCTGGCTGGCGCGCGGGACCCCGTGGCGGTGGACGTGGTGTACCGGCCCCGCGTGACGCCCTTCCTGCGGCACGCCGCCGCTGCAGGCGCACGGACCGTGGATGGCGCGGGCATGCTGCTGCACCAGGGCGTCGTCGCGTTCGAAGCGTGGACGGGACGCGAGGCACCCCTCGAGGTGATGCGCCGCGCGTTGCAGGATGCCTTGCAGGAGGGGAACTGATGGCGCGCTCCCGATTGGAACGTCTTGCCATCGTGTCCGACGTGCATGGCAACCTGCCAGCGCTCAGGGCGGTGGTGGAGGACCTCGAGCGCGTGAAGCCGGACCGGGTGATCGTGAATGGCGACATGGTGAACCGGGGGCCTGAAGGCAGCGCGGTGCTCGAGACGATCGATGCGCTCGGTTGGGAGATGACCCTCGGGAATCACGATGACCTGTTGCGCATGTGGACCGAGCGGGATCCCTCGCTGCCTTCGTCCTGGTTCAGCGACCCGTTTTGGCGGTCCACGGGATGGTGCGCGCACGAGGTGGCGAGTGCGGGTTGGTTGCCGCGCATCGAGACGCTGCCTCGCACGGTCGAGATTCGTGAAGCGGGCGCGGACACGATCATCGTGTCCCATGGCAGTCCTCGCCACTACCGGGAGGGGTACGGCAAGCACCTCAGTGATGAGGCCATCAGCGAGATCGTGCAGATGCATCCCTATGACGTGCTCATCGGGTCGCACACGCACATTCCCATGCAGCGCGCGTGGGGGAAGCACGTGGTGTTGAACAGTGGTGCGGTTGGATCGCCCTTCAATGGCGACCCGCGCGCGCAGTACCTCGTCGTGACGCAGAAGGATGGTGTGTGGGTGCCGGAGTTTCGGCGGGTGGCGTACGACCGGGAGGCGGCCTTCGAGGCGTACGAGGCGACCGGCTACCTCGAGCAGGCGGGGCTGAGTGCCTGGTTGTACCGGTTGGAGCTCGCGACCGCGCGCAGTCTTCTCGTGCCGTACATGATGTGGGCTGAGACGGAAGGGATGACGCTCGACGAGGTGGGTTGGCGCGCCTTCGTCGCGGACCGTTCGCTGCACCTCACCGCGCCTGACGAGGCGGGGGCGAGCATCGTGGCGCGGCGTGAAGCGATCGGCGTGGCGTGAGCGTGGAGCGGCGCGTGCGCTGGTGGGACGTGAGGGGCATGGCGCACACGACCCTGACGGGGCGGTGCCCGGCGTGTCACGCCGAATCGGCGTTCGAGGGGGCGTATCGCGTGCGGGAGGTCTGCGGGGCGTGCGGCGTGCGGTTCGAGCGGGACGAGGGGAGTTTCCTCGGGGCGTTGGCGGTGGCGTACGGCTTCACGATCCTCGTGCTGCTTGCGTTGTTGGCGTGGCTGCTCCCGAGGTTCGGGTTGTTCGATGGTCTCGGACTCACGCTCATCGCGGTGGCCGTGGTGACCGTGCCGGTCGTGTACCGGCCGGCGAAGGCGTGGTGGTTGTGGTGGTTGTGGGCAGCGGGTTTCGTGAAACGTGACGATGAGGTGGCCGAGCAACCGCAGCGTTGACGGCACGTTGGGGGAAGCGCGGCGTCAGGACAGGCGGCGTTCGATGCGCCAGGCGCCGTCTCGGACGGGGGTGAGGCGCAGGCCCTCGGGAGGGTCGGCGGAAATGTCGGCGAGCAGCTCGTCGGCGGTAGCGACGTCGAGGTCGAAGCGTTTGGCGATCCGTTCGCTCTTGGCGACGACGGGCATTTCGGGGTGCTTCAGGTAGCGAAGGATTCGGGTCCGGAGGTCACCGCCGAGCGTATCGTCCTCAGCGCGCGTGTCGTGCCGACCGCTGGGCGTGACGGCGGCTGGGGGTTCAGCCGTATGAGGTTCTGAAGCTGGGGGTTCTGAAGCTGGGGGTTCGGAAACTGGGGGTTCCGAGGACGAGGGTTCGGACATCGCGGGTGCCGATTCCTCGGCGAGGGGCGCCTCGGCCCCTTGCGTTTCGGTGGGTGTGGGTGCGGGGGACGCGGCGGGCGGCTCCGCCTCGGTCGGCGCCTGCGCATCGACGTCGGGTGCGTGAGGTGCCGAGTCCTCCACGGGCACCGTGGCTTGCCGTGGCGGTGTCGTCTCGGCAGGCTCGGCACCGCCGGCACTTCCAGCCCCCACGCCGGGGAAGAGCGGCGTGCTGGGGGGTGCGACGCTGGCGGGCCCGACCCGCTTCGGGTTCTCATCGGTGACGGCGTTGCTTGCCTGTTGGGCAGGGTGCGCATCGGTGGGAGGCGTATCGGCACGCCTACGTGACGCGGGTACGTCGCTGGGAACCGAGGGGCCGCCGGGCGTTCCGGCGTCCGGTTCGCGGAGGCGTCGATGCGTCGCGGCACGAGGCTCGCGTGGCGCGTCGTCGTCCTCGCCGAGCGTCAGGTTCGGCGTCGCCTGCCAAACGCTCTGCGGTGACGGGTCGGCGGCGTGCATCACGGGGGGTTCTGGCTGCTTTGCGGGGGGTACGGCGTTCTCGCCGACATCATCGCGTGGATTGCGGAACGGGTCCTCGTCCTCGATGCGGGAGCCTCCGAAGAAGGTGCGAAGGGCGCGCAACCAACCCCGGAATGGGTTGCTGGACTCCTCGAGAAGGTCGTCTCCAGGCTCTGCGTCCCCCTCGTGCCATGCGCGCGGTTCCGGCGCCGCGGTGCGGGGCGGCACTTTCGGGGCGCGGGGCATGTCGTCATCCCAGGCGTCACTCTCCGCCCACGCGTCGACCGCGTCGACTTGCCGCTCGGGCGCGCGTGGCGTGTCGCTGGCGACGGTCCCCAGCATGGCGGGATCTCTCTCCTCGGGCGTGACCTGCACCGGTTCGGCTGCGGGTTGCGGCCTGGGTGGGGGAGGCTCCTGCACACTCTTCCAGGCGCTCGGTTTCACTTGCGGTACCTCGCGCCGGGGACGCTTCTGGATGGTCAGTCGAATCTCGTCGCCCTCGAGTTCGAGGACGAGCTCGTCGTTCACCATCACCTCATGCGTTTCGAACAGGTCGGCGAGACCGCTCAGCGTGCGGGGTGGTTCGGACCACAGGGCGACGGGTTCTCCTCGCTCCACGTCGATCATGGTGACTTCGCCTTGGGGGAGGACGCCATCGAGGGAGCGAGGCAGTTGCACGCTCGCGTTGTTCAGGCACATGCGGGTAATCCCGACGGCGTGCCGTTGCACACGCTCATGGGGAGGGACGGTGGCGTCGGATTCGGATGCTCGCTTGTTCACGCCTTCGCGGACCTCCTCGCACGAGTGTAGCAGTCACCTCGAGTTCCTGCGAGGGTTAATCGCGAACGCGAACGTAAACCGTTAACGCGAGGCTGACGAGCAGGAAGGCGGTGAACGCCAAGACGGGAATCGTGACGAATCCCCACCACTCGATGTACGCCGCGCTGCACGGCACCCCACTCCTGCACGTGCTTGGAAAGCCGAAGTTCGGAATCTTCTGGACCAACACGTGGTACCCCGCCACGATCACGCCCGCAACGGATAGCGGAAGGGCGTAGCGGGCAACGTGTCGGTCTCGCGTCCATGCCCCCACGGCAAGGATCACGACGAGGGGATACATGAGGATGCGTTGGTACCAGCACAGCGTGCACGGAACGAAGTACCGCACCTCGCTGAAGTAAAGACTTCCCAGCGTCGCGGTGAGTGCGACGATCCAGGCAGCGTACAGCGCGCCATCGCGCACGCCGTTCGCCGAGAATCGACTCAATCCTGCGCCTCGGCGTACGCCGATTCGATCGCGTCGGCCAGCACTTGGTAGTTCGAAGCGATGATCAACTCACCGTTCACGAGCACCGACGGGGTGCCCGTCAACCCGTTCGCAAGCGCACGTTCGCTGTCGGCCTGCACCTGTGCGACGCCCCGGTTCTCGGCGATGCACGCGTCGAGCGCGCCGGCGTCCAGACCCTCGACGTACTGTCGCGCGAGGTTGATGGCCACCGATTCCGACAACGAGGACTGACTGCGGAAGGCGACCGTCTCGAACTGCCAGAACGCATCCGACCCTTGCTCGTGGACGCACTCGCCCACCTGCGCCACGCGCTGCGATTCGGGACCCATCACCACGAAGTTCTTCATGTAGTAGCGCGCCTTGCCGGTATCGACGAAGTCGCGTTTGAGTTGCGGCGCCACGTTATTGACGAACGTGCCGCAGTGCGGGCACAAGAAATCCTCGAACACGACGATCTCGACGGGTGCGCTGGGTTCGCCCTTCACCGGTTGATCGGCGAGCGCCAATTCCCCTGCAGCGACCGCAACGGTCGGCGTGTTCAAGCGAGGCACGAGAATCACGGCGGCAACCACGCCAAGCGCGAGAACGGCCGTTCCAATGATGAGCAGTTGACGATTCATGCGCGCATGCTACCGGCTGAAAGGGGGGCCCGACCGCGCAGAAGGCTACCGAGCGGTCACGGCACGTGGTGATCGATGCCTTCGAACGCCTCCAGGAACGCCGTCATGCCCTCGGCGTCAAGGGCGTCGAAGCGTTGCAGTCGCTGCCAGGCGGTGAGCGCGAACGCGCTTTCCATGTCGTCGCGAGGCACGATCACGACGCGCCGGTACCGGGCGGATACCTGCTCGAGCTGCGCCACCGTCGTCTCGTCCTCGGCCTGCACGCCGCTCGGGCGGTACCACATGATGACGCCACCATCCTCCATGTTGTGCACGAGGTTCAGGTCGGGCGGCGCCTCACCGGGCAGGTAACTCCCCCAGGGCGCAAGCGCGTCGGTGTGGGGACCGGACGTGGGGGGTTCGCTGTTATACGCGGGGATGGCGGCACCGAGCGGGACGTGCCGGTTGCCTTGGCTCGGGAACCGTTCTCCTGGAAGGTTCGCGGCCTGCACCACGTTCACCACGATGGGGAGCACGATGAGCGCGCCAACGCCCAAGGCCCCGACGATCCACGGGGCACGGTTCGCTTTCTTCGCCGGTCGACTGCGTTTGCTGCGCTGACCCTTTGCCATGACTCACGAACTTAGCAAAGCGACAGTTGGGGAACCGTGATGCACGTTGCCGACCCACCGGCGCTTCGCGCGACCTGTAAGCGGGCGCCCAAGCGAAGCGCGCTTCCTCTGCTACATTCTCCGCGAGGCGCGCGGTGGAACCGCCGCGCACTGCATCCCGAATCCAAGGAGGAACCACCATGGCGTACGACCTTCCCGACCTTCCCTACCCGCACGATGCGCTCGAGCCCCACATCGACGCGCGCACCATGGAGATCCACCACGGCAAGCACCATGCCGGCTACGCCTCCAAACTCGCTGCCGCCGTCTCCGGAACCGACATGGACGGCAAGTCGATCGAGGAGATCCTGCGCATGGGCGCCGACGCCCTCCCCGCAGCCGTTCGCAACAACGGAGGCGGGTACGCCAACCACAACCTCTTCTGGGAAACCATGTCCCCCAACGGTGGGGGCGCTCCGAGTGGTGAGCTCGCCGGCGCCATCGACGCGGCCTTCGGGTCGTTCGACGCATTCCAGAAGGCGTTCGCGGATGCGGCCGCCACGCGCTTCGGCAGTGGCTGGGCATGGCTCGTCGTGAAGCCGACGGGTGACCTCGCCGTGTACAGCACCGCGAACCAGGACAGCCCCTACATGGACGGCGACGTGCCGATCCTCGGGCTCGACGTCTGGGAGCACGC
>CAJXWR010000058.1 GCA_913062675.1 uncultured Trueperaceae bacterium
GCCGAAGGTCGACCCGGGGTTCGACCGGGTCCTCGTGAAACCTGGATCGCCCACCCTGCTCGGCGCCTGGGAGGGCGTGCCGTGGCTGGGACTGCCCGGCACGCCGGTCGCCGTCGCCGTCGTGGGCGGCACGATGCTTCACGCATGGCTTCACGAGGCGCTGGGTCGCGACGGCGCTTCTCCATGGCGCAACCGTTCACGCGCCGTCACGCAGCGCGCCATGCGAGGCGGGCGGGGCAAGACCGCGCTGTGGCTCGCACGGACCTGGGTCGACCAAACGGGCGTACGGCAGTGCGAGGAGGTGGGGGGCGGAGGCGCATCGCGCACCTGGTCGATGCGCGATGCGAACGCGCTCGTCGTCCTCCCCTCCGACGTCACCCCCGAGGCGGGCGACGTCGTGGAGACCGTGCCGTTCCCGCTCACCGCGGGGCGGTGAGGCCCGCTCAGGTGTCGTACTGAAGCAGGTCCACCAGCGTGCGCGCCCCGAGTTTCGTCATGAGACGCGTCTTGTAGGTACTCACCGTGCTCGAGGAAACTTCGAGATCGAAGGCGATCTCCTTCACGGTGAGCCCCTGCTTGAGCAAGCGCAACACGCGCAGTTCCTGATCCGACAGCGACCCAAAGCCGGTGGTTTGGACACCCTCGCTTCCCGACGCGGGTTCGGGTCGCAGGAGGAGTTCGTTGCCCGTGGCGCTCAGGTACGTGCCGCCCGACGCCACGGTGCGAATCGCCGTGAGGAGCGTTTCGTCGTCGGCGTCCTTCGTCACGTAGCCGTGCGCGCCCAAGCGCATGGCCTCCGCAGCGAACCGCCGTTCGGGGTGCATCGAGAGGAACAGCACGCGGGGCGGATTGCGCCAGGTTTGCAGGCGCCGAAGCACGTCCATCCCGTCACTGTGCTGCATGGTGATGTCGAGCAGGAGGACGTCGATGCGGTCGAGCGTCCGCGCCCCGCGCAGGAAGTCACGACCATCACCAAACGTTGCGGTGACGCGCACGTCCTCCGTGCGCCGTAGGAGCGACGTGACCCCCTCGCGCACGAGCAGGTGGTCGTCCACGACCACGACGTTCACCATGAGCCGGTTCCCTTCACCTTCACGGCGTCACTCTACGCGCCCTCGTTGCCCGTGGCATGTCGCGATTTCTCTACACGCGGGCGCGGTAGCGAGGGACGGTGAAGGACACGCGCGTTCCGTTCCCTTCGGTCGAGGTGACCGTCAGGCTGCTGCCCATGACGGACAGGAACGAGCGGGAGACGCGCAGGCCAATCCCCGTCCCCGCCTCCCCCTGCGTTCCATGCGACGATCCGGTCCATGTTCCCGCTTGCACCTGGGCGAGCCGGTCCGGCGTCATGCCCACGCCCTCGTCGCGCACCGTGACGCACACCTCCTGCGGCTCGACGTCCACCTCGACGTGCACGACCGCGTGGGGGTGGCTGTACTTCACGGCGTTGTCGAACAGGTTGCGCAGGACCGCCTCGAGCAAGCCGGGAACGACGTGAACCATCACGTCGTCGTCGAGTTGCGTGCGCAGCGTCACGCCCTTGCGCGCTGCCTGCGGTTCCACGTGCTGCATCGCCGCCGTGAGGGTGTGGCGAAGCGACGTCGGAAGCGGGTCGAGCGTGCGCCGCTCGTCTTCGCTCGCGCCGATGGCGAGCAGGTTGTCGATGACGAGTCCGGAGCGTTCTGCCAGCGAACTCAGGTTCGCGGCCAACTGGTCGCGCGTTGCATGTAAATCGTCACTGCGGTCCTCGAGGATGCGCGCCGCCTGGCGGACCTCGGTGAGCGGGTTCTTGAGGTCGTGACCCAGCGCCTGAAAGATCGTGTCCTTGAGGGCGTTCAAGCGGGCGAGTTCGAGGCGTTGCGCATGGTTCGCGACCCGGATGCGGTCGTACAACACGTACGCCACGCTTGCGGCGGCGACGGTGAGCGGTACGTTCAGGCGGTTCGAGGTTCGAATCGCTAGGTCGGCCTGCAGCCCCTCGTTCGCCGTGAGCAGGATTGCGCCCATCACGACGTAAGAGGCAATCATGAACCCCGGGCGTTCGTACGACAGGATGACCGACCCGGTGAGGGCCAGCGAGAAGATGACGATCGAACCGTTGTCGAACTGGTTTAACACGGCAAGCGCGGTCGCGACGGCAAGGTAGTTGAGGACGCTTGCAGCGATGACGGCACCATCGATTCTGGGCGAGAGTCGCTTACCGCGTCGCGCAAGGAAATACGCCAGTGCAGCCAGACTCGAGATGGTGATCCAGACGTGGATGGCGATGACGCCCATGACGATGTCCTCGGTTCTGGCGCCGGATTGGAGGAGTTGCCGGTCGCTCCAGAAGTAGAACGGGGCGAGGGCGAGGTTGATGGAGCTAAAGACCCCGATGACGTCGAGACGGAAGGGGAGCATGGCGTCGCGGAACGAGGCGGCAATCGCCTTGGTCGTGGTGTCGGGGGTCAACGCTTCACGCCCCGACCTCGACGGCGGGTGAGGACGATTCCCGTTTCGTTGCCGCGTGCTGGCTCCCTGCGCACGCTACGACATCCGCTCTCGGAGCCAGGCGGCGATGTCAGGTACGTCCACGTGACCCTGGGCAGCCTCGAGGATGAAGTCGAAGGCCTCCTCGTCACTCGTTTCGACCGGTGCGCCGTTCAGCTCGAGGAACACCGTGGTCGAGAGCCAAGCCGTGCGCTTGTTCCCGTCGACGAGGGCAGGGTTTCGAATCAGGGAGTGCATGAGGGCGGCAGCCTTCTGGTCGAGCGTCGGGTATGCCTCCACGCCGAACACGTTTGCGGCAGGCCGCATGCAGGCGGAGTCGACGAGCCCGTAGTCTCGAACGGGTCCCGCACCGAGCCGTTCCACGAGTTCGAGGATCTCCTCGACCGTGAGGTAGCGAACCGTCACTGTTTGGCCAGGCGGTCGAGAACCTCACTCCAACGGTCGATGGCCTTGTCGGCCGCAGCTTGGAAGGCTGCCGCTTGGCGGGCCTTGTCCGCGCGCTCGAGGATGGCGCGCCTGAGAATCTCCTGTTTCGAGAGGCCCTCGAGCTGCGTCAGCTCGTCGAGAGCGCGGTCGACGTCGGGGTCGGTACGGAACGTCAATGCCATGCCCCATGATACCAGAGTGATACCGGGCAGGGGGTTGCGTCCGGCGTCGAACGCTACGCCACTCGGTGTGCGGGCGCGTCCGTTTCGTCGTGCTTGACGACCATCACCGGACACGGAGCGAACTCGAGCACGCGCTCGGCAACCGAGCCGAGCAGCACCTGCGCGCGGGGTCTGCGGCCCACGTGCCCCATGACGATCACGTCGCACGAGGCCTCTCGCGCATGCGCGACGATCTCCTCGAAGGGGTCACCCCGCCGGACCGACGTCGCCACCTTGAGCCCCATGCGCTCCGCCTCCTCGGCAAGGACACGAAGCGTCCGCTCCCCCTGCTCGGCGAGCTCGGCGCGAATCTCCTCGAGCTCCCGGTGGTCGTACCGACGCAACTCCTCGCACAGGAGGGCATCGACGACGTAGATCAACTCCACGTTCGCCTCGCAGTTGCGTGCCATCCGGAACCCCAGGTGGGCGGCCGCCACCGAAGCCTCCGACCCATCGGCCGGGACGAGCACGTGATGGAACATCCGTTCATGCATGATTCTCCTCCTCCCGCTCTGCCTCCAGGCGGGCCTTGACGCGTTTCGCGCGTACGAACTCTTCGCGTTCCGCCTCCTCGAGTGTCGCTTCGATCTCCCGAATGGCGCGTTCATGCTCGGGAATGACGACCTCCTCGAGGGAACTGACGCGCCGCTGCGTGCGCGCCAACTCGGTCGCGACGCGCCACACCGACCCGTACGCCTCTGCCCACACCTCGAGCGTCTCCACGACCCGCAACCACCGCACCCGGGTTGCATCCACACTCGCAGGGGTGCCCCCCGCACTCGTCGTCAATCGCTCCGTCACCACGTCGAGGTGCACCTCGGGCAGCGCGACCCCCATGAGCGAGCGCGCATCGACGCGGCACGCCACCCGTGCCGAGGGAGCGAGCAACGCCGAGCGAACCGCATCCGCACCCGCATCGAGGCGCGCTTCACGAAGCGCAGCGTGCGCCTCGTCGAACACTTCACGAACGTGCTGCTCGTGCTGCCCGACGGCGCGCATCAGACTCCACACCTCACGGAGCAGCACTTCGCGTTTGCGTTCGAGCAGGGCGTGCCCATCTTGCGCTTCGCCGAGCGAGCGGCGCAGTTCGAGCAGGGAGGCGCGGGTACGGGGAAGGTTGGCAGCGTCCGCCACGTCAGCCAGGCACCTCCTCCCGCTCGGTCGCTCCGCGACCGTCGAGTTTTCCGGTGTGATGCGCATCGATGCGTTCCTGCGAAATGCGCGTCAACTCGCTTGCCGGGAGATGCGAAAGGGCGCTCCACGCCAGCTCGAGCGTTTCGGCGAACGTGCGCGTTTCCGCTTCCCCTTGCGTCAGGACGTCGCGCTCGAAGGCAGCGCCAAACGTCAGGTACGCCCGGTCGAGCGTCGAGAGCGCGCCCTCCCCCATGATCGTCGCAAGGCTCCGCACTTCCCGCGTGCGGGCGTAAGCGGCGAACAGCTGCGCGGCGACGTCGGCATGATCGTCGCGCGTCGCGTCCGCGCCAATCCCATCCTTCATCAAGCGGGACAGCGAGCCCGACACGTCGACGGGTGGGTACACGCCCGCGCGGTGAAGCGCGCGCGAGAGGACGATCTGCCCTTCGGTGATGTACCCCGTCAAATCAGGAATTGGGTGCGTCACGTCATCCCCCGGCATGGACAGGACGGGAATCTGCGTGAGGGAACCGGGCCGGCCGCGCACGCGACCGCACCGTTCGTACAACCCTGCCAGGTCGGTGTAGAGGTACCCAGGGTAGCCCTTCCGGCCCGGCACTTCGTTCTTGCGGGCCGACAGTTCGCGCAACGCCTCGGCGTAGTTCGTCATGTCGGTCATCAACACGAGCACGTGCGCGTCCTGCTCGAAGGCGAGGTACTCCGCGAGCGTGAGGGCAGCGCGGGGCGTGACGATGCGCTCCATGGCGGGGTCGTCCGCCAGATTCAAGAACAATGCCGTACGCGCCAGCAAACCCGACGCTTCGAACCGCTCCCGGAAGTACGCCGCCACGTCGTTGGAAATGCCGAGCGCGACGAACACCACGGCGAAGTCCTCACCCGCGCCGGTCAACTCGGCCTGCAACGCAATCTGTGACGCCAACTCGTCGTGCGGCAGTCCCGCACCACTGAAGATCGGCAGTTTCTGGCCGCGCACCAGCGTGTTGAGACCATCGATGGCGCTGATCCCCGTCTGGATCACGTCGCGCGGGTAATCGCGCGCCGCCGGGTTTAGGGGGGCGCCATGCACGTCGCGTCGGACGTCCACCCTGGGTTCGGGGAGGCCGTCACGCGGCCGACCCAACCCGTCGAACACGCGCCCCAGCATCTCGCGGGACACGCCCAGCGTCAGCGTCTCGCCACGGAACCGGACCGACACGTCCTCGGCCCGCAGGCCGGTCGTGTCCCCCCACAACTCCACGATCACGGCGTCCGAACCCGCCGACAACACCTCACCGAGGCGCGTACCGGTGGGGGAGGACACCTCCACGAGCTCGCCGTAGCTTGCCCCACCGAACCCTTCGAGGACGAGCAGGGGACCATTGATGCGATCGGCGCGCTTCACGTCGATCATGCCGGCACCTCCTCCCCGCGATCGGACAGCAACGCTTGCCGCAGGTTGGTCATGGCGCGCAGCGCCTCCACCGCCATCTCGTCGATGCGCTCCACCCCATCTTCGGGCACGTTTTCCTTCATGCGTCCGAGTTGATTCACGTCGATCGCGTCGCGCAACCGCACGAGCGGGACGCCGTCGCCCAACGCCTCGACCCCCGCCTCGTACACGGTCATGAAGGCCTTCAGGAGCCGCACCTGCTTCGCGGGGGAACAGAAGGCGTCCACCTCGTGCAACGCGTTTTGCCGCAGGACGCCCTCCTTGACGAGGCTCGCCATGAGCAACACCCAGCGTTGCCGGTCCGGCAAGGCGTCGGCGCCCACGAGCCGCACCATCTGTTCGAGGCGTGCATCCTCCTCGAGCAGGTCACCCGCCCGACGGCGCAACGCCAACCAGTCCACCTGCGTCTCCTCACGCCACCACGCCGCGACGTTTTCCTCGTAGAAGCTGTAGCTGCCGCGCCACGACACGGCGGGGGAGTGCCGCGCGCTTGCCAAGTCCCGGTCGAGTGCCCAGAAGGCGCGCGTGAAGCGTTGCGTGTGCTGCGTCACCGGTTCCGTGAAGTCGCCGCCGGGCGGACTGACGGCCCCAATGACGGTGACCGATCCCTCTTCACCGGACAGGGTGGTGACCCGCCCCGCACGCTCGTAGAACGCAGCGAGCCTGGAGGGTAGGTAGGCGGGGTAGCCCTCCTCGGCCGGCATCTCCTCGAGTCGACCTGCAATCTCGCGAAGCGCTTCCGCCCAACGACTCGTCGAGTCCGCCATCAAGGCCACGTGGTACCCCTGGTCGCGGTACGCCTCGGCCAGGGTGATGCCCGTGTAGACGCTTGCCTCCCGCGCAGCGACCGGCATGTTGCTCGTGTTCGCCACGAGGATGGTGCGTTCCATCAAGGGACGGCCGCTGCGTGGGTCTTCGAGTTCGGGGAACTCCTGCAGCACCTGCGCCATCTCGTTGCCCCGCTCACCACACCCGACGTACACGATGACTTGCGCATCGGACCACTTCGCCAGGCTGTGCTGAAGCACCGTCTTGCCAGCGCCGAACGGTCCCGGCAATGCGGCGCTGCCCCCACGCACGACCGGGAAGAACGTGTCGAGCACCCGCTGCCCCGTGATCATGGGGCGGTTCGGGTCCAGCCTCGCGGCGATGGGACGCGGCGTGCGCACCGGCCAACGCTGCGCGAGGGGCACGTCATGCTCCACGCCGGCGGCGTCACGAATGCAGGCCACCACGTGGTCGTGGCCCACGTCCCCCTCCGGCGTCACGTACGTCAGCGTTCCCGAGAGCCCAGGGGGGACGAGCACGTGGAACGTCACGAGCGTCGTTTCCTGCACGCTGCCGAGGCGCATGCCGGGGGTCGCCCACTGTCCCTCCGTCACGCTGGGCGTGAACGGCCAGGCACGCTCCGGCAGGCCGACGTTCGCACCTCGCTCGAGGTACCAGCCTTGCGCGTCGCGGACCACCTCGAGCGGTCGTTGAATCCCGTCGAAGGTTTCCCCCATGAGGCCAGGTGCGATGGTGACGGACAAGGGTGCACCGGTTCCCTCCACCGGCTCGCCTGGCTTCAGGCCACTCGTCTCCTCGTAGATTTGCACCATCGCATAATCGCCGTCGAGCGAGATGACCTCCGCCGCAAGTCGGTCATGCCCGACCCAAACGGCTTCGAGCACGCCGGCGGCGGCTTCGAGTCGAACCCGTGCAATGGGTCCACTGATGCGGTCGAGTACACCAAGACGCGTCACGAGCTCACCCCGTCCACGTCGCCATGCAGGCGTTCGTCGACCTGGCTTCGCAACTGGTCGCGCGCCTGCGCCAGGCGACCCTCGATCGTCGCGTCCACGCTGGCGCGTCCCGAGCGGACGACCACGCCATGCCGTTCGGCAAGCGGCGCGTCATCGAGGCGGAAGGCGTGCGTTTCGGTGCGCCAGGCGTCCACGGCATCGGGCGCGAGACGCGCCCTGTTTGCCGCATCGATCGTGACCGTCAACTCCCCAGGAGGGAGGGAGGATGCCGCCTGGCGCGCGAGGCGTGCGAGTATCTCGGGCGCGAGACCCGCCTCGATTCGGGCTTTCAAGCGCTCGTCGGCGGCATCGAACACCGCCGTGAGCCGCGCCTCGCGCGCTTCGAGGCGCGCCACCTGACGCTCCCGTTCGGCCGTGGCGAGGCACTGCTGGCAGGCCGCCTCGGCGTCCACGCGGCCTTGCGCAAGAATGGCTTCCTTGCGCCGCTCGGCTTCCACTTCGGCTTCATGAGCGATCCGCTCGAGCGTCTCCTCGAGTGTGGCGCGTTCAGCCAGGATGCGTTGATCGACGCGCCTGCGAACGCTCGAGAGGAGTTGCTCGACGTTTCCATGAAGTTCATTCACGTGCGTCACCTCCCCGTCGCGGAGAGCTGCATGCCCAGCAGCGCCTCCACCCGTTCGAGAAGGGGCACGTGGGCGCCCTCGCCTCCCGGGTCGGGAATCTCGATGATCAAGGGGCCCTCCTCGTGCTCGGCCGCCTCCTGCAGCACGTCGTGCAGAGCATGGCTCCACGCCTCACTCAACAAGACGAGTTGGACGCCGGGTCGCGAAAGCGCGTGGTCGAGCGCGCCTTCTGCCTCGCGAAGCGTCGTGACGACCGTCCCGTCGATCCCGACGAGCCTGAGGCCGAGGATCGTGTCCGCAGGCCCCACGGCGGTGACGGTGCCGCGCATGCGTCAACCCCCCAGGATGATGAAGGAGATGATCAAACCGTAAATCGCGATCCCCTCCGCCAGGCCGACGAAGATCAGCGTTCGACCCACCAACTCAGGTTTCTCCGCGATGGCACCAATCGCTGCAGCGCCGGCAATGCCGACCGCGATGCCGGCACCGATGGCGGCGAGGCCCGTGGCGAGTGCGGCCGCCATGGGTGCACTCATCAGCGCGCCTTGATCCTGCGCGAACGCCACGCCGAGGGTAAGGACGGCGAGCATGACGAGCAGGCGAGCGAAGCGTGGAGAGCGAAGCGGGGCGTGCAGGGCGTCAAACATCGGAACCTCCCGAGAAACTGAGTGGGCGGAAGGGGGTACCCCTGCCACCAAAGAACCGGCCGAAGAACTCGTAGTACGACAGGCGAAGCGCCTGAATGCCGACGATCAACCCTTCGAATCCCACGATGAGGAGCGTGCCGAAGAGGAAGACGATCCAGCCCGTGCCGCCCCCCGAGTAGGAGAGCACCATGTGCGACAGGCCCTCGTGCGCAACGGCGAAGGCGCCCATCCGCACGAACGACAAGCTGTTCGACGCGTAGCCAATCACCGTTTCGAACAGTTCGAAGAAACCACCCACGAGGTTGCCGGTCCAGTGGGCAGGCTGGCCGCGCAGGCGCTCCTCGAGCGGTTCGCGGAACATCGTCAACAGCGCGAGGGGGAGAAGAACGAGCAGCCACGCGCTGGTGCGGATGAGGCCCTGGAACACGAGCAACCCGCCCCCGACCAGCGTCCAGTAGAACGCCAGGCCGAGCACGCCACTCTTGTCCAGCCAGAAGCGCACGGTGTCACCCGCCCGGCGTGCGGAGATGAGATTCAGGATCATGCCGAGGTTGAGGATCACCACCCCCGCAATCACCGAGGCGATCAGGAGTTCGAAGATCGCGTGCAGCGGTTGCAGCCACGGCGCGTCGAACACGGCGTAGCCGAACGCCATGCCGTACGCCGCACCGAAGGCGATGGAGGCGCCGCCCGCCGCGGCGAGGACGATGCCGGCCGAGAGGCCACGCCAGGCGAGCAGCAGGCCAATGGCCGCGAGGATGGCGCCATGACCCATGTCGCCGAACATCAAGCCGAACATGAACGTGAACACCAGGGCGGCGAGCAGGGTCGGGTTGAGCTCGTCGTAGCCCGTCACGCCGTACGTATCGACCAGGATTTCGAAGGGGCGAAGCCAGCGCGGGTTGTGCACCAGGCTGGGCACCTCGCCGCCGACACCGGCAGGCGTGGGAGGCAAGGCCTCGAGGACGAGTTGTCCTTCCGCCACGTCGCGCAGCGCCTTCTCCGTCTCATCGAGACGTGCAGCGGGAAGGTACCCGCCAATGACGTACACGCCATCCCGGAACGGGAAGCGCCGAATCACGTCGCACACGGCAAGGTTGGCGCGCAGTGCGCGCCGCGTCTCGCCGAGGAGGTCGCCCACCTCGGTCACGAGCGTGTCCCCCGCGGTGCGCAAGGCGTCGCGTTCCGCTTCCGCCTCGCGGCGTAGCGCCTCCACGGCGGCAAGCGCCTCCTTGGGTGTTCCGTCCGCCTCGCTCGGCAGGTGGACCGGTTCGAAGAAGGCGCTGCGGAGGGCGCGATCGAGCACGTGCCCATCCTCGTCCGCCACGGCGGCCGCGACGAGCGTGCGTTCCAACCCCCGCTCGAGCGGGAGAAGCACGAACGACACCTGGAACAGTGCGGCTGCAACCCGCGCGACGTTCTCGCTCGGTAGGGAGCCGATCGTGACGTGGTGATGGCGCAAGGATCGGATTTCGTCCACGGGAACGCCCAGCGGGGCGAGCAAGGCGAGTTGCCGTTCTGCCGCCTCCAGGTCGCGCACCCGTCGTTCGGTCGCCTCGAGATCGTCACGCCACCCTGCGACGCGCGTCTCGAGACGAAGGACGTCACTCTCGAGGGCAGGACGATCGCGCATGGGTCGCGGATCGGCGTACGTACCGTCGCCCTCGCCTTCTCGTCCGAGCGCACGGGCGACCTTGTCGATCCGGCCTAGCAGCGCGCGGTACGTCTCACTCAGGTCCGCCCACTTCGGGGCAGGCGTCCAGTGCTCGCTCTCCTGCACGTTCAGGTGCAGCGACGCTTCGCGCATCAGGGTGGCGGTGATCGTCTCGACGTCGCGTTCGCTGACGAAAAGGCTGACGTCCACCAGGCGTTCGGGCGTAAACGGGTTCATGCCGTCACCTCCCGACCCCGCGGGAGGTGCGCCCGAAGCGCGTCCGTGGTGACGTGCCGTCGTTTGCCCTCGAGGAGGGTCACCAGGTCTTGCACTTCGGCCTCCAATTCGATGAGGTAGGCGAGGGGGAGTCCCAGGCCGAATGGCGTGCGTCCAAAGCGTGCGTCGGCGTCGTTGCGCCACACCCCGTCCGCTTCCCGTTCGAAGGTCCGGATGGCGCGTTCGCCGCGCAGGTCGAGGGGGACGTCCACGTCGAGCTGAGCTGCCTCCTCGGCAAGGGGCGCCCCTGCAGCGATGCGCTGCATGGCGCCGAGCCCACCCCCGAAATCGCGATGCAGCGTGAACGCCACCACCTGCTCGGGCCGCACCCCGGCCAGCATGCGGTACCGCGCGGCGGTGAGAAGGTTGACCCGCGCGAGCCAACGCCCGAGCAGGCGTTCCGCGTCGGCGCGGTCCCCTCCCCCCAGGGCTTCGATTCGGGTGACGAGACCACGACCGAAGGTCAGGTCGAGCGCCACTTCCAGGTAGAACGGGCGATCCTCACGCTGGTAACGCTCGAAGGCGGAGCGCAAGGCGCGCCCGTAGAGCGTGTCGCCGACCGCGTCGATGAGCTCGGGGACGCTGCGGGCGGCGCGCCATGCGCGGACGCGTGCATCGTCGGACGGATCGAGCGTCGTGGCGTCGAGCGTTTCGAGGATGGGGCTGCCATGGTGCAGCGTGCGGAGCAGGAGTTTCAGGTCGTGCACAACGCTGCGGCTCGCGAACCAGCGCAGCAGGTCCCCCGCTCGGTGGGGAACGTCATCGGCAAGCTCGATCGTTTCGCGGTGCAGGCGTTGCCGCAGGGCCCGCTCGGCATGATCCGGGTCGTCCGCGTCGGCGTGGTGCGGCGTGAGTGCAAGGACGTCCAGGGCGCGGTCGAACGTCGTGGCGTCGAAGAGTCGTCGCCAGTCGCTGGGCGTCAGCAGGCGCGAGCGTCGCGCACGCACCTTGGCCTGCACCGCCGCGTAGCTGGGAACGCCGAACACGTCATGCCCCAGTTTCGGGTGGCTCGTCGTGCAGCACCCAGGCAACGACGTGATCGACGGCCGCGTCGTGCTGCGCGGCAACCTTCCGCTCGAGGTCGGCCGCTTCGCGCGTGAACGCTGCGTCCTCCTCGGCGCGTGTCGCCTCCCCGCGCTCAAGCGCGGCTTGACGCAAGCGTTCCGCCTCTTGGGCGGCCTCGCTTTCCGCAGCGTCGATCCGGGACGCGGCTTCACGTCGTGCCTCGCTGAGGCGTCGTTCCGCCTCCTGCTCGGCTGCATCGAGCCGCCCACGAACCTCACGCTCGTTGGTGAGGATCCGCTGCAGCACGCCTTGGGCTGCTGGTTCCCGATTATGCATGGTTCGACCGTAGACACGAGGGCCTTGTGACGAATAGTGCAAGATGTCCCGGTCTCGTTCCATGGCGCGCGTTCATGCCCGCAGCATGACCGGCCTCAACCCCGCCTTCCGGTACGAATGCGCGCACGCATGCGCGCACCCAGTGCTGCAATGGGGGTGGCAGGAGGTAGGCCATGACCCGCGACTTCGTCCGCCCCTTCGACCAACTCACCGTTCAGGACGTTCCCATCGTCGGCGGCAAGAACGCCTCGCTTGGCGAGATGATTCGTGCGCTGCATGGCGACGGCATCCGCATTCCAGGCGGCTTCGCCACCACCGCCGAGGCCTACCGGCACCTCATCGATCGAGCAGAGCTACGCGGCATCCTCGAACGCGAAATCGCGGCCCTCCACGCAGGGGAAGCCGAACTTCACGCGGTGGGTCAACGCATCCGTCACGCCTTCCTGCACGCCGAACTCCCGGGCGACCTCGAGGACGCCATTCGAGCCGCCTACCGCGCGCTTGGCGAGGAGGCCGGTACGACCGACCTCAGCGTCGCCGTGCGCAGCAGCGCGACGGCGGAGGACCTGCCTAGCGCCAGTTTCGCCGGGCAGCAGGAGACCTTCTTGAACGTGAAGGGGGAGCGGCACCTCCTCGACGCCTGCCGGCGCTGCTACGCCTCGCTGTTCACCGACCGCGCCATCAGTTACCGCGAGGCGCAAGGCTTCGACCATCTCGAGGTTGCCCTCTCGATAGGCGTGCAACGCATGGTGCGCAGTGACCTCGCCTCGAGTGGCGTCATGTTCACCATCGACACGGAAACCGGGTTTCCCGACGCCGTCCTCATCGACGCCGCCTGGGGGCTGGGCGAGACGGTGGTGCAGGGCATCGTCGATCCCGATGCGTACGAGGTGTTCAAACCCCTGCTCGACCGTGAGGACCGCACGCCCATCCTCGCCAAGCGGCTCGGCGCGAAGGAAAGCAAGATGGTGTACGCGCGCGGCGGCACCGCATCCACGAAACTGCAGGACACGACGCACGCCGAGCGCGAACGGTTCGTCTTGAGCGATTCGGAGATCGTGCAGCTGGCCCGTTGGGCGAAACGCATCGAGGCGCATTACGGCCGGCCGATGGACCTCGAGTGGGCGAAGGACGGCGAGACGAACGAACTCTTCATCCTCCAGGCGCGCCCCGAGACGGTCCAGTCGCAACGCGAGGCCGCCGCCATGAAGACGTACACCCTTCGAGGTGATGGGGGTGACCCCCTCGTCACCGGCATCGCGATTGGCGAAGCGATCGTGACCGGACCGGTGCAGGTCATCGAACGCGCCGACGACATCGGCCGCTTCGAGGACGGCGCGATACTCGTGACCGGAATGACCGACCCGGATTGGGTGCCCATCATGAAACGTGCGGCCGCCATCGTCACCGATCATGGCGGGCGCACCT
>CAJXWR010000059.1 GCA_913062675.1 uncultured Trueperaceae bacterium
TGGTTGTTTTCGATTGGAGGGGATTCGGCAACGCTCATGGAAGCGCTTCATGTCGACGACCCATCAGGGAACGACCCAGGAACGTACGCAAACACGAGACAACTTGGAGCTTCTGTTGGCCTTTCTTCGGGTGTCTTGATCGCAGGCGCACCCCTTGACTGCTCCACGTTCGCATGCGCGACGAGCGATTATGAACCAGCCCGGAATGCCCCTGCCGACTACGTGAGCAGGGGCTCCATATTCACCTTCGTCAACCCAGACTTCGGTAGCGGCAACGTCCAGGCACCTGTCGCGCCGTCGCAACCTTCAGCGACGCCAAGCGATACGGAGGTCATCGTTTCTTGGACTGTTCCGTCCGATGACGGCGGTAGCCCAATCACCGCCTATACGGTGACGGCCTCCCCAGGTGGTGCGACGTGTGCGACGACCGGAGCGACGACGTGCACCGTCAACGACCTCGAAAACGGCACGGAATACACCTTCACCGTCGTTGCAACGAATGCTGAAGGCGACAGCCCACCCTCGACCAAGAGTCAACCCGTCACGCCCATTGGGACGCAACCCGAGATTTCCATCATCGACACCGTTTCGCCTGGCGACGCGGAACTCACGCTTGCCGTGACCTATCCAACCAACGTCACAATTTCCAGCCTCGAGTACCTCATTGCGCCCTCAGACGACTCCTGGACGCGCGTCAGCGCCTCGGACGTCATCACCATCGACGAGCTACAAAACGGCGTGACGTACAAGGTGACCGTCCGCAGCATCAGCACTGACACCACGGCACCGGCGGGCGTGGAGAGCGAACCGGCGAGCGGGATGCCCCTCTCCTTGAGCGTCGATGCACCGCAGAGCCTCATCGCCACCGGTGGGGACGGCTCCATCTGGGTCGGCTTCGACGAGGTGGAACAACCCGTTCTTCGATACGAATTCCGCGTCTCGCTCGACGGCGTTTTCCAAGACTGGATCCCGCTCGAAGCCCCCTTCGACAATCCGTTCGAAATTCCCGGCCTGGAGAACGACCTGACGTACTGCGTCGAGATTCGCGCCGTCGGGGAGTCTGGTCCCGGCAAGACCGCACCCCAACGCTGCGCCACCCCCACCGGCACGGCGAAGGAAGCACCCGATGCCGACGTGGCCATCGAGAGCCCCGAGGAGATCGTGCCGGCCAAGCGCGTCGATGATGCCCTCGAGGTCGTCATCACCTTCACCCTCGAAAGCAACTCGGAAACGCCGCTAGTAGACGCGTGGATCATCCCCCGTGGCCTCGTCGAGAACGCCACGATCATCGACATTACGCCCACCACGGACCGCGGAACCGTCCGCCAAATCAACGGCCGCTGGTTCTGGGAGGGTGTGAACCTGACCAACACGTCTCCCGCCAGCGGACGGATGACACTCCGCTACAAGGAGGTGCAATGATGCGCCGCACCATCCTCCGCAGCTTCATTCTTGCCGCAGCCGTTCTCGCCACCGTGACGCTCTCGTCCTGCAATGCCGACTGCCCCACCTGCCAGTCGCTGCGCGACGCGCCACCCGTTCAGCAACTTGGGTTCGACCTGTGCGTCAGCAAGACGCCCGACCTCGATCCCGAACCTGGAGCGGAACGCTGCGCCGTCCTCACGATCCAGTTCGCCGAGGTCAGCGAGTGAGCTAACGCTCTGCATCGCCTCGAAGCATCGTTCAGCCGCCGGAGTCGAGCTTCTCGCTTCGGCGGCTCAACGTTGCGGTACCCCAATTGCATCTCAAGCTACGACCTGCATGGCCCGATCGCTCCAACGCTCACGCCGGGTCCCGGGTGAAGCACGAAGGGAAGCGTGATACGACTCACCCAGCCCACCACGCTCGCACGAACGCGCTACCGTCTCGCCCAGCGGCCCAAACGTCTTACACGCCTCACGCGCCCCTAACGCCGAACGCACGCTGTCCAGCCAACGACACCGAGTAACCACCCCTCTACCTCCAAACCCATCCGATGTGCCCTAGAGATTCGGGTACGAAACATCAAAGCCCACGATCTTCCTCCAAGTACACGGCAAGGGTCCCCATAAAGGGAAGCCCTCCTCCCGCAGCGGGTATGCTCACGCGATATGCGCAGCCAAGCCGTCAAAGGCACGTACGACGTTCTCCCTGACGCCACCCCCACCTGGCGGTACCTACGCTCCACCATCGAACGCACCCTTGGACGGGCAGGCGTACGCGAGATCGTGCCGCCCATCTTCGAGCACAGCGAGATCTTCGATAAGTCCGTCGGGGAATCCGCCGATCTCGTCGTGCAGAAGGAGATGTACCGCTTCGAGGATCGCGGCGGTAGGAGCCTAACGCTCCGCCCCGAATTCACGGCGGGCGTCCTGCGCGCCTACGTCGAACACGGCATGCACACCCTCCCCTCCCCCGTCAAACTGTGGAGCCTGGGTCCCGCCTTCCGCGCCGAGAACGTGCAACGGGGCCGCTACCGCCAGTTCCACCAGGTCAACTGCGAAATCCTCGGTTCACCCGGTCCGCTCGTCGACGCCGAAGCCATCGCGCTCCTCCACGACCTGCTCGTCGCGCTCGGCCTGCCCGACTTGCGCGTGGCCCTGGGCAGCGTGGGGGATCCCGAGGACCGCGACGCGTACAACGCCTACCTCCGCGAGGCGCTCGAACCCCGCAAGCACGAACTCAGCGAAACGAGTCAGGAACGCCTGCGCCTCAACCCCATGCGCGTACTCGACAGCAAGAACGAACAGGACCAAGCCATCGTCGCAGAGCTCGATGCGCCCCTCGACCGGCTCGGCGACGCCGCCCGCGCACACTTAGACGGCGTCGCGCAATACCTGAGCGACTGGGGCATCGCCTTCGACCTCGCCCCCAGCATCGTGCGCGGCCTCGACTACTACCGACGCACCGCCTTCGAAATCCACGCCGAAGGCATCGGCGCCCAATCGGCCCTCGCGGGTGGGGGTCGCTACGACGGTCTCGTCGAATCGCTCGGCGGACCGCCGACCCCAGGCATTGGTTGGGCCATGGGCGTCGAACGCGTCCTCGACGCGCTCGAAGGGGCCGGCAAGCTGCCCGGACCCGACGCGGGGCCCAACGTGTTCCTCGTCCCCATGGACGAAACCGCCATCGACGAGGCGGCGCGCCTCGCGCGCGACCTTCGCAGCGACCTGCACGTGCAGCACGCCTACGTGAAACGAAACCCCGGCAAGGGTTTGCGCGATGCGGACCGTGCCGGCGCGCGGTACGCTGCCCTGCGCGGTGAACGCGAACGCGCCGCCGGCGTGTGGACGCTCAAGCACCTCGCCTCGGGCGAACAACGAGAAGTGCCCGAAAGCGAGCTCCGCACCGCCGTTCTGGAGGATTGACCATGAACCGCACCCACATGTGCGGCGCGCTGCGCCGCGAGCACGCTGGCATGCCCGTCACCCTGCAAGGCTGGGTGCACCGCCGCCGCGACCTCGGTGGCCTCGTCTTCCTCGACCTGCGGGACCGCGAAGGTCGCGTGCAGGTCGTCATCGAACCCGACCAATCCGACGCCTTTCAGATTGCCGAAACCGTGCGCAGCGAATGGGTGCTCGAAGTGCACGGCACCGTACGCGAACGCCCTGCAGACCAGCAAGGGTCCGAAGCGACCGGCGCCATCGAGGTGGCCGCGACGGCGCTGCACATCCTCAACCGCGCCGAGACGCCGCCCATCCCCATCGCCGGAGACGCCGCCAACGACACGAGCGAAGAACTCCGCATGCGCTACCGCTACCTCGACCTGCGCCGCGCCGAAGCGCTCGAACCCCTCAAGATCCGGCACCGCGTCCAAAAGGCCATCTGGGACTTCCTGGACGCCGAAGGCTTCCTCCAGGTCGAAACGCCACTCCTCACCCTCTCCACGCCCGAGGGTGCCCGTGACTACGTCGTGCCATCCCGCCACCAACCCGGCGCGTTCTACGCCCTGCCCCAATCCCCACAGCTCTTCAAGCAACTCCTCATGATTGGCGGCACCGACCGGTACTTCCAGATCGCGCGGTGCTTCCGCGATGAGGACCTTCGCGCCGACCGACAACCCGACTTCACGCAACTCGACGTCGAAATGTCGTTCGTCGACCAGGACGACGTCCTCACGCTGAACGAGCGCCTCATGCAGCACGTCGTGAAGCAAGCCATCGGCGTCAACGTCGCCACGCCCTTCCCCCGCCTCCCCTACCGCGACGCCATGAACCGCTACGGCAGCGACAAGCCCGACCTGCGCTTCGCGCTCGAACTCACCACCCTCGACGAGGTCTTCCGCGGCACGAGCTTCCGCGGCTTCTCCGCCGCGCTCGACGCGGGCGGCAGCGTCAAGGCGCTCCGCGTACCCGCCGAGCACGCCAGCACGATGAGTCGCAAGGCGCTCGACGACCTCGAAGCGCACGCGAAGGTGCACGGCGCCAAGGCACTCGCCTGGCTCCGTCGCGAAGGCGACGCCTTCAAGGGCCCCATCGCCAAGTTCCTGGACGCCGAAACCCCCGCGCTCCTCCAGCAAACCGAAGCCGATGGCGACCTGCTCCTCCTCATCGCCGACCGTTGGGCGACCGCCTGCACCGCCCTCGGTGCGGTCCGCCTCAAACTCCGCGACGACCTGCACCTCGTGCCCGACGATGCGCCCATGGCGTTCGCCTGGATCACCGACTTCCCGCTCCTCGAGTACGACGAGGAGAATGACGACTGGACGTACATGCACCACCCCTTCACCCGCCCCCGCGACGAGGACCTCGAGCGCCTCGAAAGCGACCCCGGGTCGGTCCACGCCATCGCCTACGACCTCGTCCTCGACGGCTTCGAGATTGGCGGCGGGTCGCTACGGATCTACGACCTTGACGTGCAGAAGCGCATGTTCGCCGCCCTGGGCTTCAGCGACGAGGAGGCCAAGGCCCGCTTTGGTTTCTTCCTCGACGCGCTCGCCTATGGCACGCCCCCACACGGCGGCATCGCCTGGGGCCTCGACCGCCTCGTGATGCTCCTCGCGGGTGCCGGCAGCCTGCGTGACGCCATTGCCTTCGCCAAGAACGTACGTGGGGGCGATCCCCTGACCGGTGCACCCGCCGCGATCGACGATGCGCAACTCGAAGAGCTTCACCTCCGCATCCACGCCCCTGAAGGCGATACGCAGAGCGAAGACGAAAGCGAACCCACCGCATGATTCCGCTCGTCATCCTCGACCTCGACGGCACCCTCATCGGCAAGTCCGGCCAGGTCGAAACCTGCATCTGGGAAGCTGCCGAACGCGCCCGCAACGCCGGCGTGCGCATGGCCATCTGCACCGGCCGACCGGGTTTCGGCATCGCAGCGAAGGTGGCCCGCCGCATCGACCCCGACACGCCCCACATCTTCCAAAACGGTGCGCAAATCACCTACCTCGATGGGGACACCCTCCAGGTCAGTGGCCTCAAGGAAGCGCACGTGCAGGAACTCGTCACCACGGCCCGCAGCCTCGGCGTCGTTCTCGAGCTCTACACGCCCGACACCATGTACGTCGAGCGCCGCACCGACATCAGCGAGGCGCACGCCAGCCTCATCGGCGTGACCGCCCTCGTCCGTGACCTCGCCGACGTGGCTGCCAACGAACCGGTCGTCCGCGCGCAGTGGGTGGTCGAACCCGACCATCTCGACGACGTCCTCGCCGTCAACGTCGAAGGCGTCGCAAGCAGCGTCGCCATCAGCCCCGCCCTCCCAGGCGTACACTTCGTCAGCCTCACGCGCGGCGCGGTCGACAAGGGCAGCGCCGTGAAACTCCTCGCCGAACGCCTCGAACTCGACCTCGCAAACGTCATGGCCATCGGCGATAGTCAAGGCGACGTCTCCATGCTCGACATGGTCGGCCACCCCCGCGTCATGGCCAGCGGCGAACCCATCCTCCTCGAACGCTACACGTCCGGCGTCCTGCCCGGCGTGGAGGACTGCGGTGCCGCTCGCGGCATCGAGGAAGCCATGACGACCCGGCCCACCCGCAGCGAGGAGACCGACCCACCGCTCGGGTAGACTTCGCTGCATGAGCAGCGTCACCCGCATCCACGACCTCCCCCAGCACGTCGGTGAATCCGTCACGCTCGAAGCGTGGCTCACCGGCTCGCGCAGCAGCGGCAAGATCGCCTTCCTCCAACTTCGCGATGGCAGCGGCTTCGTGCAGGGCGTCCTCCCCGCCGACGCGGTCGACGAGGACACCTTCCAAACCGCCCGGGCACTCGACCAGGAAGCCGCCGTGCACGTGGTGGGCACCGTCGCCGAGGATGTGCGCGCTCCCTCCGGCGTGGAGCTGCACGTCACCGGCCTCACCCTCGTCGCCGCCGGCAACGAATACCCCATCACCCCCAAGGAACACGGGGTGGACTTCCTGTTCGAACACCGCCACGTCCACCTCCGCCACAAGCGTCCCTGGGCCATCCTGCGCATCCGCGACTTGGTCGAACGGAGCATCCACGACTTCTTCGCCGAGCGTGGCTTCCTGCGCTTCGACGCGCCGTTCTTCATGCCCACCGCCGTGGAGGGCACCACGAACCTGTTCGAAATCGACCTGTTCGGCGAGGACACCGCCTACCTCTCCCAATCGGGTCAGTTGTACGCCGAGGCGGGCGCCCTCGCGTTCGGGAAGGTGTACACGTTCGGTCCCACCTTCCGCGCCGAGAAGAGCAAGACGCGCCGGCACCTCCTCGAATTCTGGATGATCGAACCCGAGGTCGCGTGGCTCGACCATGCAGGCAACATGCAACTCCAGGAGGACTTCGTCGCCTACCTCGCCGGCCGCGTGCTCGAAGGCGCAAAGGAGGAGCTCGCGCTCCTCGAACGCGACACGACGGTCCTCGAGGCCACCGCGCAGGGCGGGTTCCCCCGCATGACGTACGACGCGGCCCTCGACGCGCTCAAGGCGGCGGGTGAGGAACTCACCTGGGGCGACGATTTCGGGGCGCCCCATGAAACGATCCTTGGTGACCTGCACGACCGGCCCGTCTTCATCGAAGGCTGGCCCACCCAGACGAAGGCGTTCTACATGGAGCCGTACGAGGACGACCCGACCCGCGTGAAGGCGGCCGACCTCATCGCACCCGAGGGGTACGGGGAGATCATCGGCGGGTCGCAACGCATTCACGACCTGGCGCTGCTCGAGCGACGCATCGCCGAGCACGACCTGCCCAGCGAAGCGTTCGCCTGGTACGTCGACCTGCGTCGGCACGGTTCCGTACCGCACAGCGGATTCGGAATGGGTCTCGAACGGCTCCTCGCCTGGTTCACCGGCGTGAACCACCTGCGCGAGGTCGTGCCGTTCCCCCGCATGCTGACCCGCATGTACCCCTGACGAGAACCGCTAGGGAAGGTTGGGTGGCGTGGCGATCCGGCCGAGCCAGGCTTCGACCGGCGCGCCGTCCCTCAAGTACGTGACGGTATCGACGTCCGCCTCGAGCAGCGTGCGTTCGAGCGACGCGAGGATCGTGCGTTCCGCCTGCACGTCGAGCGGGGGCGTGGCGCGACCCACCAGGTCGAGCACCACGCCATCGCGACGCTCGACCGTGGTGAGGTACACGCGCGGTGTGGGCAGCGTGGCGGGCCACACGCTGAGGGTCACCAGGTCACTGCGGAGCGCATCGACCAGCGCTTGCAGCGCCTCCGCCCGTCCCGTCGGTGCGGCCACCTCCCGCACGACCGGATTCGCGATTCCGTCCTGCACGACGTACAGCACGACCTGCGTGACACGACTCGCGTCCGTCACCTCATCCCCCGTGAGAATGACGGGTGGGGCGGGAACGTCCCGACCTGCACTCCATGCGAACACGATGGCGGCGATCAGCGCGAGGACGGCGAGCAGCACCTGCGGGGATCCGAGGCGCGCGATGAAGGACCTGGGCGTCATGGCGCGTCGAGCACGCGTGACGCAAGCGCACGCGCAAGGGCGGCCGGCAGGTCGGGCGAGGTGAGGTCCTCCTCCGCCACTTCGATGAGGATGCCGCGCCCCGCGGCGGGGGCGAGCACGGCAAGCGGCGCTTCGAGGACCGCACCGGCGCGGTAGCCACCCTCCTGGAACAGCGCGGCGGCTAGCGTCTCCGCCGCGCGTTGCCCCATTGCGACGTCGGGGACGAGACCGAGGAGCAACTCGCGGCGCAACGTGGTCGTCGCTGCCGCGTCACCAAGCCCATCGGCCGCATTGCGGCGAATCGCATCGTCGACCAGGTTGGCGGCGGACGCCTCCCCGAGCGTCCAGAGACGCACCTCGCCGGAGGCGAGGTCGCCCACGTGAATCAGGAGGTACAGGTCGCTCGTCACGGCGTTCTGCAGGCGTTGCGCGTCACTCGCCGCCGCGTCCCCAGTGCGCACGAGCACGGTGTCGACGTCGAGGGCGGCGAGTTCGCTGGCCATTGCTTGCGTCAACGCGAGGAGCGCACCCTGAGCCGCGGGCGCTTCGGTCACGAAGCCCGCTTCGAGCGCGACGGTGGGTTCGCCCACCGCGTCGCGGGGTACGAAACTGCCGGGCGCACGCCGCGCACGGACCACCACGTCCGTCCCTGCACCGCGCGCAAGTTCGAGCACTTCAATTTCCACGCCGGGCGCTTCGACCCGCACGCGAATCCCACCATCGGACGGGAAGATGCCGACCCGGGGCAGTAGCGCACCCGATTCGGTGTAGGCGCGGTCCATCGCTGCGCGCGGCAGGAACAACTCGACCGCTCCGGTGAGCGGGTCGTCGCTGCGTTGCACCGTGACGGGCGCGTCGAGCGTGAGGACGAGGCTCTCGCTCGTTCCCGTGATGGTGAAGGCGCTGTCGGCGAGTCGTGCGCGGGGCGTCACCACCACGACCGTGTTTTCCTCGGGAAGGAACCCGACGCTGCCGGAGAAGGCGCGCACGATCGGGGCAATGGGTAGCCACACGCCATCGGCGGTCCGCACCGCGGCCGCATTCCCGGCGGGTGCACCGTTAAGTTGAACGGCGCCCTCCCGGGCGGGCGATACGCCCTGCGAGACGAGCTCGATCGTGACGACCTGACCGCCGAGGGAGAGGGCGAGCGCGGAACCGCCCACGTCGAGCACCGTCTCGAGGTTGAGCGCATTCGCGAGGCGATCGAGAGAGGCGTAGCTCGTGCCGGACAGCAGGTCACTGCGGACCGGACCGGCATCCCGACCGTCGACGCGCAGGGTGACCTGAGCAGCGACGCTGCCACTCCAAGTGGTCAGCACGATGAGCAGCAGGGTGATCCACGCCGGAACGGCGGTGCGGGTGGGCATCATTCACGCTCCAGGTAACTGCGGATTTGCCGCTTGGCGTCCTTCGCGGCTTCGGCCTTGCGTTTGTCGTGCCGTTTGCGTCCCCGCGCGAGGGCAATCTCGAGTTTCGCCCAACCGTCCTTCCAGAACAGTTTCAGCGGCACGCAGGTGAGGCCCCCTCGCTCGAGACCCCGCTCGATCTCCACGATTTCGCGTTTGTTCAACAGGAGTTTGCGGCGGCGGGTGGGTTCATGGTTGTTGTAGCTCGCCTGCTCGTACACGGGAATGTTCATCCCCTCGAGCCACACCTCGCCCCCCGACACGCGGACGTACGCCTCGGCGAGACTGCCGCCCCCCTGACGCAGTGATTTGACTTCACTGCCGGTGAGTTGCATTCCAGCCTCGAAGCGGTCGAGGAGATCGTAGTCGTGGCGTGCGCGGCGATTGGTGAGCATGCGGCCCTATCGTAGCCGGCGGGCGCGTTGCGCGGCGCGGCTCCAGGTCACCCGAGTCGGGAGTATAGGAACGGAGAAGCCCCGTCCATCAGTACGAGAAGGGTTCAATCGAGCACTTCACCAATGTCGCGTGGGTCGACGTCGACGCGGAGCGTCACCCCGCGAGGCACGTCGCTCATGGCGGCGCGGAGCAGTTCGTGGCGCCGCGCGTCCCCCTGCGTCTTGAGGATCAGGTGCGCCAAGGCGCGTCCGCGGATGCGCGCGACGGGCGCGGGGGCGGGACCGAGGATCTCCCCCGCTTCCGCGCCGGCGGTCCGCAGGCGGGCGGCGGCCTCCTCGAGGGCGTTCCAGGCATCGCTGGCGCGTTTCGCGCTGGCTTGCAGGAGCGCGAAGCGTCCGTGGGGCGGGTACCCGAAGCGTGCGCGGCGTTCGTTCATGCGGGCGAGTTCGCGGGGCAGCACCTCGGGGTCGCTGTGGGTGAAGGCGCGCAGCGCATCGTGCTCTGCCGCGAAGGTTTGAATCATGCCAAGGGGCCGCCTTCCTGCCGCGTGCTCCTCGAGCCGGGCGAGGAGGCGAAGCACGCGCATTTCGGCGCGGAAGTCGTCGGCGTGGAGCGTTCCGTCGATTTGACTGACGAGGAGCAGGGACAGGACCGGCAGCGGGGGCGTGCGGAGTAGGGCGGTGGTACCCACCAGGACGCCGGGTTCGCCGTTCAGGAGGGGCGTGAGATCATCGCGTACGTCCCCGTCGTAGCGGTAGCGGGGCAGGTCGGGCGTGACCCCTTCAAGGCTGCGGAGCACCCACTCGCTGCCCGCTGCGCGTTGCGCTTCGAGGTCATGCCCGCCGCAATCGGGGCAGGTGCGCGGTGGTGGGGTGTCGTACCCGCATTGGTGGCACCGCAAACGGCCGTCGCGTGCGTGCCAGCGCAGTGCCAGGTCGCAATTGGGGCACATGACGGCGGCACCGCAATCGCGGCAGCCCAGCGCGGCGCTGAACCCGCGGCGGGGTACGAGGATGAGCGCCTGCCGGCTTCGTTCCTGCACCTGCCGCAACACGCGGATCGCTTCATCGCCTAGCGGCCAGGAGCGACTGCGGGTGAGGTCGGAGAGCACCCACCGGACGGCGGGGCGTGGCAGTGTGACGGTGGCTTGCGGCGCGTCACTGAGGGCGAGGGTCTCAGGGTCGGGCAGGACGTCGAGCAGGGTGAGCGGTACATCGTGCGTCTCGCTCCACGCGTGCGCGGCGTGCGGAATCCACGTGCGCGCGCCGGCTCGCAGCTTATACGTGTCGGACCCGGCGTCGAGCAGCACGAGGCGCGCGGGCCGTTGGACCGGCACGGCGAGGAGAGGCCAAGTGCCGATGAGGACGCGGGCGGGTCCCGCAGCGACGGCGTCATCCCAGGCGCGGCGTTCTCTGGGGTCGAGATCGGCGGGGAGGTAGGCGACGGGCAGGTGGCTGACGAGCCAGGCGGCCACCTGCTCCGCCATGCGGCGTTCTGGGGCGAGGAGGAGTGGACTTGCGCCGCGCGCCACGTCGCTCGCGAGGGTGGGAAGCAGCCGCGCGATGCGTTCGGCGAGCGTCCCGCCGGTGATGACGCTGGGCGCTTCGTCTGCATGCCGCGCCCCGGAGGCCGCCTCGGAGTGCGCGTCGGAGGGCGCGTCGACGGGGAGGGGTTCGGGCGGTGGGGCGAGCGGCACGTCGGGTGGGGGCGCCGGTTGCGCGTCGTACCGCGCGAAGCCGTTGCGGAGGAGCGTCCGGACGCTGCTCTCGGGCACGTCAGCGGCGCGAGCGAGCGCGACCCCGCTCTCCACCTGGCCCAGCGCGTGCAGAGTCGTGAGGGCGCCTCGTTGCGCCTGCTTGCGCGCCCCCTCGAGTCGCGGATCGGTCGGTTCGGCGTTCGGGACGAGCACGCGGCGCGTGGGGACGCGAATCGTGACGCGTTCCTCGAGGAGGCCTTGTTCGCGGAGTTCGTCGATGCGCATCTCCCCCACTTCGGCCGCATCGGCGGATTGCCAACCCGCGTCGGCCTCTTCCCCATGCGTGAGCGGGCGAACGTGATGCTCGAGGTCGCTTCGAAGGTTGCCGAGGGCGAGGCTGGCGAGGATCACGCCGGCAGGCGTGACGGTGCGTTCCGCCTCGGCCAGCAGCCAGGTGACGGTAGCAGCGGGGAGAGGCGCACCATCCTCGAGCCAGGCAATCGCCTCACGCAGTTCAAGTGAGCGTGCATCCCCGACCTCCTCAATGCCGGTGACGAGTCCGATTCGTACGCCACGTTGCCAGGGCACCACGAGCCGCGCACCGACCGATCGCGCCTCCACGCCGTAGGGCGCAAGCCACCGCAGGGGGGTCAGCGGAAGCGGGAGGAGGACGTCGAGGGCGAGCGGCACGGGGGAAGTGTATCGCGGGGTATCGTCCCGCCATGAGTGGCTCCTCCGACCGGTACAAGGCTGCAGGCGTGGATCTCGATGCGGCGGACCAGGCGCTGTCCAGCATCGAAGCGGCGGTCACCTCGACGTACACGCCGCGCGTGCTGCGCGGGTTGGGTGCGTTCGGTGGCCTGTTCGACGCGAGCGGCCTGCCTGACCGTCCCATCCTCGTGGCGAGTACCGATGGTGTGGGCACGAAGACGCGGGTGGCGGCCCGCATGGATCCCGAGGCGCACGCCTGGCGGGGCATTGGACGCGACCTGGTGAACCACTGCGTGAACGACGTGCTCGTGCAGGGCGCCCAACCGTTGTTCTTCCTCGATTACGTGGCGTCCGCAGCGCTCGATCCCACCGTGATTGCCGATTTGGTGTCCGGTGTCGCGTCCGCCTGCCGCGAGGCGGGCATCCCATTGCTCGGCGGGGAGACGGCCGAAATGCCGGGCGTGTACTCACCCGGTGAAGTGGACGTGGTGGGCACCCTGGTCGGTGCCGTGGGGGCCGACGCGCTGCTCGACGGAAGCTCGATCCGTGAGGGGGACGTGGTCCTCGGTTTGGCCTCGCACGGTTTGCAGACGAACGGGTTCAGCCTGGCGCGCAGCGTGCTCGAGGACCGGTACGACGAGGCGCTGTCCGATGGTCGCACCGTCGCGGCGCACCTCCTGGCTGAGCACCGCAGTTTCCTGCCCGTCGTCACCCCGCTGCTCGAGGCAGGCTTGCTGCACGGGATGGCGCACGTGACGGGGGGCGGCATGCCCGGCAACCTGCCGCGCGTCCTGCCCGAGGGTCTGGGCGTGGCGGTGGACGGCGCATGGCCGGAACCGGAGGTGTTCAGCGTGATTCGCGAGGCGGGCGGCGTGACCGAGGAGGAGATGCGACGCGTGTTCAACCTCGGGATTGGGTTCTTATTGATCGTTGCCGAGGAGGACGAAGCGAAGGTGACCGCGCTGGCGTCCGAACCGGTGTACCGGGTGGGACGCGTGCAGCGCGGTCACGGGGTGACCTGGGTTTGAGGATCGCTTACGGCGTGTTGGTCTGACCGCCGAGGCTGCGCAGGTCGAGCAGGAAGTTGTTGTCCGAGGGGAGCAGGATCGTCTGCACGCCGGGCGCGAGACGCTGCGCCACTTCGAGCTCGATGATTTCGGGGTTGTCGCGGATCGATTCACCG
>CAJXWR010000060.1 GCA_913062675.1 uncultured Trueperaceae bacterium
CCGCGAACCAGGACAGCCCCTACATGGAGGGCGACGTGCCCATCCTCGGCCTTGACGTCTGGGAGCACGCCTACTACCTGAACTACCAGAACCGCCGCCCCGACTACATCACGGCGTTTTGGAACGTCGTGAACTGGAACGCGGTGGCCGAGAAGTACGCCGCCACCCGATGAAGAACCCCACCCGCGCGTAGCACCGCGCGAGTCACGCCGAGACGGGCACGAGGGATTCCCTCGTGCCCGTTGGCGTGGGTGCACCCCCCGGTCACGGCGCGTCGACCCCTCCGCTAGCGTGCCGACATGGACGCTCACCGCGAGGCGCGCCTAACCCTGTTCTTCCTGAGCGCCTGCCTCGCGCTCGCAGGCTGGGGCGTCGCCCCGCGCCTGTTGCCCAAGCCCACGCCCCCACCCCCCACCACGCCATCGCTGCGCGTCTCCGTGCAGGGCGAGGTCGTCAATCCTGGCGCGTACACCCTTCCTTGGGGTGCGACGTTCGCGGATCTCATCGACGCGGCTGGCGGCGCGAAAGCCACGGCCGACCTTCGGCTCATCAACCCGGTGGAGCGCCTGAGCGACGGCGAGCAGCGCCAGGTGCCCGCCCAAGCTGCGGAAGAGCGAGACGCCCGCATTTCGCTCAACGAGGCCAGCCTCCGCGACCTCGAGTCCCTGCCCGGCATCGGGCCCGCCCTCGCCGCCCGCATCGTCGCCGCTCGCCCGTTTCACGGCGTGGATGAGCTCACGCGCGTCTCCGGCATTGGCACCGTCACGCTCGCTCGCCTTCGCGATCTCGTCGTGCCGTGACGCCGGACCCGGTGCGCAGCGTTCTCTCATGTGCGCTTCCCGCCGCGCTGGCCGTCACCCTCGGCGTGGCATGGCAGGCGGTGGGCGGGAGCGTGATGACCGCAGCGAGTGGGAGCCTTCTCCTCTTCGTGGCCGCGCTGACCCGTCGGCTCTGGCCCGCGCGCAACCTTCCCCAGCATGGCGCCTGCTCGCTCTCCGTCACCCTCCTGTTGGCCGCCCTGCTGCTCCCCATCGGCACCCTCCGCGCGGAGCAGCGCGCCGCGTGGGTCGACCCCCTCGCGCCCCTCGTGGGTCGCACCGTCGAGCTCACCGGCCGCTCCGACGGTCGCATGCTTTACCTCGACGACGTGGGGAGCGTCGTGGCGCTGCGCCCCACCGGCGTCACGCCACGGGGTCGGGTGCGCGTCCGCGGGCAGCTCGAGGCTGCCGAGCCGGCCCGCAACCCCGGAGGATTCGACGAGCGTGCATGGTTGCGGCAACGTGGTGGCAGCACCATCCTCCGCAACGTCACCGTCATGGCAAGCACGTCCGATGGCGACGCTCTGCGAGGCCGACTCCGCGAGGCCCTCACCACCGGCGTCGGCGAGGAGGTGGGGTTGCTGCTGCGCGCCCTCGTGCTCGGGGAGCGTGAGGATGCCCGCGAACTGCGCGACCTGTTCGCCCGCGCTGGCATGGCGCACCTCCTCGCCCTCTCCGGACTCCATCTCGGTGTGCTCGCCGGTGCGTTGACCCTCCTCCTCGCGCCCCTCGGGCGGCAGCGCGGGTGGGTGCTCGCGCTCAGCGCCGCTGCCTTCACCGTTTGGATTGGGCCCACCCCCAGCCTCGTTCGGGCCGCCATCATGACCGCCGCGGTGGGTGTCACGATGGCGCTGGGTCGGGGTCGTCCCGAACCGGTTCGCACGCTCTCCGTCGCGGCACTCGTGACCCTCCTCGCGCGCCCCGACTGGCTCTTCGACCTCGGTTTCCGCCTTTCCTACCTCGCCCTCCTGGGCATCCTCGCGTGGGGCGTTCCGCTCGCCGAGCGCATCACGCCACCACCCCCCGCAAACCCCGCGGGCTGGGACCAACGCTTCGTCTGGCGCGTCCGCACCATCGTCACGGGTGGCTTCGCCATCAGCACCGCCGCCTGGTTCGCTGGAATCCCCTGGGTCCTGAGCGCCTTCGGCGAAGTCCCTGCGCTTGCACCCTTCATCAACATTCCAGCCGTACCCCTCACCAGCCTCCTGCTCCCCACCGCCATGCTTGGGGGGCTGCTCGGAACCGTTCACCCTCTCCTCGCAACCCCGGTGCAGCTGCTCACCGAACCGCTCGCGCGCGCCCTGTTGGGGCTCGCCACGCTCGCCGCCGATCTACCCCAGGTCACCTGGGGTGCCGTGGCCCCCGTCGGGCAGGCGACGTTCCTTCTCGGCGCTCTCCCGTGGGCATGGACGCTTCGCCGGCGACTCGCAGCGTGGCGCGCGGCAAGCATCACCGCGGCGGCGCTCGCCACGTCCCTCGTCCTCGCCGCGTGGGGTCCCGGGGCCCTCGAAGCGCCGGAACTCATCGCCCTCGACGTGGGGCAGGGCGACGCCTTCCTCCTCAGGACACCGACCGGCGAGACGATGCTCGTCGATGGTGGTGGCACGCCCTTCTCCGACTACGACGTCGGTGCTCAGGTCGTCGTGCCCGCCCTCCGAGCGCTCGGCGTCCATCACCTCGATTGGGTCATCTCCACGCACGCCGACATGGATCACGCCGAAGGGCTCGTGAGCATCCTTCGCGCCATCCCCGTCGGCGCGCTCGGGTACGGGCATGCGCGCCCCGACCGGGCTGCCTGGCGGAACCTCGAGGCGACCGCCATCGCCCAGAAGATTCCTCGATTTGCGCTCCACCGAGGTCACGTCCTCCAACTCGGTGACGTGACCCTCCACGTGTTGCATCCCACCGCGACACGCGACCCAAGCCACGACGACGCGAACGCCGAATCGGTCGTGCTCCGCATCGACTGGCGTGACCGCCCCTGGGCCGTCCTCACCGGCGATGTGCCCAGCGAGATCGAACGCGACATTGCCCTCCCACCCCTCGAGGTCCTCATCGCTCCGCACCACGGCTCGGCGCACTCCACGAGCGAGCGGTGGCTTCGCGCCGCGACCCCACGAACGGTCGTCATCTCCGTCGGAAGGAACCGCTACGGGCACCCGGCCCGAAGCGTCCTCGAACGGGTGGAGGCGGTGGGCGCCGAGGTCCTCCGCACTGACCTTCACGGGGCGATTCGCCTTCAACCCTCGTGGTAGCCTCGCGCATGCTTCGGACCGTCCGCGTTCTTGCAGAAAACGGTCCGGTGCGCGTCGACCTCGCCCGCGAAGAACGACAGGATGCGAGCCCGCTCGTCGTCGTCAAGCGACTCCAGGGGTTTCACCCCACCCTCGAACGTCGACTCGCTCGCGAAGCGGAAGTCGTCAAGAAGCTCGACCACCCCAACATCCTTCCCCTGCTCGCCGAGCGTGAAGGCGCCCTCATCTACCCGTACCTTCCAGGCCCCTCCCTCGCGACCGTCCTCGAACGGGGACCCCTCCCGGCCGCGCGCGTCTTCCGGATCGCTGCGGCCATCCTCGACGCGCTGGCCTACGCGCATGAACGGCACATCATTCACAACGACGTGAAGCCCGGGAACCTGCTCATTCGGGGGGAACGCGTCGTGCTTCTCGACTTCGGCTTCGCGAAGGACCTCGCGCTTGCCGCCATCACCGGCGTCGGTGCCGCCATGGGGACCCCTAACTACATGGCGCCCGAACAGTTCGAGGGTCACCGCAACGACCCGAGAAGTGACCTGTACGGGGTCGCCGCCGTCGCCTACCACGCGCTGCAGGGATCGCCTCCCTACGGCCGGGACGTGCTGCGCATGCTGGCGGGCGATTCGACCCTCTCGCTCCCCATGCCGCACGACCCGACCGGTCGCCTGGGCGCCTGGCTCGAACGGGGACTCGCCCGCCACCCCGATGATCGCTTTCCCGATGCGGCCAGCATGCGCGATGCTCTCGCCGACCTTCTCGATGCAGGCATGCCGGTGCCCGCATGATCACCTCCTTCAGCGGCGATCCCTTCCTCGCGCAACGCGCCGCACGGCAAGCGGTACGCGACGTGGCGGGACCGGCAGGCGACGTCGTCGCCCTCGCCGAGGGCATGGACGTCGATGCAGTCGCCACCGCCGCACGGCAGGGGGGTCTGTTCGGAAGCGCGACGCTGCTCCTCGAATTCGACGCGGCGTTCACGGGACAGGCGGGAACGAAGGAACGCAACGCCGTCATGAAGGAACTCGCCGAGGTGCCCAGCGACGCGCAGGTGATCGTCATCGATGCGAGCGCCACCCCCGCCCGGCAGAAGCGTTGGCGCGAACTCGGTACGCACGAACACCTCCCCACGCCCCGCTTTGGCGCCTTGCGAGGGTGGATCGCGAAGGAGCTTGCGGCGCAAGGCGTCCAGCACGACCGGGACGTTCCCGACGTCCTGGCCGACCTGTTCGGTGAGGACCTGCCGGGCCTCGCCGCCGAGATTGGCAAGCTCGCCATCCTCGAGGAGACGCTCGACGCCGAGCGGGTGGAGCACCTCGTCAACCGGCCCGCCGCGCGCGGCGCATTCGACATGATCGACGCCATCGTCACCGGTGATGAAGCGACCGCCATGCGGACGGCGCGTCTCCTCGTCGACGCCGGAGAAGCACCCGCCCGCATCCTCGCCGCCCTCGCCTGGCAATTCACGCTGATTGCGCGCGCCGTCGCCCTCCGCGAATCGCAGGGCGACGTGCCCGATGCCGTCGCCGCGAGTCAGCTTGGCGTGGCCCGCTTTCCCGCGGGGAAGGCCATGAATCTCGCCCGCAACCTTCAAGAGCGCGACGTGCGCGACCTGCTCACGTACCTCCTCGACGTCGAAACGGCCGTCAAGACCGGAAAGCGGGCGGAGGACTGGGCGATCGAAGCGACCGCGCTGCACCTCGCGGGACGCTTCGCGCAGCGGGGTCGTGGGCGCGGCCGCACGTGACCGTGATGCCGCCTGCGCGGTGAACGCCGTGGCGTGCACGAGGCACCCCCGCCGCGCGCGGTAGCATCCCCCCATGATTCACGCCGTCTACCCCGGCAGTTTCGACCCGATGCACAACGGCCACGCCGACGTGGTGCGGCGCGCATCACGCATCTACGACAAGCTCACCGTCGCCGTGCTGGACAACCCCAGCAAGCGCGACCCGCTGTTCACTACCGACGAGCGCATCGAGATTCTTCGCGAGACGACGGCCGACATGGCCAACGTCACCGTAGACCGGTTCGAGGGGTTGCTTGCGGAGTACATGCGGACGCTCGGCGCAGCCGTGATCGTCAAAGGACTGCGCGCCATCAGCGACTTCGAGTACGAACTGCAAATGGCGCACCTCAATCGCAACCTCAACCCCGACGTGGAAACTACGTTCATCATGACCGCCACGCGCTGGTCGTACGTGTCCTCCACCCGCGTGAAGGAACTTGCGCGCTACGGCGCCGACGTGTCCCGCCTCGTGCCGCCCGCCACGCTACGGCGTCTCGAAGCGAAACTTGGCGACGGCGTCGCGCGACACGCTGACCCGCAGCCGCCCCGGCGCTAGACTCGCGGATGGTGCCCACGCGGCACCTCGAGGAGAACACCCATGGCTCACCTACTTCGCGGACTCACGGCCGATGGTGGCGTTCGCGTCATCGCCGCCGACACGACCGACCTCGTTGCCGACGCCGTTTCGCGTCACGACACCAGCCCCACGGCGGGCGCCGCACTGGGCCGCACCCTCACCGGTGCATTGCTCTTGTCGCACGTCCTGCTCGGCCACCACCGCGATCGCGTCACCATTCGCGTGCAGGGCGACGGTCCATTGGGCGGCATCATCGCCGACGCTGGCCTGGACGGAACGGCACGCGGGTACGTCGCCAACCCAAGCGCCGACCTGCCGCTGCGGGATGACGGCAAGCTGGACGTTGGGGGCGCCGTCGGCCCGGGCGGCACGATCGAAGTCACCCGCTCCCACGCGCCCTACGGCGAACCGTTCTCAAGCTCGGTGGACCTCGTCTCCGGTGAGATTGCCGAGGACGTGGCAGGCTTCCTCGCGCGTAGTGAGCAAATCGCCTCCGCCGTGATGCTCGGCGTGTACTTCGAAAACGGCGCGGTGCACACGGCGGGCGGCATCGTCGTGCAAGCCATGCCGGACGTGCAACCCGCCGCACTTGACCTGCTCGAGGCCAACGTCAAGGCGTTTGGTGCCGTCACCGACGGGCTCCGGCGCGGCAGTCTGCTCGAGAGCATGCACGAGGTCGCGTGGGGCATGGACCTGCAAATCCTCACCGACGAGGCGCTCCCCCTGTCGTTCGCGTGTCGCTGCAGTGACGAGAAGGCGCTCGCCTCCCTCGCCTACTTCACGCCCGAGGAGCGCCGAAACATGATCGCCGAGGATGGTGGTGCGGAGACCGTGTGCCACTGGTGCGGAACGAAACGGTGGCTTGAGCCCGAAGCGATCCTCCGTCTCGATGAGGTGCCCGAGGTGCGTTGCCCCGACTGCGGGACGCTCTGGTACCGCGACGCGGGGAACGTCATGACGCGGGAAGGGGAGCGTTGCTCCTGCGGACGGCCGGTCGTCCTGCCGAGCTGATGCCCCTCGCTGCACTCGGCGCGTTGCTCGTCGTCGCCGTGCTCTGGGGCTCCGCATTTCCTGCCATCAAGATTGGTCTCGAGGGGTTCAGCGTGCCGCACCTCACGGTCGGCCGTCACCTCGTGGCTTCCCTCGCCTTCGTGGCGTTCCTCGCGCTCACGCGTTCGAGGCTCGCCCCTCGCTTGCGGGACGTCCCGTACTTCCTCCTCCTCGGATTCCTCGGCATCTTCACGTATCACACGGCCCTCAATGCGGGTGAGGTGCGCGTCTCGGCCGGTGCGACCAGCCTCATCATCGCTGCCGCGCCGGCCATCACGGCACTCCTCGCGCACGCGATGCTCGGGCAGCGCATGACGCGGTTCGGCTGGCTCGGTAGCGCCACGAGTTTCGCTGGGGTGGCCCTCATCGCGCTGGGTGACGCGGCAGGCTTGCGGTTCGACCCTTTCGCGGCGTTCATCCTCCTCGCCGCCACGTCGACGAGCTTCTACTTCGTGTTGCAGCAACGCATGTTCGCGACTTACCGGCCGCTCGAGGTGACCGCCTTCGTCACCTGGGGCGGCACCGTGCCGATGCTCGCCTTCCTGCCGGGCTTCCCTGGGGCGGTACAAGCCGTCCCGACCGACGCGCTGCTCGCCACGATCTACATCGGCGTCTTTCCCTCCGCCGTGGCGTACAGCTTGTTCACCTTCGCGCAATCGCGTGCGCCCATCACCCTCGTCACTACGCTGCTCTACAGCGTGCCGGTGTTCAGCCTCACGCTCTCTTGGTGGATTCTGGGTGAGGTGCCGAGCCTCCTGACGCTCGTGGGAGGCGTCGTCGTGATTCTAGGCATCGTGGTGGTGCAACGCGCGCGGCGTGTGGCGCTGGCGCGAAGCGCTGCCTCTTGACCCAGCGTTCAGCGCGGTTCGCTCTTCTCGCCGAGTCGACGTTCGGTTCCCTTCGCCAACTTGCGCAGGTTCTCGCGGTGGCGGTACCCGGCAAGCAGGGCGAGGGCGGTGGTGAGGGCGAGGTCCGGCACGGCGAAGCTGCCTGACGCGAGCAGGAACAGCGGCGCGGAAATCATCCCGACCATCGAGCCGAGCGAGACGTAGCGACCCATCGCCATGGTGATGAGCGCCATGGCCAAGCCGACGAGGCTGACGGTGGGGTTGATGACGACGAACACCCCGAAGCTCGTGGCAATCCCCTTCCCGCCACGAAAGCCGAGGAACACGTTGAAGTTGTTGCCGAGCACCGTGGCGAACGCCGTGAAGACGACGATCCACGGGTCCATGCCGAGCAGCATGGGCACGAGGGACGCGATGGCGCCCTTGAGAGGGTCGGTGAGCGCAACGATGATGGCAGGCACGACCCCGACGCTGCGAAGCACGTTCGTCGCGCCAATGTTGCCCGAGCCCACGGCTTGAATGTCCACGCCGTTGAGGCGCGCCACGATCTTGCCCATGGGAATCGCGCCGAGCAGGTACCCGAGAAGGACGAACGGAACCGCGATCAGGATGGTCACGAAGCCTCCGGTCGAACGGTCTTGTGTACGCAAGTGAAGCGAAGGAACGAGGACCGTCGCGGATTCCATCGTACCGCACGCGGTGGGACGGTACCCTCGCAGTCATGTCCGACGTCGCCCTCTCCGCCCTCGTCCTCATGGTGACGGGGGTGTACGCCGTCCGATGGGTGCGTCGACTCGCCCCCATGGGAAGCGAACTTCCCGTCAAGACGCTGGCTGCGACGGTTCTCACTGGCCTCATTCTGCTCGCCGAGTTCACGATGGTGGACGCCTCCCGCAGCGTCCGCGTGGCGGCCGTCGTGCTTGCAGGCGTGTACGTGCTGGGACCGATGTTGATCACCGGGCTGGCGCGCAGTGGTGCGTTCGCTTTTGCGGACGTCGTCAATCGAGCGTTGTACTGGACAACGAATGGACGAAGTGGATTGCGGCGCGTGCTTACGCAGTTGGCGTTGCGGTACGGGGACGCCGAGGTTGCCGAGCGGTTCCTTCCCCCTGAAGCGGACCTGCTGCGGGTCCAGACGCTTGCATTGGCCGAGCGCTGGGAGGAGGTCCTCGAGCAGCCACCCATCCGCGCCGAACACGGGGAGGGGCCCGTGGAGGGCGACAATCTCGCCCTGGCGGTGGAAGCGCGTGTCGAGGCGCTCCTTGCACTCGACCGTTTCGAGGAGGCGGAGCGTCTCGTGACCGACCTCGAGACCGAGGCGTCAGGTGAGGGGGTGGGTCCCGTGACGCACGCGGTCGCGCAACGCGCTGGTGCGCGACTCGCAGCCGCGCGGGGCAGGGTGGACGAGACGAGGCGGCGTCTCGTGGAACCCCCACTCGGAACACCCTCGCACGTCATGTTCGCGCTCCTCGCGCTGGCGGCTGAACGCGCGGCGCACCCTGTGAGCGTCGACATGTGGCGTCAGGCGTACCTCACCGCGCCCGAAGGATTCCAGGGCCGCTACGCCGAGAAGTTGCACACCCACGGGGCGTCGCTGCCTCCCGTGACGCGCAGGAGGTTCGGTGCGACGGTCATGCTGGCCGCCTGGATCGTGCTGGCGTACCTCGCGCAGGTCGCACTCGATCAGTGGGTGGGTCCGGTCGTCACGAACCTGGGTCGCATCGATCCGAGTTCGCTGGCTGCCGCGTTCGTTCTCAACGTGCCGGGCGTGCCGCAAGGGGACGCCTGGTGGCGCTTCCTGAGTTACGCCTTCGTGCATGGCGGCATCATCCACATTGCGTTCAACACGTGGGTGCTGATCGACCTGGGTCGCATGTACGAGGCGCGGGCAGGCTGGGGCAACCTGATCGCCTCGTTCACGCTTGGGACCGCCATGGGCGCCTACCTCACGCAAATCGCGGAGGGCGTGGATCCCGTCCTCCTGGTCGGCGCGTCGGGTGGGGTGCTCGGCATAGCAGGCGCCCTGCTCGCGGACGCGCTTCGCGGACAGCGGCGCGGGGACCGGGTCCTGGTGCGAAGCCTGCTTCAGTGGATGGCGATCATCACGCTCTTCTCGTTCGCCGTGCCGGGCGTGTCGCTCTGGGGTCACGTGGGGGGCGTGGTCGGCGGGTTGTTGTATGGCTTCGCGCGGCAGGGATTGCCGTCCTCACCAAAGGTGTCGCAGGCACTGGGCAGCTTCTCCGTCGGCCTGCTCGCCGCGGCGTTCACCGCCATCCTTCTCGTCGCCTTGCAGTTGACGTAGCCGCCGCGTTCAGGAGAACAGGCTGCCGAGCCGGCGGGTGACTTGCCCTTCGGCCTTCCGCCAGTAGCTGCTGAACGACCGGAGGTCCGCCTGCACTTCGGCGAGCGGTGCGTCGGGCGTGACCGCGACCGGCGCGTGCGTATCGAGTCTTCCGAGGGTGTTCCACGTCCCGGGGTGCCAACTGTCGGGCGCGACGAACCCGTCTCGCGTCAGGGCGCGCGCATGGTGGGCGAGTTCGGCCTCGTCCTCGAGGAGGAACAGGTCGGCGGCGCGCCCCTCGTCGCGCAGGTGGGTCACCAGGTCGGCCGCGAGGCGGACGGCAAACGCCAGGCGTTTCCGGCTGGGTCGCTCGCGTTCGAGTCGACGTGCGTCGAGGTACACGGCGACCGGAGCATCGGGGTGTTCGAGGAGCACGTGCGCGCGGGTGGACAAGCGTTCCGCGTGCAGGACGACCATGGGGGCCGTGGTTGGGGGGCGAAGCAAATCGGGTCGTGGGGGACCGGGCACGGTGCTGGGGTGATCGTGCCCCCTGCGGGCGTAGCCACCTTCGCGGTGCCCGGCGAAGAATCGCGCGTCGAGCTCGTCGTACGTCGCGTCGAACGACGTCCCGTCGCAACCGTTCAAGCCGAACCGATGCATGTTCTCGACGTTGAACGCGTAAGGTTTGCCCGCGTAGGTGGAGGCCACCCACTGCCAACTCAGGGCGTTGGGTCCCGGTTCGCCGTCGAGGAGGTGCCGGTACAGGAACGCCTCGCCGTCCTGCCAGGCGTGCCTTGCGTAGTGCACCCACCAGGCAGCGAGCCACATGCGACCGTGATTGTGGAGGTAGCCGGTGTCGAGCAGCGTGGCGACGAGGGTGTCGATGCAGTCGAGACCCGTTTCGGCGGTTTCGATGCCTGGGGGGAGTCCGGGTTCGTCCTCGGCGCGCGGGTACTTGTACGGTTCGAGCGACCGGTAGACGCGCGCACCGAGCGCGCGAAAACCCTCCCGGAAGTACGCCTTCCAGCCAATCTCGCTGGTGAACTTGGCGAGGTCCTTGTCGTGACGTCCGTGTCGTGAAGCGACGTCGTCGAGGAGCTCCCTAGGTGTGTAGACGCCCCACGTCACGTACGGGCTGAGGCGGCTCACGCCGCCTTCGAGGTGGTTGCGGGTTCGGGCGTACCCGCGCAGGTCGAAGTGTGCGCGCTTCGTTTCGGCGTGCGCAAGGCTGGCGGGGAACGCCTCGAGGGCGGCATCCGCCGGGGGCGCGTCGTGCTCGACGAGGTTCGCGAGCGGACCGGTTGGATGGCGAGCAAGGAGCGACTCGAGGGGGTCGAGCTTGGGAGCGGGCAGGGTGGCAAGGTCGAGTTGCATGACGTGGGTTCCTTACGGGTATCCGCATTGCGTGGCGGCCCCGAGCAAGGCATCGGGGCAGGGCACGCCGAACCCGAGTTCGCTGGGCGATCCGCCGAGGGGGCGGGCGGAACCGCTGAGGAGTTCCGCGATGAGCGTTTCAGTTTCGAGCGTCGGGTCGGCGCTGAGCATGAGGGCTGCGACGCCGGCGACGAAGGGAACGGCCATGGAGGTGCCTTGTTCGTAGCCCCAGTCGGCATCTCCGATGGTGCTGAGGACGGTACCTCCGCTGGGTCCCTGTCCACCGGGTGCCGCGAGGTCGACCGTCCGTCCGGTCGCCGCGTAGTGGGAGAACGTGCTGCGCTCGAGGTCGGCATCGATGCTTCCGACGGCGATGGCGCAGGGTGCATTGGCGGGGGCGAGGATGCCGCGGTCTGCAGGGGTGGCGCCGGTGCGGTTTCCGCTTGCGGCGAGGGCGAGCATGCCGGCCGCTCGCGCGTCGCGAATGGCGCGGTCGAGAACCGGAATGCTGGTGTAGGCGCCGGTGAAGGCGAGGCTGAGGGTCGCGACGTCGGCAGGCATGCTGCGCGTCACGACGCCTGGAACCTCCAACCCTGCGGCCCAGCGGAGGGCGTCGGCCACGTCATTGGCGGAGGCGCTCGCGGTTTTCGTGTTGCCGCCTGCGTCGTCGAACACCTTGATGGGCAGGATGCGGACGTTGCGGGGTGCGAGACCCGTGACGCCAATCCCGTCGAAGCCGTTGGCGGCGGCGATTCCGGCGACGTGACTTCCGTGGGGCGCGTTGCTGCCCGGGTTGTCGTCGTCATCGTAGAAATCCCAGCCGAGGAGGAGGCGTCCACGGAAGTCGGGGTGGTCCTCGTCGATGCCGGCATCGATCACGGCGATCGTGACGTCGCTGCTGCCGCGTTCGATGCGCCACGCTTCCACGGCGCCGAACGACTGGAGGTTCCATTGCTCACTCCAGTAGGGGTCGTTTGGGATGCTGGCGGTTTCGAGGCGCACGTCGGGATGCGCGAAGGCAACGTTGGGGTCTTCGAGAAGGTCGCGTGCCACCGCGATGGGGTCTTGACCTGGTGCCACGGCGACTTCAAACGTGCCTCCACCGGTTGCGCGCATGGATGCGAGCGCTGGGTGGGCATGCGTGGTCTGGAGGCTTGCGATGCGCATGGCGGGGGTTGCATCGCGGCGGTAGCCCACGAGGACGTCGCGTCCGTAGCTCGAGGGGCCGCTCTGCTCGAGGGAATCGAGGAGTTCGAGCGAGCCGTTGCGCAATGCGGTCGCATCCTCGCTGGTGAGGTCGCACCGGTCGATGGCGGCCTGCACCACGGCGGGGTCGTGGGGCGTGGGGTCGAAAGGGTTGCTGGCCGGTTGGCTGCACCCGACGAGCAGCAGGCTGGCGAGGATCGTGATTAGGGTGGCGCGACCCGGCGGCATGGGTCGAGCGTACCGCCTGCGCGGTACCCTGACGGCATGCAAGGGGACGGTTCACGGCGCAAACGGCGGCACGTCGAGGCGTGCCTCGAGGGGGACGTGACGTTCCGCACGCGGACGACGGGGTTCGAGCGCGTCGACCTGGCCTACCGTGCGTTACCCGAGACCGACCTGGCGTCAGTGTCGACGGAAACGACGTTTCTTCGGCGCCGACTTGCGGCACCGCTGTTGATTGGGGCGATGACGGGAGGCGCGGAGCTGGCGGCCACGATCAACCGGAATTTGGCGGTGGCTGCACAACGCGTGGGCGTGGGGATGATGCTGGGTTCGCAGCGGGTGATGCTCGAAGATGATGCGTTGCGGTCCACCTTCGCGGTGCGTGACGTGGCGCCCGACGTTCCGTTGCTGGGGAATCTCGGCGTGGCGCAGTTGAATCGGGGCTACGGGCCTGAAGAGATCGAGCGGGCCGTGGCGTTGGTGGACGCCGATGGCTTGGCGCTTCACGTCAATCCGCTTCAGGAGGCGGTGCAGGAAGGGGGCGATGGGGATTTCCGCGGGCTTCGTGGACGCCTTTCGGCCTTGCCTGGTCAGGTTCGCGTGCCGTTGGTGGTGAAGGAGGTGGGGCACGGTTTGGATGCCGAGACGGTGGCGGCGCTGGCGGGG
>CAJXWR010000061.1 GCA_913062675.1 uncultured Trueperaceae bacterium
TTCCACGTCGGATAGAAGGAACTCCGTGCAGTACCCGAACGCTTCCTCTTCGAACTGTTCCTGTGCGCGACGCTCCACCTTCGGGGGTGGCGGCAAGTCCCGCTGCTCGAAGTGCGCGATGAGCCCCTCCAGGATGCGAAGAAGGCCAAGCCCACCGGCATCGACGACACCCGCCTGCTTCAGCAACGGCAGCTGCTCGGGCGTGTACTCGAGCGCCACTTCCCCTGCGGCATGCGCACTGCGGAGGAGTTCCACCGGCGATCCTTCCGTTTCGAGCGTTTCAGCGTGCTCGCTCAGGGCGCGGCACACCGACAACATGGTGCCCTCGACCGGCTTCATCACGGCGGCGTAGGCACTCTCGGTCGCTTGCGCCAAGGCTGACTGGAGGGCGGGAACGTCGAGCGCCTTCACGTCACGAATCGCTTCGGCGAACCCTTTGAGCACCTGCGAGAGGATGACGCCGGAGTTGCCGCGGGCGCCGAGCAGTGAACCGTAGGCGAGCGCGTGCGCAAGCCGGTCCATCGTCTTGGGGTCCTCTTCGGAGAGTTGCCTGCGTACGCTCTGCATCGTGAGGTGCATGTTCGTCCCGGTGTCGCCATCGGGAACGGGGTACACGTTCAGGGCGTTCACCTCATCGATGTGCACACCCAGCCAATCGGTGGCGAACCGGAAGGCGGCAGCCACCTCGGCCGCTTCGAGCGGCTCTTTTCGTGCGACGTCAATCACGAGACACCCCCGCAACGCGGATGCGGACGTCGCGAATCGAAACGCCCCCGTAGTGCAAGGACGCGTAGCGAACGCGTTCCTCGATCGACTCCGCCACGACGGGAATGTTGACGCCGTACGCCACGACGACGTGCAGCACCACGTCGGGTGGATCGCCTTCGTCCTTCCACTCGATCTCCACGCCTTCATCGGCTTGACTCACACCGAGAATGCGGCGAATCCCTTCCGTGAGTCCCGCGGGTGCCATGCCGACCACGCCAGGCACTTCGTGCGCAGCGAGGCCAATCAAGGTGGCGAGCGCATCATCGGAAACGATGGTGGCGTCGACGGGAACGGTGGTGGCTGGGGTTCGTTCGTCCATGGTCAGCGCCTCGTCTTGAGGCGATTCGGACGATTCCTGTTTCGACATTCGCGACCTCCTTACGCACGCGCCCCACGAGGTGGTGGCGGTCGTGGTGGGCGGGAATCGCCCTACGTCAGGATCGATTCCATTCTACCCGTCCTGCGGCGTCAATCCCACCGCTCGACGTCAATCGTCACGTCGAAGGTCCGGTGCCCAAACGATTCCACGAATGCGAGCGCGCGTTCGAGCACCTGCCGACACACGGCCGGATCCTGGTTCATGACGACCATGCCGAGTCGCTCCGACGTGTACGTGTCGAGGTGATCGAGCCGCGCGACCGACACGGGGTAACGCTGCCGAAGTCGCTCGACGATGGGCGTGATGATGCCCCGCTTGTCCTTGAGGGAGCGTGCAGCGTGCGTATCGAGCATCCACGTGGCCACGCCAATCCAAACGCCATGCGCCTCGGGGGAAGGTGTTCCGCTCACCCGTTTCCGCGCGAGCCGAGCGTGCGCTCGTACAACCGCACGTCCTGCGCCTGCCACGCGTTCGCTTCTAGCCAGGCCTGGGCTGCGTCGTCTCCCCCGTCCACTTCGGCGACGAGATCGTACACGGCGGCGTCGTAGGCGCTTTTCGTGAGCGCCTCGAGAAGCGCATTGCGCGCTTCCTCATCGGTCGGTTCGGCGATGACGAGACGGTTCATGCGGACGATGGGCCGCACGCCATCCCACACCGCTTGAGCAAGCACGAAGCCTCGGACGCCCTCGTCATCCTCGGCGAGGAAGGCGTGCCCCGTCCGTTCGTAGAAACTCACGGCTCCGCGGGTGACGCCCTCACCTTGCCGCATCCAACGCTCCGCCTTGGCATGCACGGCCTGCAGCGCATCGAGCGCATCGACGTCGATAGGCTTCACGCGGACCATGTGCCACTCTTTCCGCCCGTCTTGGAGAGGAGTCGCACCTGCTCGATCACGATGCCTTTGCTTGCCCCTTTCAACATGTCGTACACGGTGAGCGCCGCGACGCTTGCTGCCGTCATGGCCTCCATTTCGACACCCGTCTTCGCGGTCGTGACGCACGTGGCGACGATGCGAATCGCGCTGTCCTCGAGATCGGCACGCACTTCGCAGCTGTCGAGCGGCAGGGGGTGACACAGGGGAATGAGGTCGGCCGTCCGTTTCGACGCCATGATGCCCGCGAGCTCCGCGACGCGAAGCGGATCGCCCTTCTTCGGGTCGTCCTGTAGCGCGTTCAGCGCGGCTTCGGGGAGGAGAATGCGTGCTTCAGCGACCGCCGTGCGTGCGGTGACGTCCTTCTCGGCGACGTTCACCATCCATGGGCGTCCCTCACGAAAATGGTTGCTTGCCATGTCGGGAGCCTACCCCGCACGCCCCAAGCGCCGTGCCACGTACGCTTCGCTGGCCTCGGCGTCCCAAGGGGTGTAACCAGCCTCCGCGAAGTACAAGGCGTGCGCTGGGAGCGAGCGTCCCGCGCGGCGTCGGTCGCGCGCCTCGAGAACCTCCTGCACGTCCTCGACCCGCATTGACCCCTGCCCGACGCGGAGGAGGGTCCCGGCGAGCGTCCGCACCATGCCCCGGAGGAACCCGTCGGCCGCAACGTGAAGATCGAGGTCACGGTCCTGCACGCGCAAATCGCACAAGAGCACGGTGCGTTCCTTGCTTCGCGTCTCCTGCGTCGCGAGACTCGAGAAATCGTGAAACCCGAGGAATGCCTGCGTGGCGCGCTGCATCGCGTCGACGTCGAGCGGCTTGTGAATCATCAGGACGCGGTTGCGATCGAGCGCAAGTCCGCGGGGCGCCCCCCGTACGAGGCGCATCCGGTACAGGTAGCGGCGGTACGTGGCGGAGAACTGCGCTTCGAACGTCTCGGGAACGTCGCGCACCTCGAGCACCGCGACGTCATTCGGGAGGTGAGCGTTCAACGCGAGGCGCAAACGCTCGGGCGCCAGTGGCGTCGACGTATCCACGTGCGCCACCATGGCGAGGGCGTGGACGCCCGCGTCGGTTCGCCCGGCACCATGAACGTTGCCGTGTTCGCCGGGCAGGTTGGCGAACGCCGCTTGAAGGACGCCCTGCACCGTACGCTCACCGGTCGGTTGCCATTGCCAACCTTTGAACTGGTGCCCGTCGAACTCGAGCGTCAACGCAACCCGTCGCTTCCCGTTGACAGCGTCTTCCTTGTCGCCCACGGCGCTACGGTACCAACGCACTCGCCGCTGCACGGCGACCCACGAGAGCGTGACGTCATGCGAACATGACGGCATGGCGCTTCCTCCGGCAGGTGACACGATTGCGGCGATTGCGACGGCCCCGGGTGAGGGTGCCATCGGCATCATTCGCATTTCCGGTCCCGATGCGTTCGACGTGGCTGACGCGCTGTTCGAACCGCGTTCCGGCGTCAAGCCGAGCCTTCGGCCCGCTGAGCACATCGTCGTGGGGCGCATCGTGGAGGGCGGGGACGTGATCGACGATGCGATGCTGCTGCCCTTCCGCGCACCGAGGAGCTACACGGGGCAAGACGCCGTGGAGTTGCACACGCACGGCGGGCCCGCCGTCCTCCGCCGGGTGCTCGACGCGTGTTTGCAGCATGGAGCCCGCTCGGCTGGCCCTGGCGAGTTCACGCTGCGCGCGTACCTGGCTGGGAAGCTCAACCTCGTGCAGGCGGAAAGCGTGTTGAGCATCGTCCAGGCGTCGGGCGAACGTGCACGCCGTACGGCCGCCATGGGACTCACCGCGAGTTTGAGTGAGGCGCTCGATGCGCTACAAGACCGCGTCATCGCTGCGCTCGGTGACGTCACGGCGGTCCTCGACTACCCCGAGGCGGGAGTCGAGTTGAAGGACGTCCGACCGGCCTTGCGGGACGTTCGGCGTTCGGTGGCGGACCTGCTCGCCACCGCGGATGCGAGTGCGCTTACGCAGCGTGGTGCACGACTTGCAATCGTCGGACAACCGAATGCGGGGAAGTCGAGCCTCCTGAACGCCATGCTGGGATACGAGCGGTCGATCGTTTCGGACGTTCCGGGTACGACGCGCGATTACCTCGAGGCGCCGCTCGAAATTGGCGGTGTGCCGATCGTAGCGATCGACACGGCAGGCGTCCGGTCGACCGAGGATGCGGTCGAGGCAAGTGGCGTGGCGCGCGCCTTGAATCTTGCGGATCACGCCGACCTGGTCGTGTGCCTCCTCGATCGCTCTCGCCCGATTGACGATGCGGACGAGGCGCTCCTATCGCGCCTTCCCATGGAGCGGGTCGTGGTGGCCGCAAGCAAGTGCGACCTCCCGGCCGCATGGCAGGGTTCGGACCTGCCCGAGGCGTGGGGGGCCGTGTACGAAGTGAGCAGCGTCGATGGAGCGGGCATCGATGCGCTTCGCAACGCGATTTCCGCGAGGCTCGTAGGCGATGCAGGGTCCAGCGAGTTGTGGATCGTGCACGAGCGTCATGCCGAGGCCCTTCGCCGGGCGGATGACGCCCTGGCGCGTGCGATCGATGCCCCCGACGATCTCATGGCGCTCGACTTGCAGGATGCCGTGCAGACGTTCGCCGCGTTGACGGGTCGAGGGGACGTCCCGGAGGACGTCCTGGCGCACGTGTTTGCCAATTTTTGCGTCGGGAAGTAGACCGTTCAGGCAGCGAGGCGCGCCTCGTACGCGCGTGCCGCATCGGTGACCGCCTTCGGAAACGACTCGGTCACGCGGCGGAGTACGTTGTCGGCCACGACTTCGATCATCTTCAGCAGCGCACGGCCGCCCCAGCGTTCCCCCTCGGGCAGCGCCACGTGAATCGTGAAGTCGAAGGTGTACTCGAGTCGTGAACCCGTGGGTGTGGGTATGACCACACCCGTACCGGACACGCGCGCCCACCCTGGCGCGTCATCAAGGTCTTCGCCATACAGGCGCCCACCATCGGGCGTGCGTTCGAGCTGGCTGCGGAAGCGGAGGCGTTGCTGCCCGAACAACGCAGCGTTCACGGGAAGGTGTGCACTCACCACGTCGTCCTCACTCACCTTGAGGTTCGTGAGGAACGTTGCGTGCGAAAGGCTCTCCGACACGTCCTGCACGAAAGCGCGCGCAGTCGCCTCATCGAGGTTGGATGGAATCGTGAAGGCGACGTGCCGCTCGAGCTTCATGACGAGCGGCCCTTGGGAGACACCCACTCGACGCGTACCTCGCCGCTGTCGAGCGCCTCGCGAAGTTCAGTTTCCGTGGCGGTTCGAAGGCGCGGTAGGTCCGCGAAGGCTGCCGCTGCACTGGGTAGCCCCACGCGAACGGCGACGGGGGATTCGTCGTTGGCACGCCCAATCCGCCACACGAGGTGGCTGGCGAGCGTGTCGAACGTCGAGGGGTCCAGCGCGTCGGCCAACGCAGAGTCCACCGCATCGGCTTCGAGCGCGACGTCCACTGCGTCGCTTGGCGTGTCAGGGGTTTCGTCCGTCACGCCCATAGCGTACCGCACACGTTGGGGGAGTTCGGGCGGCGTGGCGCACGTCGTGCTACCTTCGTGCGGATGTCGTCCCCTCGCCTCACGCCGAATCATGGTGCCTCATCGACACCGGCCGTGTCGCGCCATCACCGCCCGTGGACGGTCACGCTGCGCGGCACGTTGATTGGGGCTGCCGACTTGGTGCCCGGCGTGTCGGGCGGCACGATGGCCATCATCCTGGGCTTGTACGACCGCCTCATCGTCGCCATCGCATCCTTGACGGGAGGCGCATTACGCAGCGCCATGAGCCGCCGGGCGTGGCGGGAAGCATGGAACGTCATGGATGGCACGTTCCTGGTAGCCCTCGGCCTCGGCATTGGCGTCGCCATCGTGACGCTCGCGAGCATCCTCGACGTCCTCCTGACCCGCTACCCGGCGTACTTGTACGCGGTGTTCTTCGGCTTGATTGCCGTGTCGAGCGTCGTCGTCATGGGCCGCATCACGTCGCGTCGCACGGTTGCGTTCCTCTTCGCCATTCCTGCCGCCATCGTGGCGTACCTCATTGCCGTGGCTGCGCCCGTGGAGACGCCCGGCACCGCCCCATGGCTGTTCGGCTCGGGCTTCGTGGCCGTGAGCGCCTTGCTGCTACCCGGCGTGTCGGGCGCGTTCATCCTGCTGCTCCTCGGTCAATACGCGCGCGTCGTGGAGGCGGTCTCGACGCTCGACGTGGCCATCCTCGCGCCCTTTGCCGTCGGCATGGTCGCCGGTGGCCTGATCTTCGCTCGCATTCTCGGACGCCTGCTGGTGAAGGCTCCCGCCGCCACGCATGGTGCACTGGCCGGGTTCCTCGTAGGGTCACTTCGGAAGGTCTGGCCCTGGCAGACGGGCGACGCCGCCTCGGCAGCCATGGTGCTGCCCGGTTCCGCCAGCGAAGCCTTGTTGGCTGGCGGTCTCGCCGTGACCGCCATTGCAGCCGTCATCCTGCTCGAGCGCCTGGCGCGTCGTCCCCACGGCTAGGCAAGCGCCCAACGCACCGCGTCGGCATTCACGACTCTCATGTACATTTACGTTCCTTCTCAACTTCGGCGTGCACCATGATGGTGCCGGGGCTCAGCGGGGCCCCGACGGCTTCAGTTTCCCCAAGGGAGGTCTTCCATGTTGGTCCTTGCACGGTCGTTGTCTCTTCGCTGGATGGCCAGTGCCCTGCTGGTCGTCTCGATGCTTGCGAGCGCGCATGCGCAGCGCGACGCTTCGTCCTACGTCCCCCGCACCGATGACGAGCGCAACACGATCGAGGTGGTCGAGCGTTTCGGAGACGCCGTCGTCGCGGTGAACGTCGTGGTGCAAGGACGCATCACGAACCCCCTCGATGCGATTCCCGAGGAGCAACTTCCCGACTTCTTTCGTGACTTTCTCCCCCAACTCGAGCAGCGGATTCCTCAACAGCAGGGTTCCGGCAGTGGTTTCGTGGTCGATGCGGACGGCCTGATCGTCACGAACTACCACGTGATCTCCTCCGCCCTGCAACCGCGTTCGGTCACGCTGCGTGAGGGTGCGGAGATCACCGTGGCTTTCCCGGGTGGCGAGGTTGCGCCCGTACGCGTGCTGGGAGCGACGTCGCTGTACGACCTTGCGCTCCTCGAGCTGGAGGAGCCTGGTGACTTGCCCGACGGCACGCCGGTGATTCCCCTTGCCGAGTACGAGCCTCGCGTGGGTCAGAAGGCGATCGCGATTGGCAACCCGTTCGGTTTCGAGTCCACCGTGACGACCGGCATCGTGTCGGCGATTGGGCGGACGCTACAGGGGGTCGGGGAGGTATCGGTACCGCTCGTGCAGACCGATGCGGCCATCAACCCCGGTAACTCGGGGGGACCGCTCCTCGACGCGCGCGGTGCGCTGATTGGTGTGAACACCGCCATCATCGGGAACCGTGGATTGACCGGACAAGCTGGATCGTTGGGCATCGGTTTCGCCGTTCCCGCCGCGACGCTTGCCGCCACCCTCGATGACCTGCGCGCGGGTGGTTTCGTGAGCGTGGAGACGCGTGCACGACTCGGCGTGTCGGTTCGGGACGTGGCCAGTTACCCCGAGGCCATTCGCAAGCGCCTGGGTTTGCCCGATGAGGGCGTCGCCATCATCGCGGTCGAGGCGGGGGGTGCTGCAGAGGCCGCCGGCATCGAGGGCAGTAGTTTCGGAGTCGAAATCGGGGGTCAGGTGGTCCCCGTTCCCGACGAGGTGATCATCGCCGTGGATGGCGAGCCGGTCGCCACGGTCCAAGAGTTGCAGCGTGCCGTCTTCGCGCGGGGCGAGGGTGACGTCGTGACGCTCACGCTGGTGCGAGACGGCTCGCAGCGGACGGTTCGCGTGACGCTCACCGTCGTGCCGGCTGATGACGAGACGAACTAGCGACCTTCCCCCGCGTGCCACGTCACGCTGCCGTACGTTCCATCCACCGGCGTCCCTTGCGGACGCCGGTGCTACCGTGGGGCAATGACCGATTCTCCGCGCGTGGCGCTCGTTCTTTCCGGTGGTGGGGCGAGAGGGTTCGCGCACATTGGCGTGCTGCAGGTGCTCGAAGAGCGAGGGATTCGCGTCGACGCGATTGCGGGTACGTCGATGGGCGCCATTCTGGGAGGGTTGTACGCAGCGGGACACGATGCGGATAGCCTGTACGACCTGGCAGAGAGGCTAGGTTGGCGGGACGTGCTGGACTTGAGTTTCAACGCGGGCATCCTGAAGGGCGACAAGCTCCGCTCGTTTCTCTCCGAGTACCTGCCGGCCACGTTCGACGAGCTCGACGTTCCGCTTGCCGTGACCACGACGGACATGGCGACGGGTGAGGAGCACGTGCGCCTGCAGGGATCGCTCATCGATGCGATTCGCGCGTCGAGCAGTTTCCCTGGCGCGTTCGAACCGGTCGTGATCGAGGGGCGCACGCTGGCCGATGGCGGCATCGTGAACAACCTTCCCGTCGCGGCAGCCGCGCTCTTGAACTGCGAGTACGTGATTGCGTCGGATGCCACACCCCCGCGTCGCTCGCAATTCGTGCTCGATGACGACGAGGGCAGCTGGTGGGAACGCATGCGAGCCACGGTGCTTCTCGAACGTCGCAGTCCCATGGCGCAAATGTTGCTCCGCTCCACCGACGTGATGCAAGCCATCCTCACGGACCTGCAGTACACGTTGCATCCGGCCGACGTGCGCTTCGCGCTCGACATGCCGCAGTACCGGCTCGAGTCGTTCCGCGAGTTCGCCGCCATCGTCGAGACCGGTCGCGAGGTTGCTGAACGCACCCTCCGGTACCTCGAGATCGAGCGTCCCGACAAGTTGCCGCCGGTTCGTCGCGCGGCGACCGCGGGGTAGACTGCGCGGCATGCCTCGCAGTCAGCGTGACGCCTCCACCTCCGACAAGGCAACGCAGCGACCCACCTGGCAGACGCGCTTCTGGCGCGAAGTCCGTGGGTACGCCGAAGCGCTCGCCATCGCCTACGTCGTCGTAACCTTCGTCTTCAACACCGTGGGGGTGGTGGGCGTTTCGATGCGCCCCAACCTGAATGGGGGGCAAGCGGGAGGAAGCCTGCTCTCGTCGCTCGCGACCGGTGACCGCGTGTTCATTCCGAAGTACGACACGTGGCTACGTCGCATGGGCGTCCTTGGACCGTACGCGCGGGGTGAGGTCGTCGTGGTTCGCGAACCGTTGAATGCGCCAACGGCGCAGGAACGCGACCGGCGTCCGTTCTTCATCAAGCGCGTCATCGCGCAACCGGGCGATTCCTTCTACCTCGAGGGTGGCGTTACGGTCGTGAACGGCATTCCGGTCGACCAGGGCTACATCTCCGATTCGGGGGAAATTACCCCCGATCCCATCGACTTCCCGGTGATCACCGTCGAGGACGGTGTCGTGACCGGCCTGCACGTGCGGTTCGCCTCCACGATTCGGGGAACCGCCGTTCCGCAGTTGCCGTACGAAGGCCGCTACCCGCCCGCCGTTCCGGTGGACGACCCGCGCGTGCAGCTCTACTACGGTGACGTGATCGAGGCGTTGGCACCGCTGCCCGTCGATGCACCCGAGGGCGTACCGTTCCTGCACTCGCTCGTGGTGCCCGACGCGAGTTACTGGGTGATGGGTGACAACCGGCAAACGTCGGCAGGGGGGAGCGAGGACTCGCGCTACTTCGGACCCATTGACGCGATTACGGTCGCGGGGCGCGCCACGGCGGTCATTTGGCCGCCACGTCGCGATGAGGGTTGGAACTGGCGTGCCTTGCAGCCGCCCGAGGCGTTCGACGCGGTCCCCGCGGCGACGTCTCCCTGACGCGTTACGCCTCGCTGCCGTCCAGCCCGAGCACGTCCGCACGACGTTGCATCGCTTCGAGCACGAACGCGACGTGCTCCCAAAGGTCCACGCCGAGCTCTTCGGCACCTCGCGTCACGTCCTCGCGGTGCACGCCCTTCGCGAAGGCCTTGTCCTTGAACTTCTTCTTGAGGCTCTTCACGGTCTGGTTCGCAATGTCCTTGTCGGGCCGGACCAGCACCGCTGCCGTGATGAGTCCCGTGATCTCGTCGCAGGCGTAGAGCACCTTCGCGAGCCGCGTGGTGCGGGGCGTGCCGGTATGGTCGGCGTGCCCGAGAATCGCTTCGGTGAGCTCGCTGGGCCACCCTGCCTCGCGTAGGTAGGCGACACCCACGAACGGGTGGCCGTCAGGACCCAGGGTGGGGTGCGCTTCGTAGTCGAAGTCGTGCAGCAGGCCGGTTGCGGACCACAAGTCCACGTCTTCCCCATCCCGCTCCGCATACGCCGCGACGGCGGCCTCCACGGCCAGCATGTGCCGGCGAAGCGATTCGGAGGGCGTCCACTCCGTCATCAACGTCCAGGCTTGGTCTCTCAGGCTCGGCGTCATGACGCGCAACCTAGCATGCCGTGCGAATCAGGTGGCCCACCGGATGGCGCCCAAATCGAACGGGTGGGCAAGGTCAGGGTGGACCGGGTAGACGCGCACGCCAAGGGCGAGTCGACCGTTGATCGTTGGGGTAAACCGCGCCTGGTAGCGGACGCTGCCATCGGTATTGGGGCCCGCCATCTCCATGGCGTGCGCGTGGAGCGCGTGCTCCAGCTTCTCGCCAGCGGGGCCGTACACGACCTCGACGCGCATGTCGACGTCCGGCAGGCTGCGCGCATGCAGGACGGCTTCGACGTCGATGCCCTCCCCCACGCGGTGCACGCCGCCATCCTCCACGCGAGCGGTGAGGAACACGTCACCCCAACCTTCGAGCACGCGCCTCCGCCAGGCAGCGAGGCTTCTTGCCGCCTCGAACCCGTCGCGGGCAGCATGCTCGCCTCTTCGTGAGGCGGGGGCGTAGGCGAGATGCACGTAGTCACGCACCATGCGCTGGGCGTTGAACTTGGGGGTCACGGTCGCAATGGCGTGCGCGGCTCGACGCATCCACTCGCGCGGGACGCCCTGATCATCACGGTCGTAGTACATCGGCACGACGTCACGCTCGAGCAGGTCGTAGAGCGCATCGGCATCCGCATCGTCGATGCGATCCTCGTCCTCGAACGTGGTGCCATTCCCAATCGCCCAGCCGTTCATCCCGTCGAACCCTTCGGGCCACCAGCCATCGAGAATCGAGAGGTTGAGCACACCGTTCATGGCGGCCTTCTGTCCGGAGGTTCCCGAAGCTTCGAGCGGACGGCGGGGCGTGTTGAGCCACACGTCGACGCCGCGCGTGAGTGTGCGGCCGAGCGCCATGTCGTAATCCTCGGCGAAGAGGATGCGGCCTGCGAAGCGCGGGTCACGCGCGAGGGTGTCGATGCGTTCGATGAGCGCTTGCCCGGGCGCGTCGGCGGGGTGCGCCTTGCCCGCGAAGACAAGTTGGACGGGGCGATCCTCGTTCGCGAGGATGCGCTCAAGCCGGTCCAAGTCTCGAAAGATGAGGGTGGCGCGTTTGTACGTTGCGAAGCGGCGCGCAAAGCCGATGGTCAAACGGTCGGGATCGAGCAGCCCGTCACTGTCCTGTTGGGCCGTGGGGGTGGCCTCTTGCCGCACGAGTTGGCTTCGCACCCTCCGGCGTAGGAAGCGAACCGAACGCTCCTTGAGGCGTTTACGGACGTTCCAGAGCTTTGCCGGATCGACCGCTTCGAGCGGCATGAAGGCTTCCGGTTCGTGAAGGTGCTCGCGCCAATCGGGCTGCAGCGTCTCGTCGAGCAAATCGGTGACCTCGGGCGCGACCCAGGTCGCCGCGTGCACACCATTTGTGACGTGGGTGATGGGAACGTCATCGGTGGGTACGTCCGACCACAACTCTCGCCAAATGTCGCGGCTGGTTTCTCCATGGAGTTGCGCGACGCCATTGCGCGAGGAACTGAATCGCAGGGCGAGGGCGGGCATGCTGAAGACGGGTCCCCAACCGTGGTCCGCGCGACCGAGTTCATGAAACTCGTGTTGCCGGAGTCCCATCGTGCCCCACCAGCCGGAGAAGGCCTGGTCGACGAGATCGAACGCGAAAGCGTCGTTTCCCGCTGCGACGGGCGTGTGCACCGTGAATGCCGTGCTGGCTCGAACCGCTTCCGCGGCCGTTTCGAACGTCAACCCTTCGGCCACGTGCTCGCGGCACCGTTCGAGCGCCAGGAAGGCGCTGTGCCCCTCGTTCATGTGCCAACTCGTGGGGTGTACGCCGAGGGCGCGCAACATGCGGACACCGCCCATGCCGAGGATCATTTCCTGCGCGATGCGCGTCCGGGCGTCACCGCCGTAGAGGCGCTGCAGCAGCGCGCGTTCCTCGGGCGGGTTGCCGTCATGGTCGACGTCGAGCAGGTACACGGGCACGCGCCCTACGTCGAGTCGCCAGGCGCGCACGGCGACCGGGCGACCGAACACGCTGACGTTCACCTCGAGGGGGGTTCCGTCTTCGTGCACGACCTCGTGGAATGCCATACTGCGGGGATCGAGACGCTCGTAGACCGCCGATTGCGTGCCGTCCGCAGCGATCCGTTGATGGAAGTACCCTTCCGGGTACCAAAGGCCGACCGCGACGAGGGGAACACCGAGATCGCTTGCCGCCTTCGTGTGGTCGCCCGCGAGGACGCCGAGCCCACCGGAGTAGAGGGCGACACCCTCGTTCCAGCCGTACTCGGCGCAAAAGTAGGCGTACGTGTCGTCCTCCTTCACGCCGTCGAGTGGGGCTCGCGGCGCATCGAGGTACGCGTGGAACGCTTCATGGGCCGCTTGCAATTGCGCGAGGAACGCGGCATCGGTCGCCAACGCCTCGAGGCGCTCCTGGGGAACGTCACGCAGCAGGCTGACGGGGTTGTGCCCGGACGCTTCCCAGGTATCGGGATCGATGCTGCGGAAGACGGCGCGCACGTCAGGCGACCAGGTCCAGTAGAGATTCCGGGAGAGTTCATCGAGGGGAGCGAGGGGTTCGGGGAGGGTGGGCCGAACTCTCCCCGGGAGGCTGGGGTCCAGGGGCGTGCGGAACGGCCCCTGGCCCGTCGGG
>CAJXWR010000062.1 GCA_913062675.1 uncultured Trueperaceae bacterium
ACCCGCCGCTCGTGGCTTGGTTAGACGCGGGGAGCGTTCATCCGCACTTGCTGTAGCCGCAACTCTCGCACTTCATGCAGCCTTCCTCGTAGCGGAGTGGGGCGCCGCAATCGGGGCAACCGCGTCCCTTGTTGAGGACGTTCTCGGTGCCTGCGGTTTCGAGCGCGACGGCGATGAGGTCGGCCTTGCTGGCCACCATGCGGCCCTGGTAACTGCCGTACATGCCGCCGTTGATGCCGCGGAGCGTCTTGACCAGCGCTTCTGCGGGCACGCCGTACTGCAGGGCGATGGAGACGACGCGTCCCAGCGCTTCACTGTCGGCGTTGGCCTCGTCACCGGCCTTGCCGGAGAGGATGAACACTTCGCTGGGTAGGCCGTCCTGCTTGTTGACCATTACGTAGAAGCCGCGTGACTCGCCGTTGGGGAGCATGAGTTTCACGGCGTCGGTGAAGCCTTCGAGGCGAGCGGGGCGGTCGAACAGCGGCTCTCCAGGAAGCAGGTTGGCGTTGGCGGCGCGAGCGGCGAGCGCGTGGCTGCTGGCGGGTGCCGAGGGGGCCTCGCGGGGCGGAACGGGCGCGGAGGCCGTCTCGGTGGCGACGGCTACGGCAGCCGTTCCACTCGCTGGCGTGGCGCTTGCTGCTGCGCTGCTGCTTCCAGCGTCCTTGCCGTCCTCGTCCTTCTTCTCGGCCTTGGTGGAGAGGACCTGGAACTGGCGGCTACCGTCGCGGTAGACGGTGATGCCCTTGCAGCCCTCGTCGAAGGCGAGTGCGTACGCTTCGAACACGTCGTCGACGGTGGCGGCGTTGGGCAGGTTGATCGTCTTGCTGATGGAGTTCGCAGCCTTGGCGCCAGCGTCGAACGCGCGCTGGACGACGCCTTGCATCTTCACGTGGTCGTTGGGCGCGATGTCGTGGGCGCAGATGAGGACGGCCTTGACGTCGTCGGGGACGAAGTCAAGTCCCTGCACCGATCCGTGGTTGTTCTGGACCTTTTCGACGACCTTGTCCCAATCCCACTTCCCGTCCTTCTCGAAGTCGGGGTGGGGCGCATGCTCATTGAGCAGGTCTTGGAAGAGGGGGTGAATCAGAGCGGCATAGGAATCGCCGATCTTGCGGTAGATGAAGGGAGCGAAGACGGGCTCGACGCCGCTGCTGACGCCCATGAGCATGCTCGTGGTGCCGGTGGGGGCGACGGTGAGGACGGCGACGTTGCGGCGGTCGCGAATGCCCTCGGCGTCCTCGAGTCCGGGGAACGCGCCCCGCTCTTCGGCAAGCTTCTCGCTGGCTTCGACGGCACTGTCGTGCAAGGCGCTGATCATGGCGTGCACGGCGGCGCGGCCATCGTCGGAGTCGTAGGCGTACCCCATCTTGATGAGGGCATCGGCGAGGCCCATGACCCCCAGCCCGAGGCGACGGAGCTTGTGGCTCATGAGGCGGTTGTCCTCGAGGGCGAACTTGTTGACGTCGAGGACGTTGTCGAGGAAACGAATCGTCGTGGTGACGTCCTCTTTGAAACTGGCGTAGTCGAAGCCGTCGAGCCCGACGTTGACGTCCTTGACGTACGCAGCGAGGTTCATGGCCCCGAGGTCGCAGGGTTCACCGGGGTAGAGGGGGATTTCACCGCACTGGTGCGCCACGATGCCGTTGGCGAGCAGGGAGTGGGTGATGGGTTCGGTCGTGTCGTAGACCGGCTCGATTCCGTCGAAGGTGACGTCGGCAACGGTGGTTTCGAAGGTCTCGCCGTTGCTGCGGCGCGCCTTGCCTTCGATGAACGCTTCGACCTTGTCCTGCTTGCTGCGCGTGAGGAAGCCGATCTTCTGCGCGAACGCATCACGGTTGACCTTGTCGAGGATGAGTTCGTACTGCGCGGCGGTGGCGTACTCACGATGCCCGCCGCGACCGTCGGGCAGGTTGGCGGTGCCAGCCTCGCGGCGGGCATGCAGGCGGGCGACGATGCCAAAGTTGGCAAGGAGCAGTTGGACGTCGCGGAGGAGTTCCTGCGAGGAGCTGGCGAGGCGAATGGAGCAGCTCTTCTTCGCGTCGTTGTGGTTGACGGTGCCGTCTGCGGTGAAGAGGCCCTGGAGGTAGGCGACGACGGCTTCACGCGGCGCGGTGAAGATGGCGCTGGGTACGCGCTTCTCGGGCGCCTCGGCGTGATCGACACCGAGCTCCTCGAGGAACCGGATGCCGGTGCGGCCGAAGCGCCATTGGATCGTGCTTTCGAACTCCTGCACGGTGCCGCCAAACCACGCCTGGAAGGTATCGAGGAGCGGTTGAAGCTCGGGCAGGTCGGTCTTGGCGATCGTGATGCCCGCCTTTTCCTCACCCATGAAACCGTCACCGGTGTGGAGGCCGAGCAGGTGACCGAAGCTGGCGCTCCAGCGGTCGGGGAGGCCGTCGAATTTCTCTTGCAGGTCGCGACGACCGGTGCGGGCAGCGGGGCCTCCACGGTTGTTGCTGCCGACGGTGGCGACGAGTTCCTGGTGGGCGGCCCGGATGGCGGGGGTGAACTCGTACTGGTCGCTCCAGAGGCCTTCCGAGGATTGCAGGAGGAGCGTGTCGCCGGGTTGCAGGTCGCGGAGTTCACGCCAACCGTCGGGGGTGAGGAACTGGTGGTTGGCGGTAGCGCGCACGGTGTGACCGTGCTGGGTTTCGAGTCGGTACACGTCCGCGGCGGGGTTGGTCATGAAGACCTGCGCGGCGGTGCGGGGGAGGACGCCGAGTTCGTCGCCGTAGGTGCGGCGGTCGGTGAGGACGAAGAGCTCTTCTTGCGTCTCGTGAAGTTCACCGAGGGTGACGAGGCCGCGTTGCGTGGCGATCCGCGTGTCGGCGGTGAAGCAGGGGTTGGTGCTCTTGATGTCGCCGTAGGCTGCGCGCATCGGGTTTTCGGCGTTGATGCGGTCGATGTAGATCAGGCCGGGTTCACCCGTGGACCAGGCGTGCTCGGCAATCTCTTGCAACGTGCCGCGCCCCTCGGTCTTGGTGGACTTCATGAAGTCGTCCGTCACCAGCACGCTGATGTTGAAGGTGCTGATGTCGCCTTCGGCCTGTTCCCGTTCGATGTCCTTGGCGGTGACGAAGTCATGAACGTCCGGATGCGTGATGGAGATGGTGGCCATGCCCGCTCCGCGTCGGGTGTTGTGCGTGACGAAGCCGCCCGCGAGGTACGTCTTGTTCTCATCGACGGAGAGGTCGAGGGTAAGCGAACGGCCAGCATCCTCGATGGCGTGCACGGCGACGTAGTACTCGTCATAGGCGAGTTCGGGAAGGGCGTCGCTGAGCACCGCGCTGTTTGCGCGAAGCCGCTCGTAGGCCGTGGCGGTAAGGTTGCGCTCACCACGGATGTAGCGCGAGAGATTCTTCCTGTCGTGGGTGTGCTGCGAGGGGCGACCCTTGGCGCCAGCGGGAAGCGTGTCGAAGGTGCTGGTCAGCAAAGCGCTTGCATGGGGGAGCACCCACGACTTTTCGCGACCCTCGTCGGGAACGTGGTTCGCCATGGCCTCGAGACGAGAACCTTCCAGGTAGCCGATGCGTTCGATGTACCGCTCGTGACCTTTGCGGCTCACGACGCGAACGTGATGGATGGCATGACGCGAGTATCGGTCGAGGCGAGCGCCGACGACCCGACGTTTGGTGGGAATACCGAGGCCGGCAAGCATGGTGGCAACGTCCTCGGCGAGGTCGGCAGACGCGGTCGAAAGGGTTGGCATGCCGTGCGTGAGGTGACCGTCTGCCTCAAACAGTCCGCGAAGGAACGCACCGACCACGGGTCGAGGCGCCATTCGAATCGGCTTGGGAAGGCTCAGACTGCGCGCCTTGGCTTTCTCGAGACCGTTGGCGTGAAGCCAAGCGATCAGGTGCGCGGACTTGGTGACGTACACGACGCTCGCGTCGTTGTCCTTTTGCTCGGTCGCGACGTCGAGGCCGAACAGTTCTTGGAACAGGCGGGGGGCTTCGTCGATCATGGGTGAGTCATGAGCGACCGCGAGGCCCACGCGCCCGGTGCTGATGAACCCGTCGCCCCAGAGGTACCCGAGGAAGAAGGCGAGGCGCTCGTTGAGCGTCTCGGGCATGCTGATGGCCGTGGCGTTGTGGTGGGGCACGTCGACGGGCCGCAGCAGAACGGGTGCACCGGTGTGCTGATCGAGCACTTGAATCACGTTGTCGCCGGGCTGCAACTCTTCGAGCCGCACCCATTCCCGCTCGCCCGTCTGCCGGATGACCTTGAGGCGGTGACGGGGGGTGCCACGGAGGGTTTGGCCGTTGTCGAGGGTGACGCGAAGCGTGGGGGCGTTGCCGTTGTTGAATCCGCGTGGGCTGTCCTTCCAGCCATCATCGGTCGCCACTTTGAGGTGGTGATCCTGCCAGCCCATCTGGTGCGCGTCGACGAGTTCGGAGAGTCGTAGCGTGCCGCGACTGGTGTTGACGAGCGTGTCGGGGTGCAGGCACCCACCTTGCCGGATGGCACGGAGCGTGGGGGCGAAAATGTAACGAAGTGTTGCGACGGGACCGGCGTATTGCGCGCCGCCCAGACCACCCCACGTGGCGAAGTTGTCGAAGACTTCGACGGCGAAGCTGGAGGGTCCGCTGCTCGTTCCGCCCGAACCATTGACGGGCGTGCCTTCGGCGCGCAGGTCGGAGAGGTCGATGACGAGTTCGCGGCCCTCGAGGACCGCCATCGCCGCTTCCCCAGCGGCAGCCCAAATGTCGTCGACGCTGTCGCCGACGGTACGAACCTCGACGTCACTGGGCAGGGCGTCGCGTTCGACGAACGTCGCGGAGCGGTACCCCTTGGTGGTGTAGCTGCCGTGGACGAGGTCGAGGAAGGTGCCGCTGCGGACCTTGTCGTGGTCGGCGTGGCTGGGATCGATCGTCACGTAGACGCGGCCCGGGTTGCCTTTCCAGGGGCGCTTGGGGCGGAGCGGATCGAGGTTGAGGCCGTTGCCGCCACCCACCTTCGTGACGAGGGCGAGCTTGGTGGCGAGGTGGAGCACCCAGGCGTTCGTCCCCTCCTCCGAGGGGCTGCCGTCCTGCACGAAGCAGTTGAGGACGTTGCCGTGGTTGGTGGCGGCACCGGCGAGGACGCGGCCGCCAGGGCAGAAGCGCTTGTCGACCATGAGGTCGTAGAAGACTTCGGCCCACCGCTTCTGATCCTCAGCTTCGGGACTCGCGACCCAATCGGCGACACGGTGGAACATGTCGGCGAGGTTTTCGTCACCCGGTTGGAAGTACTGCCGTTTGGCGATGGTGACGGCATGGGGGTCGAACGAGTCGATGCGAGGGTCGGGGGAAGCGGATTTGTCGGGCACGGTGGTCTCCTCGAGGGCGGAATGGGGTGCGAAGGGCCTCTAGCACCGCTGGATGCGGTCGCTACCGGTTCGGATTGTGGGGGGGTCGCCGAGCGACCCGGTATTGGTCGTCTTTTGGAGGATCCGCGTGGAAGCTGCGGTCTCGCGTGACGAAGGGAACAGTACCAGAGTCGGCACGACCGAAACAAGAGATTCTCCACATTTGGGTACAAGATGTTGTGCTTGTGCCCATGTAGAGGGCTACCCATGGCGTCAAAACACCTTGGTAGATGCCAGCTCGATTCCGTCCAGGACGGTCCCCATTCACCTTGAACCGGTCGCAGGACCCAGGCCCCCACCAAATGTGGTCAGGCGTACGTTCTCACTTGCCTCTCCTGAAATTCTCATGCTAAACTCATACACGGAACCTTGTTGGAGAGGCTCTCTCGCGCCGGACCATGCAACCGGCAGGCTGGAAGCAGGTGGAACAAGGACCATGAGACGCATCGCCACTCCAATCGGGGTACTCGTCCTCGCAGCATGGGCAATCTTCGCTGCATTCGACGCCGGCCCCCCACCCACCCTCGGCACCGCAACCGCCCAAGACGCGCCCGCGTCGCTCGACTACGATCACGTCGAGATTCCGTTCTTCACGGATTGGATCGCCAGCGGACACGCCGACCTCAACAGCGAATCGTTCGTGCACTGGCAGGGTGACGACCCACCCCTCGTCCCCGAACGCTGCGCCACGTGCCACAGCAGCGCAGGCCATGCCGACTTCCTCGGACTCGACGGCTCCGCCTTCGGAAGCGTCGACCAACCCGCTGAAGCCGGCGTCCTGCAGTGCACCACCTGCCACAACGAGGTGAACGCCACGCGCACGGAGATCACCATGCCCTCCGGCGCCGTCGTCACCGGTCTAGGCAGCGAAGTCTCCTGCATGACGTGTCACCAAGGTCGCGCAAGCGGACTCTCGGTGGCCGAAGCCGTCGAAGGATTCGAGCCCGACGAAGTCATGGCCGACCAAGGCTTCATCAACATCCACTACGCCGCCTCCGCCGCCACGAACCTCGGCAGCGACGGCATGGGTGGATTCCAATACGAAGGGCAGATCTACGACGGTCGCTTCGAACACGTCGAGAGCGCCAACACCTGCCAAAGCTGCCACGACCCGCACAGCCTCGAGATCAAGGTCGAGTCGTGCGCCTCGTGCCACCGTGGCGTCGAGACGATCGACGACGTCCGCGACATCCGCATGCGGGGCTCGGCCGTCGACTACGACGGTGATGGCAACACCCGCACCGGCATCGCGACGGAGATCGACAACCTGCGGTACCTCCTCATGGACGCCCTGCAGGCCTACGCGACCGACGTGATCGGCGCGCCCATCGTCTACGACAGCAGCGCGTACCCCTACTGGTTCGGGGACACGAACGGTGACGGCATGTCCTCGCCCGACGAAGCCAACTTCGGCAACCAGTACCGCTCCTGGACGCCACGCCTCCTGCAGGCGGCCTACAACTACCAGGCGGTCTACAAGGATCCCGGTGGTTACGCCCACAACCCGAAGTACCAGATTCAGCTGCTGCACGACAGCATCATGGATCTCGCTTCGGCCATGGGTGAAGGCAGCATGGCCATCGAGCGTCCCGCGTCGACCGACGCCACGCTCGCCCAGGCCAGCTACGACCACAGCGACACGCTGGCTCTCCTCCCCGCCCTCGACACCAGCATGCTCGACCTCATCCACCGCAACGACGCCGGTCACTTCGACGTGACGAGCGGAGCGTGGCGGCACTGGGACGAGGACGGCGCGGTGCCCGCCCGCTGCTCCACGTGCCACAGCGCCGACGGTCTTCCCTTCGTCGCCGAGCATGGCGTGCAGATCGAGCAGGAAATCGCGGGCGGGATGAAGTGCACCACCTGTCACGTCGCCGAGGACGATTTCGACATGATCGCCATGGAGGACGTGACGTTCCCCAGCGGTGCGACGCTCACCTTCGGTACGGACGGCGACAACCTCTGCGCTACCTGCCACCAGGGTCGCGCCAGCAAGGTGTCGGTCGACGCCCGCATCGGTGACGTGGACGACGACGTCATCTCCGACGCACTCGGCTTCATCAACATCCACTACGCGCCCTCCGCCGCCACCATCATGGGCGGCGACGCCATGGGCGGCTACGAGTACGCCGGCAAGACGTACGTCGGCACGTGGGGTCACGACGACTACGACGTCGCTGCGACCTGCACGAGCTGCCACTCCGCTCACTCCGGCACCGTCAACGTCGCGGGCAACTGCGCCGACTGTCACGACGGCGTCGCGACCGTCGACGACATCCGCATGCTGCGTGAGTACGTCGGCGACTACGACGGCGACGGCGTGGAGACCGGCACGTACTACGAGATCGCCAACCTGACGGACATGGTGTACGAAGCCATGCAGGCGTACTCGCGTGACGTCATCGGTACCACGGTCGTCTACGACAGCCACGCCTACCCGTACTTCTTCGCCGACGAGAACGACGACGGGGAAGCCGACGGACGCTACGCCACCTGGACGCCGCGCCTCATGCGCGCCGCCTACAACTACCAGTACGCCAGCAAGGACTACGGCGGGTACGTCCACAACGGTCAATACATGATCCAACTGCTGCACGACACGCTCGAAGATCTCGGCGTCGACGTCAGCAACCTCGACCGTCCCGACGAACCGTTCTGAGCAAGACGCTCTGCGCCATGCAGGAAGGGGCCGCTCTTACGAGCGGTCCCTTTTCTCGTCGTCAGCGCGCCTACCACGCGCGCACGCTCCTGGGGGCCACACGCGGTCACGTAGCGTGAACACGATGGGCTGCTAGCATCATCCCGTCGGGCGGATCACCATCGCGACGTACAACGCCCGCCGCGAGGAGGACGATCATGTCGCAAGACCCGCACGCAGCGCACGACGCGACCCGCCCCGGACCCAGCTTCGACCTGCTCACGGACGACGGACTCGATACCTTCCCCGACCTCGAGACCGACATCCCGATCGTCCCGTTCGGCCTGCACTTTGGAGGCGAAACGTTCGACTCCACGGGCATGCCCATGGAGGAACTCTTCAGGCGCCTCAAGAGCGACGGTCCGCACCCCACCACGAGCCAACCCACGCCCGAAGCGTTCGCCGAGCATTACCGTCGCGCCGAACGCCCCCTTCTGGTCATCACGCTCTCCGCCGCCCTTTCAGGTAGCCGGAACTCCGCAGAGCAGGCCCGCACCCTCGTGCCCGAGGCCGACGTCGAGATTCACGACGCGCGTACCCTATCCGCCGCGCAGGCCTTCCAACTTCATGCTGCCAGCCTCGCCCGCGCAGCGGGTCAAACCCGCGATGGAGCGATCGAAGCGATGAAGAGCATGCACGAGGCGACGGAACTGTTCTTCACGCTCGACACGCTCGAGTACCTCCGCAAGGGAGGACGCATTGGACGGGTCCACGCCGCGCTGGGCAACGTGTTGAACCTCAAGCCGGCCGTCACCGTCGACAAGGACACGGCCGCGTACGAGACGGTCGGTCGTGCCCGCACCTGGTCGAAGGCGCGCAGCACCCTCGCTGACCTCGTCACGAAGAAGTTCGGTGAGGGAACCGCAATTCGCGTGGGCCTCGTACAAGGCGAGGACGTGGAGGACGCCATGTCGATCCTCGAGCAGCTTCGCGCGCGGCACCCCATCGCGTGGCACGGCGTCGCAAAGGTCGGTTCGGCCCTCGCGATTCACACCGGTCCTCGCGCCGTGGCGCTCGCCGCCGCTCCCGCCACGCTGCCCTGGACGGTCACCGACCTGGCCTGACCCCGCAGCCAGCCTCCCCCGCCCTTGGGTTAGTGCCGGAAGTGCCGCTCCCCCGTGAGCACCATCGTGATGCCGTGCTCATTGGCGGCCGCGATCACTTCATCATCCCGGACCGACCCGCCCGGTTGGATGACCGCCGTCGCGCCGGCAGCGGCGGCGGCATCGAGACCATCACGGAACGGGTAGAACGCATCGCTCGCGCATGCGCCCCCCGCGGCGCGACCGTCCGCCTTCCGTGCCGCAATGTTTCCGGCATCCACGCGACTCTGTTGCCCCGCACCAATCCCGACGGCCACCTCGTCCTTGGCGAGCACGATGGCGTTCGAGCCAACGGCGGCGCACACCTGCCAGGCGAACGTCATGTCCCGCCACTCCGCCTCGCTCGGTGCACGCTCGGTCGCCACGCTCCAGGTGGACCGGTCGAGCGTCACGACGTCCGAGGTTTGCACCAGCAAACCGGCGTCGAGGGTCCGCACGTCGAGACCGCGCTCGAGCGGTGCGGGTGCCTCGAGGACACGCATGGCCTTGCGCTTCGATTGCAGCAGCGCGAGCGCCTCGTCCTGGTACCCCCGTGCAATCAACACGTCCGCCTTCGCATTCGCCAGGATGCGCTCCGCCGTCGCCACGTCCACCACGCCATGGAGCGCAACGACGCCTCCAAAGGCGGAGGTCGGGTCGGCATCGAACGCGCGCGCGTACCCCTCGGCAAGGCTGTCCGCGCGGGCCACGCCGCACGGGTTGGCGTGCTTCACGATCACGACGGTGCCCTCCCCCAACTGGTGGGCCAGGCGCCAGGCGGCCTCGGCATCGAACAGGTTCAGGAAGGAGAGCGGCGACCCCTTGTGCTGCACCACGTCGTCCCACATGCCTCGCGTACCGACCTCGCGGTACCGCGCACCCGCCTGGTGTGGGTTCTCCCCGTAGCGAAGCGCGTCAGCGCGCTCGAGCGCGAGGTGCAACGTCTCGGGCAGTGCAGCAGACGCCTCGCTCGAATCGTCGAGCGTGTCGAACCAACGGACGATCGCCGTGTCGTACGCCGCCGTGTGGGCGAACGCCTTGCGCGCCCACCTGCGCCGCGTCGCGGCATTCGGTCCTCCTGCCTGCACCTCGCTGAGGAGGGTGTCGTAATCGCTGGGATCGACCACGACGGCGACCCGCTCATGCGTCTTCGCTGCGGCACGAATCATGGCAGGGCCGCCAATGTCGATCTGCTCGACCACCTCGCCTGGCGTGACCCCCTCCTGCGCGACGGTCTCCCGGAACGGGTAGAGGTTGACCACGAGCAGGTCGAACGGCTCGATGCCGTGATCGGCCAGTTCACGGAGTTGTTCCTCGTCATCGCGCGCGAGAAGCCCACCGTGAATGCGGGGGTGGAGCGTCTTGACGCGCCCCCCGAGAATCTCGGGGTGCCCCGTCACCTCGTCCACGCCGTGCACCGGGATGCCGGCCTCCCGTAAGGTGCGCGCCGTTCCACCGCTCGACACGAGTTCCACGCCGGCAGCCACGAGACCCTCCGCGAGGGGTACGAGGCCACGCTTATCCGACACGCTCAACAAGGCTCGCTTCATGACGTGGAGCGTACCGCAAGGCGGCCGCCCCACCGGGGTGGGGCGGTCGCGTGACGCGTGGTGAAGGGTCGTGTGGGCCCGGGGGCCCCAGCCGGCTAGTTGCCGGCGTCGTCGCTGGGCGTTTCGAGCTCCTCGATGACCTCTTCAAGCGCATCGGGATCCGCTTCGCCGTCGAGGACGTCCTCGACGATCGTGCCGTCGGAATCGACGATGACGCTGTCGGACTCGCCGAAGGCGGAGGCGAGACGGACGTCGACCTCGATGTCCTCGCGAAGGCCATCCAGCCAGGCGCGTTGCAGTTCCTGGCGTTCGGTGGCGAGCACCATGGTTTCCACGTCGCTACGCACCTCGTCGAGCGGCAACACGCGCTCGGCTTCGCGCACGGCGACGAGCACCACGTACGCTTCGGGTTCCCCCATGGTCGTGCTGGGTTCGCTGGCTTCCTCACCCTCGGCGGGCGGGTCGGTCGGCTCGGTGAGGACGAGCACGTCGGACACTTCACGCACGCCACTGGGCAGCGAGGTGTACGCCTCGGTGTCGAACAGCGACGTGTCGAGCTCACTGCGCAGCTGTCCACGCGTCACGACACCAAGGTCGCTGACGCTGACGCCAGCCGCTTCGGCTGCCGCGTCCGGGTCGGTCCCACTCAGCAGGTCACTGCGGTACGCGGTGGCTGCACCTGCACTGTCGAAGTCGACGCGCAGCACGTCGGCGTTGGCAGGCACGGTGTAGCGTTCCAGGTTGGCTTCGTAGTACGCCTCCACCTCGGCCGCGTCCGCCTCCGCATCGCGAGCCACGAAACTCAACGCGCTCTGCGCAATGAGATCCTCGGTCCCGAAGAAGGTCGCATCGAGCGTTTCCGCGCCTTGCACGGCGAGGGCGCCATCGACGAGCTGCTCGAGGATGCTGGGCTTGAAGAAGTCGGAGATGAGGGTGGCCGTCTGCGGGCTGAGCGCCTGTTGAATCTGCGGGTTGTTGTACGTCGCACGCGCAAGTTCCGAGGCGCGAATCTCACGGTCGCCCACGACCGCCACGACCGCGTCCTCCACGGGAAGGATGCTTCCTGCTGGAACCTCGATCTCGGCGGCGGCCAGCAATTCCTCGAGGGCCGCATCGAGTGCCGCTTGTTGCTTCGCGGCCAGCGCGTCGGCCTCCACCTCGCCACGAACCTCGTCGAACGGGCGGGCTTCGGGCGCGATGACTTCTTCGACTTGAACCAGGTAGAACGACCCGGCGTTCTCGACGACGGGCGTCAAGCCGGGCGTGGAGCGGGAGAACACGGCGGTCGCGACGTTCGTGGGGAAGGCGGGTCGTCCGACCGGTTGGGGTTCCTCGCCGCCGACGGCGCCACCCACGTCGGCTCGCTCGACAGAGACTTCGCGTGCAAGCTCGGCGAAGTCCTCCCCAGCGAGCGCCCGTTCACGCACCTCGCTGGCAAGCTCGGCGTCGGTGACCACGATTTGCCGGGCCAGGACGCGAGCATCGGTCTGGTAGGCGCCCAGGTTCGTGTCGTAGAAGCTTCGAACCTCGTCCTCGTTCACCTCGACGCCAGCGGTCACTTCCTCCTGGTACTTGCGGATCTGGAGTTGCTGGCGCACGTACTCGCGGAAGGTCTGATCGGTGTAGCCCGCGCCGCCAATGAGGCGGAGATAGGCCTCGTCGTTGCGGCTGCCATCCACGCCGTTCGCGACGCGGAAGGCGTCCACCTCGGTCCGTACCTCACCGTTCCCGACCCGCTGGCGTGCCGCTTCCTGCACGACCACCTCGTTGCGGATCAGCGTGTCCTTGAGCAGGAGGTTCAGGTCGTCGGCGACCGGTCCTTCGCTGACCACGTTGTAGATGGGGGACGATTGCCGGAGCTGGGCGACCTCGAGGTCTCGGATGGTCTCCCCATTGACGACGAGTGCGGGTGCGCTCGTCTGAGTCTGCGTGCCCGTGAGGGCGCCCAGGGTGGGGGTGAAGGTGATGACCATGCCGACGAGAAGTCCGATCGACGTGATCCAAAGAATGATGATGTTCGTGCGGCGACTCAGCCTCATGTGCTTGACGTCCTCCCGATGCCGGTGCTAGTTTCGCGACCTGTCGCGCGCGCCCGTAGCTCAGCCGGATAGAGCGTTCGCCTCCGGAGCGAAAGGTCACAGGTTCGAATCCTGTCGGGCGCA
>CAJXWR010000063.1 GCA_913062675.1 uncultured Trueperaceae bacterium
CCCGCCACGCGCGCATTCTCCATGACCGCCGCGGCAAGCTGCGGGTGACGCAGGTCGGTGAGCACCACGTCGAACCCCGCCACGCGATCGAGCGGCCACCCCCGGGGGTCGTCGTCGAGACCCTCCCCGCGGTACGGGAAGATCCAGCGTTCACCCGAAGCGTCGACGATCACCGCGCTCGTGAAGGTACGCGCTCCAGCGGGCGTGACGATCCCCTCGGTGTGCACGCCCGCCGCCTCCAGCTCACGCTGCAAGGCGGCGCCCGCCTCGTCCTCACCGTGGATCGCCCAAAGGTGCGTCTCCACGCCGTACCGCGAGGCGGCGACGGCAGCCGTCGCGGCCGGCCCTCCACCGTGCCGCTCGTGCGCCACGGCGTCTTCCCGCGATTCGCGCGGTGGGAAGTGGTCGACGCGCCACACCAGATCGAGGCAACTCAAGCCAACGCACAGCACGCGGGGCGCTTCACGACTCACGCGGCACCGCCGCCAAGCGCGCTTTCGAAGGGGCGGTCGGGAGCCGGCACCAGGTCGATTCCGAGCCAGGCGCACGCCTCCGCCACGGCGGCGCGGACGTCACCGCGCGCGAAGGCGAGGTGATGCGGCACGCGTTGCGCGAGCAGCTCCTGAAAGAAGCTGCGGGTCGACATGGGACGGTCGATCCAGCGGGCGTCCGTCCACCAGCCACGCACGCCATCGAATCCCTCCACCTCGCTGCCGAGCAGGGTGCCGGAGGCGAGCACGGCGCGCGCCCCCTCATCCACGAACCGCAGCGCCGTGGTCTCGCCAGCCGCGAGGGTCTCGTCACGAACCGGACCCACCCCCACACGATTGAAGTGGGTGGTGAGGCGCGGGCGGGGACCGTTGGGGTCTGCCCACGCCGCAGGCGCATTCCCGCAGTGCCATAGCAGCATCGCGTCGCGCGATGCATCCAAGTCGGACAGGTCCATCAGGATGGTGGGGCCATCCACCACGCCTTGCAGGAGGAGCATGGACAGCGCGCCCATCACGTCCCCCTCGCAGGCCGTGGGCGTCCCCCGCCCCGCCACGCTTCCCATCGCGGCGCACGCCATCGCGTCGCAGCGATCCGGTAGTTCGGGCCAGCACCGCACGGCGAGTGCCGTGGCGTCGACCTCCCGCGCCACCGTCTCGAGTGCATGCTCGATGCGAGCACTCCGCTCCAGCGTGGCGTCGTCCACCTCCACGTCGTGACCCGCCCGGCTCGCTTCGACGCGAGCGGCAATCTCGGCTTCGGGCGCCGCTTCGAACGCCTGGAACAGGTCGTCGAGCGACCGCTCGACGACGCGTGCACCGCCAAGCGCGGCTGGGTGCTCCTCGAGCGCGTAGAAACCGGGTGCGGTCCCCCCAATCTGGAGGATCGTGGCGGTCTCGACGGCGCGCACGCCACGCAACGCCGCAATCGTCGTCGCAAACGCATCCCGGAACGCCGGGTCGTTCACGTCCCCGTACAGGGCTTTCACCGGCCCGCCGCCCGCCTGCACCGCGGGCGTGTCGAGCAGCGACATCGTCATCTGCAAACCACAGGCGGCATTGAAGGGCAGGGGACCCGAGCGGGTGGCGCCCTCCGACGTGGCCCACACGGCAAGGCGTGGCGCGACCTGCACCAACGGCGCGACGAGGTCGCCCGTCGCGAACGTCACGTGCTGAAGCAGCAACAGATCAGGTGGGTCGGCTGACAACGCATCCGCGATGGCGACGGCGTCCTCCACCTCGCTCACCACCCCACCCGGGAACGGTTCGCCCCGGAAGGCGTGCACCGCAGCTCCCGCAGAGGGAACGACGAGATCGAAGCCGAATTCCCCGGCCAGCCGCTCGAGTCCTGACCGCGAAGCGGCAAGGAGCGACGAGACGTCTCCACGGAAATTGGGGCGAACCAGGGCGACGTGGGCTACGCGAAGTCGAGACATGCGAATCTTGCCAAGGCTAGCACCTTCTCCCGGTCGCACGACGACCCCTCTGCGGGCACGCCGCAGCAGACCAAGCTCAGGCGCGCCGCGTCACCCGAGCCAAGGTGAAGGACACGGTGAACAGGGCGCCGCCCACGAGCGTCATCACCGTCGCGATTACCTCGGCACCCCCACGCTCGACCAGCCAACCGATCAACCCCGACGTCGCAACCGGACCGAGCGTCGCTGCAGCAAGCACGGCCGAAGCGATCGCCTCGCTCCGAGCCGGGAACACCCGCTGCAACCAGGCGAGCCCCGTCGGGAAGATCGGCGCGAAAGCCAACCCCGCCAGGGGGTACGCGAACGGAGCGAGCGTGGGCACGTGCGTGGCGGCCAGGGCAAGGAACACGACGAGCGACGACGCCACTACGAACGTGGCAGGTGCGACGCGCGCACTGATCGGCGTCGCGATGAGGCGACCCACTGTCAGGGAAGCCCAGTACGCACTGGCATTCCATGCAGCCGCCGACTCGCCAATCCAGGGAGCGAGGTGCACCGTGAGCCAACCGCCCACCCCCGCCTCGCCAGCGACGTACACGAAGTACATGACGAGGAACCCCGCCGCAGCGAGCCAGGGGATCGCCGCACGCGAAGCCACCAGCCTCGTGGGCTCGACGAGTCCCCACGTCAACACCATCATCATCGAACCGGACACGAGGACGATGGCCATGGCAGGCGCGATGCTGCCGCCCGACAGGGCGACGGCGGCTGGAGCCGCGACCGACCCCACGCCGAAGAAGGCGTTCAGCAGGTTCAGGGCAGGTGCAGCGTTCGGGGCGAACGAACGCGCGACAACGAGATTGAGCGAGACGTCCACGAGACCAAACCCCAGCCCGCCTAGGAGCGTACCGGCGAAGAACCACGGCCACGTGGGGGCGAAGAGGACGATGAACGCGCCCGCGAGCATGACGCTCGACCCTGCCAAAAGCGACGCGCGGTACCCGAAGCGGGCGAGGATGGGCGCGGACGTCGCAATCGTCACGAAACTCCCCGCGAAGTGCAGTGCCAACGCTTGACCCAGCAGGTCGAGACCCACGTCGAACCGGCGCGACAGGCCGGGGAGTGCAGGCCCGTACGCCGCTTGCAGTGCGCCAATCACAAAGAACCCCAACAGGCCCGTCAGCAACAACCGGCGGAGGATGGGGTCAGCGAGAGTTCGACGCATGAAGCCGCATGCTACCCCGTCCTGCACGAACCTCCACGTACGCTCGGTATACTCGGCGGTCGGACAGGATGGAGGCTCCCCCAATGGTTGACGACGTACCCAGCGAACCCCTCGAACAACTCCCGCGCAGCGACGCGCAACGCGAGCAGGCCGCATGGATCGATGCGCTCCGTGAGCAGTACATCGCGTTCTTCGAGGAGAAGGGTCACCTGCGCCTCCCCTCCGCCCCAGTGAGGAGTGAGGATCCCACCCTCATGTTCACCTCCGCCGGCATGGTGCAATTCAAGCCGTACTTCCTGGGTGCCACACCCAAGTTCGCGGGGTACGAAGGGGTGCACCACCGCGTCACCACCGCGCAGAAGTGCCTCCGCATCAACGACATCGAGAACGTGGGGCGGACGCTCCGCCACCACTCGTTCTTCGAGATGATGGGGAACTTCAGTTTCGGGGAGTACTTCAAGTCGAAGGCGGCCGAGTGGGCCTGGGAGTTCCTCACCGACCGGCTTGGCTTCGATCCGGAACGCCTGTACGTGACGATCTACACCGATGACGACGAGGCGTTCGGCGTGTGGCGTGACGAGGTGGGCGTGCCCGCAGAGCGCATCAGCCGCTGGGGTGAGGATGAGAACTTCTGGCCCGCCAACGCGGTGAGCGAGGGACCCAACGGTCCATGCGGACCGTGCAGCGAGGTGTTCTTCGACCGCGGTTCCGATTACGGCACGGCGGACGAAGACGGCCCGAACACGGGCAGTGGAGACCGCTTCATCGAGATTTGGAACCTCGTGTTCACCCAGTTCGACCGGCAGGACGGCGGCACGCTCGAACCGCTCCCGCAACAAAACATCGATACCGGGCTTGGATTCGAACGGCTCGTGGCGGTCATGACCGGGTCGGAGGACGCCTACGCCACCGAGTTGTTCCAACCCACGATTCGCGAGGTGGCACGCCGCTCGGGCGTCCCGTACGCCGGGCCTGACAGCCTGTCGCACCGCGTGATTGCCGATCACCTGCGCGCCGTCTCGTTCGCGGTGCTGGACGGCGTCCTGCCCGCCAACGATGGCGCAGGGTACGTGGTGAAGATGCTGCTGCGGCGCGCGAGTCGGCACGCCTGGCTCCTCGGCCTGAAGGAGCCGGTGCTCCACGCGCTCGTGCCTGCCGTGGTGCAAGCCATGGGGAACGCCTACCCCGCCCTCGCGGACGGGCAGGAGCGCATTGCAGCGATCATCAAGGGAGAGGAGGAGCAGTTCCTCCGCACCCTCGAATCCGGCATTGCGCGCGTGACACAAATCCTCGACGACCTCGACGGGAACGTGCTGTCCGGCGCCGTCGCATTCGACCTGTGGGAGACGCACGGGTTCCCACTCGACCTGACGCGCGACTTCGCCGAGGAGCGCGGCGTGGCGGTGGACGCCGAGGGGTACCAAGAGGCGCGCGAGCGGGCGCGTGAACGCTCCCGAGGTGGCAAGGAAGCAGCCGCCCTATTCGAAGCGGGTCGCGACACACTGGGCGCGATCGCGGAGCGGGCGGGCGAAACGACATTCCTGGCGTACGACCATGACCGCGCGGAAGCGTCGGTCGTTGCCCTCCTCGAGGAGGAGGACGAGGTCGATGCGCTCGGTGAGGGTCGGCGGGGCATCGCGATTCTCGACCGCACGCCGTTCTACCCCGAGGGTGGCGGTCAGGTGGGCGACGTTGGCAAACTCGTCTGGGAGGGGGGCGCAGCCACGGTTCGTGGAACGCGGAAGAGTTCGCAAGGGTTGATCCTGCACGAGGTCGAGGTCGTGCGCGGCACACTGCATGCCAAGCAGGCGCTCGACGCGCAGGTCGATCCACAGCGTCGTGAGACGGAGAAGCACCACAGCGCCACGCACCTGCTGCACGCCGCCCTGCGAAGCGTGCTGGGGACGCACGTGGCGCAGGCCGGGTCGCTCGTGGCGCCCGACCGGTTGCGTTTCGACGTGTCGCACCCCACGGCCATGACACCAGGCGAGATCGAGCAGGTCGAGACGCTCGTGAACCGTTGGATTCAGGCGGACCTTCCCGTCACGTGGAAGACCGTGCCCATTGCGGAGGCCCGTTCGGCAGGCGCGATGATGCTGTTCGGTGAGAAGTACGGGGACGAGGTGCGCATGGTGTCCATGGCGCACGAGGGCCCCGACGCGGCCATCTCCATCGAGTTGTGTGGCGGCACGCACGTGTCGAGAACGGGCACGATTGGCGCATTGCTCATCACGGGCGAGGAGGCCGTCTCGGCAGGCGTGCGCCGCATCACCGCGCTCGTGGGCGAGGCAGCCTTGGCGCACGTACGTGAGTTGCGGCAACGCGGGGCGCGGCTCGCCGCGTCGCTAGGTGCGCGACCCGATCAGCTCGAGGAACGCGTCGTGAAGCTTCAAGAGGAGCTCAAGGCCGCGAAGCAGGACGCCGCGCAGCTCCGGGAGAAGCTCGCCGAGGCGCAGACGGGCGGAGGCGGTGGCATCGAGGGTCGTGACGTCGAGGGGGTCGGCAAGGTCGTCCTCGCGTCGATCGAGGGTCTCGATGCAGGCAGTCTCCGAAACGCAGCCGATACGGCCCTGAGTCGCGCGAAGGCGGACGTGGTGATCTTGGCGAGTGGCGGCGCGTTCGTCGTGAAGGTATCGGACGCGGCGCAGGCGCGTGGCGTGAAGGCGGGTGACGTGGCCCGCGCCATTGCGAAACGTGCTGGCGGGGGTGGCGGTGGCCGTCCCGACATGGCGCAAGCGGGCGTGAAGGACGCTGCCGCACTGGCCGGCGTGTTCGCGGAGCTCGAGGCGGGCAGCATGGATGCCGAGGTGTTCGGCTCCTGAGTGAGGTGGTCCTCGCGCTGGACGTGGGGGAGGTCCGGATTGGCGTGGCGCGAGGCGAGGTGGGTTCACGCCTTGCCTTTGGGCGCGGGGCGATTCGACGCAGCAAACAGTCGGAGGACGTGGCGGAGGTGGCGCGCATCGCGGCGGAAGAGGGAGCGTCACGCATCGTGGTGGGGTTGCCGACGCGGACCGATGGCAGGGACTCGAAGCAAACGCAGCGGGTGCGCGCCTTCGCGCGTGCGCTGCGCGATGCCGGGCTCGACGTGGCGTTCATGGATGAACGGTTCACGAGCAAGATTGCCGAGCGGGCGGTGCGATCGGGTGGCTTGCCGCGCGGGAAACGGCAGGAGAAGGGACGCATCGATGAGGGGTCGGCCGTCCAAATCCTGGAGGACTGGCTCGTGCAGTTCACGCCGCCGGACGCCCCATGAGTGAACCGCGGATTGCAGCGACGAAGGCGGCGCGGCAGCGCGCCTGGATCGTCTTCACCTTCATTCTAGTCGTCGGCTTCGCGGGGGCGGCGGGAGCAGCCTGGTGGTTTGGCAACATGCGCCCGGTCGACGTTCGCGACGATGCGGCCGTCACGTTCGAAGTGGAACCCGGGTGGGGTGCGGCCCGGGTGACACGGGAACTCGAGGGCGCGGACGTGGTGCGTAGCGCCGTGGTGCTGCAAGCCTGGTTGCGCCTTCAGGGCCTGGATCGCAGCATTGGTGAGGGGCTCTACACGCTTTCGCCCAGCATGGGGGTCCGCACTATCGCGACGACGCTGGCTGCGGGCGGACGCCCTCGGACGATGACCTTCACGATTCCCGAGGGTTGGCGGGCCGAGCAGGTCGCTGAGCGCCTCGAGGATCTGCGGGTCGCCTCGCGGGAGGACGTCCTCGCACGTATCGAACGGCCGGGTGACCTCGCGCCCGCCATCCTCCCGGACGGGCTGAGCCTTGAGGGGTACCTGCTGCCGGAAACGTACGAGCTTCGCGCCGATGCGACCTTGGACGACGCGTTGCGTCGGCCGCTGGTCGCCATGGAGACGCTGCTTGCAGACGGGTTGGCCGATCGCGCGGCGGTGGAAGGGTTGACGGTGCACGCCCTGTTGACGCTCGCGTCGATGGTGCAGGCCGAAGCGGCTGGCGTGGAGGAAATGGCGATCATCGCCGGGGTGTTTCGGAACCGGTTGGACGTGGGGATGCCGCTGCAATCCGACCCGACGGTGGCGTACGGGCTGGGGAAGCGCTTGCCGGAGTTGTCCCGCCCCGACGGGGATTTCGAGGTGGACCATGCGTGGAACACGTACACGCGAGGGGGGTTGCCAGTTGGGCCCATCGGTGCACCGAGCCGCGCGGCACTCGATGCGGTGCTCGCGCCGGAACGGTTGCGAGCCGATGGGGAACGGTGGCTGTACTTTCTGCATGGCGTGAGTGACGACGGGCCGGTCTTCCGGCCGAACACGACCCTGGCGGAGCATTTGCGGGACGTGAACCGGTACCTCCCGTAACCGCTTGGGAAGTTCGCCCGGGACGCATTTCCCTTGGTCGGTCCCCGGGGGGTGCGTGGTACATTCCAAGCGTTCTGTTCAACCCACGATGCGGCGCAGAGATTCGTGCCGGTCGGTGAGGAGCGTGAAGGCATGAAGTTCCTTCTGTCGGTGTCCAAGGGGATCGACGCCGTCACTACCCTTCTTGGCAAGGTGTCGTGGTGGTTGGCTCTCGTCATGGTGTTCATTGGCGCCATCAACGTCATCACGCGCTACGTGGGTCGCACGATCGGCGTGTCGTTGGGCGGTACGGAGTACATCGTGTTGCAGACGTACGCGTACAACGTGATCTTCCTCGTGGGTGCGTCGTACGTCCTGCACAAGGACGCGCACGTCCGGGTCGACATTCTCTTCGCCAACCTGTCGCAGCGCGGCAAGGCCATCGTGGACGTCATCGGCACGCTGGTGTTCCTCATTCCGTTCGCGTGGTTGGGCTTGTACCTTTCCGACCGGTACGTCGCCACCTCCTGGCGGCAGTTGGAAGTGAACATGAATGCGGGGGGCATTCCGATCTACCCGATCAAGACGGTCATCACGATTGCGTTTGCCCTCCTGCTCATGCAGGCCTTGAGTGAACTGATCAAGAACTCGGCGTTCCTCGCGGGCGTGCGACCCTCACGGTCGCTGTACGAGACGCCCGAACCGTCACCGTCGACGTCCGCGCCGTCCGATTCTGCGGAGGGGGCGGCCTGATGGAAGCCGTTTCGCTGCTCATGTTTGCAGCCGCCATCGGGCTGCTGCTCATCGGGTTCCCGGTCGCCTTCAGCCTTGGCGGCACCGCAGTGATCTTCACGCTCCTGACGAGCGACATGCTTACCTGGCTTCCTTGGGAGCCGCTCTTCCGACTGGCGCGGTTGAACATCCTGCCGCAACGCATCTTCGGGACGATCATGGAGAACTACACCCTGGTCGCCGTACCCTTCTTCGTGTTCATGGGCGTGATGCTCGAGAAGTCCGGATTGGCCGAGGAGTTGCTCGAGACGATGGGCGCTCTGTTCGGCACGTTGCGGGGAGGTCTCGCCATCAGCGTGGTGGTGGTGGGCGCCCTGCTCGCCGCCTCGACTGGCGTGGTGGGCGCCTCCGTGGTGACGATGGGCGTGCTGGCCCTGCCGGTCATGCTGAAGTTCAATTACGACCGTTCACTCGCGACGGGGGTGGTGGCGTCGTCCGGCACGCTGGGGCAGATCATTCCACCGTCGATCGTGCTCGTGATTCTCGGCGATCAGATTGGCGTGTCGGTCGGCACGCTGTTCCTCGGTGCGCTCATTCCGGGACTCATGCTGTCCGGGCTGTTCGTGTTGTGGGTCGTGTTCGTGGCGTGGCGGTACCCCGAGCGCGCGCCCGCCCTTCCGCCCGAGGCCCGCACGCTGCATGGCATGGACCTGTTCCTGAAGGTCCTGAAGAGTCTCGTCCCACCGTTGTTCTTGATTCTCATCGTGCTGGGCACGATCTTCCTTGGTTTCGCCACGCCGACCGAGGCGGGCGCCATGGGCGCGATTGGCGCGATGCTGCTCGCACTGATCAACCGGCGGCTCGACTACGCCGCGTTGCGGGACACGATGGACCAGACGGTGAAACTCACGAGCATGGTCTTCATCATTCTCGTGGGCGCCACGGCGTTCAGCATGGTGTTCACCGCGCTGCGGGGCGACAAGCTGGTCGATTCGTTCCTGTTGAACCTACCGGGCGGCCAGTGGGGCTTCCTGTTCTTCACGATGCTCGTCATCTTCCTGCTTGGTTTCTTCATCGACTTCATCGAGATCACGTTCATCGTCGTGCCGTTCATTGCGCCCATCGCCCTCGCCTGGTTCGGCCCAGAGATGATGGCGTGGTTCGGCGTGCTGATCGCCATGAACTTGCAGGCGTCGTTCCTCACACCCCCCTTCGGTTTCGCGTTGTTCTACTTGAAGGGTGTGGCACCTCCCGGCGTGAAGACGGGCCACATCTACCGCGGGATCATTCCGTTCATCGCCCTGCAACTCATCGCACTCCTGTTGATCATCTTGTTCCCGAACATCGTGAACTGGTTGCCTCGACTGGCGAACGTGACGTAGCCCGGATACCCATTCCGGCCTGATGATGCCGGCACCTTTCGTGGCGGAAACGTTCGGCACGGTTTGGGCGTCGCGTACGCACGACGGAATGCAAGACGTGGGTGGGAGCGCAACGGGTCGACCGGGCGGAGGGCGCCTCGAGGCCTTCAGCTCAATCCCCTTGGGAATTGGACAAGATTCCGATCTTTCCTTCGGCCTTCACGGCGGTTTCATTTCGCTGATTGCATAGGATGCTCTTTGGGTTTCGTATCGGCATGCCGTTCGGCTTTCGTGTCGAGCACTTGATGGTCGAGCGCCTGCTGGGCAAACGCTCGACGCGCGCACCTGACCCCAGCAGCCGAATCCACCCCCCACCTGCACCTGCGGCGCACACCCCGTTGGATGCATGGGAACGCCCCCTCCGCTTTCGCAGAGGGGGCGAACTTTCCGGGTGAACCGGGCGATTACTTGTTGTACACGTAGTTCGCGTAGCTGTAGCCGCTGAGTCGGTTCCACTCGCGGGCGCCTTCCATGAAGGCGTTGTAGTTCTCGAGCACGCGCTGGTAGAGATCGTTGCCTTGGCTGTTCTCGGCGTGAATCTCGAGCGTCGCGTCGTACAGGGCATTGAGAATCTCGTCGCTCATGGTGCGAACTTGGACGCCGTTGGCGACCATGCGGGCGAGCGCCGCATTGTTCTTCGCGTAGTAATCGGCGAGCATCTGCTGGTTGGCGCGTGCGGAAGCCGCGTGGAACGCCTCGCGAATGTCGCTGGGCAGGTCGTTGTAGACCGAGCGGTTCATGTACACCGCAAGCGACGCGCCGGGCTCCGCCCAGCTGGGCATGTAGTAGTACGTGGCGGCGTTGTACAGACCGAGGATCTCGTCGTCGTACGGACCGACCCAGTCGGCGGCGTCGAGCACGCCGGTATCGAGGGAGATGAACACCTCGCCACCCGGCACGTTCTGCACGTTGGCGCCCACCTTGCTGTACACCTGACCCCCGAAGCCAGGCGTGCGGATGGTGAGGCCCTGCAGGTCGGCGACCGTGTTGACCTCGCGCTTGAACCAACCGCTGGTCTGCGGGCCAGTGTTGCCGGCGGGGAGCATGATCACGTCGTCGGGCGTGGTGAGCTCGTCGCTGAACGCTTGACCGTCACCGGCATTCATCCAGGCATCGAACTGGCCGGCGTCCATGCCGAACGGCACGGCGGTGAAGAAGGCGTGGACGGGGTTCTTGTTGTAGAAGTAGTACGGCGCGGCGTGGCCCATGGCGAACGCGCCGGAGGAGACGGCGTCGTACACCTCGAAGGCGCCCACCTGCGCGCCGGCGGGGTAGACGTTGATCTCGACGTCGCCGCCCGTCATTTCGTTGAGGTACTTGGCCGTGTTCGTGGCACCGCCGTAAATCGCGTCGAGCGCGGTGGGCCATGAGGTGACCATGTCGAACTGGTAGGTGGCGGCTTGGGCGTTCGCGAACATGAGGGGGGACAGGCCCGCCCCGACGGTCGCCACGCCGGCCTTCTTGAGGAAATCACGCCGTTTCATACGAGTACCTCCTGTGCAAGAGACGATGGGTTGTACGAACGAATTGGAGCATACATTCCGTACCAGAGCGGCGCAAGACCGCGGCGCCCGGCAGGACTCCACGAATCCCGCCTTGGCGCGATTCGCGCCCGTACCCCAAGGCACCCCACCCGAGGACATGGGGCGCTCCGGATGGCGTCACCCTTCCCGCGGCAGCCTGGCTGCGCGATACACTCCCGCATGACCATTCGTTCCGATCGCTGGATCCGTGAGCGTGCCCGTGAGGGCATGATCGACCCGTACGTCGAGCACCTCGAGCGCGAAGGTGTCATCAGTTACGGCCTATCGAGCTTCGGCTACGACCTGCGTGCCGCACCGGAGTGGCGCGTCTTCGTCAACGCCTTCAACACCATCGTCGACCCGAAGGCGTTCGACCCGGCAAGTTTCGTCGAGGTGAACGAGGACACCTGCATCATTCCTCCCAACTCGTTCGTCCTGACCCGCTCGGTGGAGTACCTGCGCATTCCCGACGACGTGCTGGTCGTCGCGCTCGGCAAGAGTTCGTATGCACGGACGGGCATCGTCGCGAACGTCACCCCCCTCGAACCCGGGTGGGAGGGACACGTGACGCTCGAACTGTCGAACACGACACCCCTGCCCGCCAAGGTCTACGCGAACGAGGGCATCGTGCAGCTCCTGTTCTTCCAGGGTGAAGAACGCCCAGAAACGACGTACGCCGACCGGAAGGGCAAGTACCAGGGCCAGACGGGCGTCACCCTCCCGCGACTGTAGGCGTCATGCCCGACGAGACCCACCCCGCCGTGGCGTACGAGCTGCTCGATGGGGACGCATGGGCATTGCAGCGCATGCTCGACGAAGCGCTCGTCCCCTTGGCCGTGCTGGATGCGGAGGGCGTCCGTTCGCTTCCCCTGTTTCGGGCCGAGGAGGCGGCGAGCCGGCACCGAGACGCGTTGCCGGCCGAGGTTCGCGATGCCTACGCCGTCGTTGCCTTGCCGGGAAGTGATCCGCGCGGCAAGGAGGAGTTCCTCCGCGCCGCAGCCAGCCTGGGAGCCGTGACGATCGACGTGGATCCCGACCTTTCGCTTCACGCTCGAGGACGGATGCCGCTCGCCACGGCCATCTCGTACGTGACGTCGTTTCGGCGTGAAAGCGCCTGTTTGTAAGGTTTCATCACCGAAGCATGACGTCACCTTGACCGCATTCTGACGTTCGCGATTCAAGATTCGGTCGTGGCGAAGGTCCCAATCCGAGGGTCGTGCCACGACCCACCCCATTAGGAGGAGTTCATGAAACGGATCCTGACGCTTGCGCTCGTCGCCTTGCTCAGCATGGCTACGGCGCAAACCACCATCGAATTCTGGTACGCCTTCAGTGACGCCCCTCGCTCCGGCTGGATTGACGACCGCATCGCAGAATTCAATGAACAACTTGCCGAGCAGGGTCTCGACTACGAAGTGACCGGCGAACGCAAGGGTTCGTACCGCGAAACGCTCCAAGCGGCCGTCCTCGCCGCCCGCCAGGGCAACCCGCCCCACCTCGTGCAGCTCTTCGAGGTCGGCAGCCAGCTTGCCGTGGACTCGGGCATCTTCAAGCCGATTGGCGAAGTGGGTGGCATCGACGAAAGCGCCTACATCGAGCCGGTCATCAACTACTACACGATTGAA
>CAJXWR010000064.1 GCA_913062675.1 uncultured Trueperaceae bacterium
CGACGGTCACGCCCGATGGCTTCGAACCCGTCGCGTTCCTCTCCCCCCCCCCCGTCCAATCGTTCGAAGCGGCCGACGACGTTCTCGAGGACGGCCTCGATTACCATGCGATCGTAGAAACCACGGCGGGCACCCTGCGAATCGACCTGTACGAGACGCGCACGCCCATCACGGTGAACAACTTCGTGTTCCTCGCGTTGCACCGGTTCTACGAGGACGTCACGTTCCACCGCGTCATCGATGGGTTCGTCGCCCAGGGCGGTGACCCCACGGGCACGGGTGCGGGCGGTCCCGGGTACCGCTTCCCCGACGAGATCGACTCCGAGCTGATCCACGACCGTGCAGGCTTGCTCAGCATGGCGAACGCCGGGGCGGACACGAACGGCAGTCAATTCTTCATCACGATGGACGCCACGCCCTGGCTTGATGGGGCCCACGCCATTTTCGGTGAGGTCGTCGAAGGACTCGACGTGCTCGACGCCCTCACGCGCGTTGAACCGCAACAACCCCAGGTCGTCGCGCGATTCGTCGACCCTGCCCAGGTGCTCGCCGATCAAGGCGTCACCGAAGCCGAGGGTTTCGACGGGACGGTCGAAGCGTGGCTCGAAGCGCAACTCGGTACGATTCCCGACGGTTCGCAGGCGTTCCGCGTCGCCGATCGTCGCGGTGTCCTTGGAACGTCGGGTGGAACGTCCGCCCTCGGCTTGTTCAACGAACCTGATCGCATGCTTCGCGTCACCATCGTGACGCGCCCCCAAGAGGAGGATCCATCGTGAGTGACTACCAACCCGTTCCCCGTAAGGATGCACGAACCACGAAGTTCGCGGCTGCCGAGCCCGTCCTGCAGCCAGACACCGATTACCGCGCCGAGATTCGCACGACGGCCGGCACGATGATCGTGGATCTCGAGCAGGACCGTGCACCCGTCACGGTCAACAACTTCGTGTTCCTGGCGCTGCACCAGTACTACGACGGCATCATCTTCCATCGGGTGCTCGAGGACTTCATGGCGCAGACGGGTGACCCGACCGGTACGGGCCAGGGCGGTCCCGGCTACCGGTTCGACGACGAGTTCCACCCCGAACTCGTGCACGACGGCGCTGGCGTGTTGAGCATGGCGAACGCGGGTCCGGGCACGAACGGCAGTCAGTTCTTCATTACCTTCACCGCCACTCCGTGGCTCGATCGGCGGCACGCCGTGTTCGGTCGTGTGGTGGAGGGTCTCGACGTGCTCGACGCAATCACGCGCGTCGATCCGATGCAGCCCGGCGGCGCAGAGCCGGATGTGATCGAGTCCATCGAGATTCTCGCTCGATCTGCAAGCTGAACCGCTTGGCCTGATGTCTGGAGGCCGCGCGGTGCGACCGAAGCGCGCCGCGCCGAATGTGTCCGTCACTAACCTGACTTGAATGTGATATGCTCTATTGGCATGTCGCATCTGGATTCGTCGTGTCGCTCATTCCGTCGTGGGTACCGATTCCTCGCACGCACCGCGTTCGTTGCGCTCCTCGTATTCATCTTGAGCGCCTGCAATCTCGGTCGAACCCCGTTCCCGCCGTCCGTCACGTCCATCAATCCTGCGTCGGGCCCCGTGGGCACCACCATCACGTTGACCGGACGCTTCGACGCTTCCAGCGAAGTCCTCGTGTGTGACGCCTCGCTCGAGCGCGTGCACGTCCTCGACGGCGCAACGGCCGTAGCCATTCCCATTGAGGATGCTGCCCCCTACCGCGCGTACCCGCTGCTTCGTGGCGTAATTCCCCAGCTTCCACCCGGGTCGTTGTGTCCCGTGCAACTCTTCGTCGATGGGGAGCGCGTCGAAATCGACGCTGATGCGACGACCGTTGTGTTTAGCGTCCCCGCGATCGCTCCCGGTGCACCCGAGATTCGCTCGGTCACGCCGACGGACGGTGCCGTCGTGATCGACTTCGTTCCGGGAGCCAACGGCGGTTCCGAGGTCCTCAATTATGCCTACTCGCTCGACGATGGGTCGACTTGGGTAACCCTGAGCCCTGCGGACGCCGAGCCTCCCGTAACGATTGCAGGACTTGAGAATGGCAAGGCCTACACGGGCGTCCTCCGCGCCGTGACCGCGGGCTTCGATGGAGCTCCCTCGACCTCCTGGACCGCCGTTCCGTTCACGACCCCCGGCCGACCCGATGTAACACTCGTTGAGGCAGGCGACGGTTTCGTCAACCTTCGTTTGAGTGTCAATGATGATGGTGGACGCCCCGTCGAGGCATGGCATCTCGAAACCGACGAGCAGCTCGGGTTCACGCGACTCGATGACGTGCAAGGGTCGAGCGTGACCGTCACGCTCGATTCGCTCGACAACACCCGGACGTATCGAGTTCTCGTGCGCGCCGAAAACGAAGCGGGCCTAGGCGACACGTCGGAAGTGGTTGAAGTACGCGCGGTCGCCCCGCCCTTCCGGATTCGCTCGCTGCAACCCCTGACGATCTCGTCATCCGACGGCTTCGGTATCTCCGTAGCGGTACACGGCGGCCTGGCCATCGTGGGCGCTCCACGTGTTTCGCCAAGCAATGGTTTCGCAACGGTCTTCGAACGGGTCAACCCGCTCGAGTGGCCTAGGGCCCGGACGATCTTGCATTCCGACGCGCTGACGTCGGGGAACTTCGGGTTCTCGGTCGACGTACACGGCGCGTGGATTGCCGTTGGAAATCCCGACAATGCTCTTATCTATTTCGATGATGGTGGAGCTGATGTGTCAACGACGAACTGGGGGCTCATCTCGGCGTCGTACGACGATATTGATGCACTCGGGACGAACGTCGCCATCAGCGATTCCATCGTGATGGGTGCTTCGACCGGGGTCGCCGGGGTCGATGGGTCCTTCGCCTTTGGTTCCGAGCTGACCGGTGCGGATATTACCTTCCCCGGGGCGCTTGGCGATCATTGGGTCGTCGCGTCGGGGACCGACATTGCGGTTCACGAGCAGCGAACCGCCATCGCATCAACCACCACGCAAGGCACCACCGTCGCCGTGTACGACGTGTCTGGGAGCAATGCCATCCAAGTGGGCGCGGACGTCACCCTCCCGTCAGCCCTCCTCGGTGCGCACATTGACTTGGATGGGAGCCGTCTGGCCGTTGGAGCCACGAACTCGGGCAACGACGAGAAGGTCGACGTGTACGCCATGGAGGCAGCTTCGTGGACGCTGGAACAGACGCTCCGCGCGCCGGGGGACCCCGGAGGCATCGGGTTCGGCCTGGAGGTCGCCATCGACGAAGAACGGTTGCTCGTGGCGGCCCCCCAAGCACCCGTGAACGGAAGGCAAGCGGCCGGCATGGTTTTCGTCTTCGAACTGAACCAGGGCGCGTGGCAACTCGCGAGCACGATCACGCAACCCCAGCCGCAAGCCAATGCCCACTTCGGCTCGTCGGTCGATCTCGATGGCGACTACGCCATCATCGGCGCACCCGGGAGCGACCGCGATGGGCACACCGATGCTGGAGCGGCGTACATCGTGGCGTTCGGCGTGCCCTAATCCTGAGCCCGCTCAGGTGATGGGCGTGATGACCCTCGCGCGGGCGTCCCGTGCAGCGGCGAGGTGCGCAATGAATGCATCGAGCGCCACCCCTTTCCCCTCAGGCTCCTGACGACTCCGGAAGCTGACCTGATGGGCCTCCTCCTCGGCGTCCCCAACGATGACCGTGTAGGGCACCTTCATCAGTTCGGCGTCCCGCACCTTCGCGTTCATCCGTTCGCTGCGCGTGTCCACCTCCGCGCGAAGGTCGACGGCATCGAGCGCATCGACGATGCGTTCGGCATAGGGGACGTGACGATCGGCAATCGGCACGACGCGCACCTGCTCCGGTGCCAACCACAACGGGAAGTCGCCCGCGAAGTGCTCCATCAGGAAGCCGATCAGACGCTCGTGCGTCGAGAGTGGCGCGCGGTGCAGGCACAACGGGGTTTGCAGCGACCCGTCCTCCGCGGCGTACGTCAACTCGAACCGGCGCGGTTGCGCGAAATCCACCTGGTTCGTCGCCAGCGTGAACTCACGCCCAATCGCGCTCTTAATCTGAACGTCGATCTTCGGACCGTAGAACGCGCCCTCGTCCTCCGCCTCCACGTGCGGAATGTCGTTCTCCACCATGACCTTGCGAATCATCGCCTCGGTCTTGAGCCACAGTTCAGGCTCGTTCACGTACTTCTTGCCAAGGCCCTCGGGCGCGTGCTTCGAGAGTCGCATCACGTACTCGTCGATGCCGAACAACTCGAAGTACTGCAGGTACAGCTCGATGACGGCCAGGAACTCCTGCTCGAACTGCTCCTCGGTGCAGTAGATGTGCGCATCGTTCATCTGCATGCTGCGCACGCGCATGAGGCCCATCAAGGCACCTGAATCCTCGTAGCGGTAGCACGTGCCGTACTCGGCAAGGCGGAGCGGCAACTCGCGGTAACTGCGGGGACGCGCCGCGTAGATCTTGTGGTGGAACGGGCAGTTCATCGGTTTCACGAAGTAGCGGACGTGATCAAGCTCCATCGCCGGGTACATGTCTTCCTCGTAGTAGGGAAGGTGACCCGACTTGAGGAACAGGTCCTCCTTGCTCAAGTGTGGCGAGCGAACGCGGCGGTACCCGGCCTTGCGTTCCATCTCCTTCGCCAGCGCCTCGATCTCCTCCACCATGATGGCGCCCCGCGGCAGCCACAACGGCAAGCCAGGTCCAATCTCGTCATCGAGGGTGAAGATCTCGAGTTCCTGCCCCAACTTTCGGTGGTCGCGCCGTTTCGCTTCCTCGAGTCGCCACAGGTGCTGCTCGAGTTCCTCCTTGGTGAGGAACGCCACGCCGTAGACGCGTTGCAGCATGGGGCGCGTCTCGTCGCCCCGCCAGTACGCGCCTGCAAGGCTCATCAACTTGAAGTGCGGAGGGATCTTCCCGGTCGAGGGGACGTGCGGACCGCGACACAAGTCGGTGAACCCGGTCTCCCCTCCCTGCTCGTAGAAGCTGAGCGTCTCCCCTTCGGGCAGGTCCTGAATGAGTTCCTGCTTGTAGGGATCTTCGACGTCGCGGTAGTGCGCAAGCGCCTCGTCCCGCGGCAGCGTGAAGCGCCGGAGCGTGAGGTCTTCCTTCACGAGGGTGCGCATGCGCGCCTCGATTTCGGGAAGGTCCTCCGGTGTGAGCGGTCGCGGCAGGTCCATGTCGTAGTAGAAACCGTGTTCGATGACGGGACCGATGGCAAGCTTCACCGCGTTCGCGTCGTGACCGTCGGCCACCATGCGTTCCCGCACGGCTTGCGCCATCACGTGCGCAAGCGTGTGCCGCGCCAGGTCGATCCAGGCGTCATCACGCTTCGTGAGGATCGAGACGCGCGCACCATCCGGCACGGGCGTCATCAGGTCACTCAACTGGCCGTCGATGGTCGTGCCGAGCGCCGCCTTGGCGAGTCCCGGTCCGATGGCTTCCGCGACGTCGCGGCCGGTAGCGCCGTCGGGAACCGTGAGTTTCGTGTCGTCGGGAAGAAGAACCTGCATGATCGGGGAGGGTATCACGACCGCCGAGCGTGACGACGAGGCGCGGTATCCTCGCAGGCATGCAACTCGTGGCCGTGCTCGGAACTGGACGCGTCGTGAACGCCCTGTCCGAATACCGAGACCCCCTCGACCGGTTCCACCTGCAGGTGCTTCCCGGCGCACCGATCGACAAGGCGCTCGACGCCCTTCCCGTTCTCGGGTTCGCGGGCGCGTTGACGTTCGGCGTGGAGGCGCGCAAGGCGGCATTCCGGGGTGCGGCTCGACCCTCACTCCTCGCGCAGGAACTTGGCGCGGTCAACGTGGTGACCCGCACGGGGGAATCGCTTCACGGGGATCACGTGGGCGCAAGCGACGTGGTGGAGGGGCTCCGGCACGCAGGTTGGGACCCGCACGGTGCGCGCGTCGTCGCGTCGGGCGAAGGGGATGACGTGCGCGCCGTCCTGCTTGCCATGGCGGAGTCGGGTGCCAACGACGTGACCCTCGTTGCCCGTGATGCGCCCACGGCCGAGCGGGCGCTTCCGCGTCTCCCCGCGGGCGTGACGGGACGCGCCGTGGCTTCGCGAGACCCGATCGTGCACGACCTGCTCACCCATGGCGACGCCATCCTCCGCGGGGATGACGCGTTGCCTCTCGACCCCGGTACGTTCGGTCCGCACCTGACGCTCGTCGACCTCGCCCCCGATCTCGAGCTTGGTGTTCGGCGTGACGCGCAGGCGGCAGGCGTTTCGACGGTCGGTTGGGCCGACGTCGAATCGCACCGCATCGCAGCGCGCCTGCTGCACATGCTCTCCGAGCCCGTGGATCCAGCAGGCCTACGCGACGCGCTGCGCGCCCCGTGACCATGCGGTCCTTCGTATCCCTCCGTGGGCGCACGTGCCGCGTCGCCCTTTTCCTCGCCCTTTTGACCCTCGCTGGCGTTGGTTGGTCGCAAGCCGTGGCGCTCCGCACGCTTCCACGTGCCTACGTCGAGCTGACGCAGGAAGCGGTGACGCTCCAGTCACCCACGAGAACGTTGGCGTACCAGTACGGCGTGGGGTGGAGCGATGGACGCGGCGACGCGCCACCCGAAGTGACCGACGACGGTGCGGTCCAAGTTTCCTCGAGCATCGTCGAAGCGCTCGGCCTTCCCTCCCTCCGTGAGGTTCGCAGTGGTCGCGACGGTGACACGACACGCCTCGTCCTCGAACTTGACGGCCTCGCGAGGGGGGACGTACCCACACTGGATGGAACGCAGTCATTGACGGCGTCGAACGCGCTGCGGCTCGTACTGCCCGCCATCGCGCTTCCCACCGACGGAAACCTCTTGCGCGGGGATGCCGTGCGCGTCGACGTCGCATGGACGGCTGACGAGTCACGGACCGAGGTTCGCATCGAAGGGGACGGCGTCGACGTGCGCGCCTTCTCCCTCGACGCACCCGTCCGCCTCGTCCTCGACCTCACGCCCCACATCGACGAGCCGGAGCGCGTTGCGACACCCGACGCGTCACCCCTCCCAGGCCCCGCCGTGGGCGCCTCCGCAACGCGCCTCGCCCCCGGCGTGCACTACCGGACGTTCGACGTGACCACTCCTCGCGGCGACAGTCGCGTGCACGTGACCGACCTCGACCCGACGCAGGTGCGTTTCGAACTCGCCCTCGCCACGAACGGTGGTGAAACGGTGCACGCCATGGCGGGTGACGCCATCGCCGCCATCAACGCTGGGTACTTCGACCCGTCCACCTTCACCCCCATCGGATTGAGGACACTCGAGGGCGTCCTCGTCACGTCCCCCTCGCGCAACCGAGCGGTCGTCGGTTTTACGCCAATGGGTACGGTCGTGGCCCGCGCCGGTGCGAGCGTCGAACTGCGCATCGACCAGGCCTCCCCCATCCCCTTCGAACTCGAGGGGCAAGGGCCCCTCTCCTGGTCGACGCTTCCCGGCACGACGGTCGGGGGTCGCCGTGTTGGCGTGCTCGAGGTGGACGCATCGGGAATCGTCCTGCGCAACGGCGTGGGCCCCGCCCTCGTGCCCGAGGGGGGCCTCGCCATCGCGTACGACCCGAGCCTCCGCTCCCTCGCCCTCGTGAATCCAGGGCAGCGCGTCACGTTGTCCAGTCGCTTGGCGCCTCCCCTTCTCGCGCAAAGCGCCTGGGCGGTCGAAGCCGGGCCTCTCCTCGTCCAGGATGGGGTCATGGCGTTCACCCCCGAACTCGAGGGGTTCGCGCGCGGCGTGCGCATTCTCGACCAACCCACGCAGCAAGCCGGGTTGGGCGTGATGCCCGATGGGCGCGTCCTTTTCGTCGTCGCGGACGCCATGATCGCCGAGGAGCTCGCACGCCTGTTCCTCGACCTGGGTGTGGATCGCGCCCTGAGGCTCGACAGCGGGAGTTCCGCCACGCTCGTTGCCGACGGACGCACCGTGAATCGCGTCGTGAGCCGCCGCGTGGAGAGCGCCATTCTCGCGTTCCCCACCACGTTGGCGGAGTCGGAGCGGTAACGCCGTGCGGCACGTCCCCTCGACGCGCGCAATTGCCGCTTCTGCGGGACCACCCGGGCGTCCGCGCCCCGGAATCCGCAGCGTCGTGATCCTCATGACGCTCGTCATTGCGTCCCTCGCGCTCGCGCAAACGCCCGTCGAGGTGAGGCTCGGGGTGGCCGATACGCTCGTCAGCAACGCGTGGAACCCCATCACGATCGTCACCCAGAACCTTCCGGGCGCCACCTTCTCGCTCGCCCTCACGCCCAGCGCCGGTGCGCTCGATGGCGTACCCCACGTCCTCGAGCTTCTCTTGGGCACGGGGAGGGGCGTCCAGCGTCACGACGTCGTCCTCTTCCTCCCCACCTGGCGCGAGGTTTCCTGGCGCGTCACGCAGGGGGACAGAATCGTCGCCAGTGGAACGCGGCCAGCGCGAGAGCGTGACGATCGACCCCTCGATCTGCTGCTCAGCGCCGTTCCCAGCGCCTGGCTACCCAACTGGCCCGAGGACCGGCGCCTCCTGGTCGTCACGCTGGCCGACCTTCCACGCCTCGAGGGTGCCTGGCATGCCGTCGCCACCCTCCTCGTCGACGGATCCCTCCCCCTTCCGGACGACGCGACGCTCGTTACGGCGGCTGCCATGGGCGTCGACGTGGCGCTGCCCGCCACGCTTTCAGGATCGCTCCAGCGACGCGTTCCAAACGGCGGCACCCACCTCGCGGTGGGGGCAGGATCGCTGCGGCGCTTGCCTCCCGGCGTGCTCGACGACGCCACGCTTCGTCAAGACCCGTTCACGGCCACCCCGTCCAGTTCCAGCGCCTCGGTCGAAGACGTGCATCACGCCCTCGATCTCGTCATCGACGGCATGCGCCCCGCGACGTGGGCGCACCAGCCCCGTCGCCTCGTGGCGGGCCTCACCCTCGCCTACGTCCTCGCCACCCTGCTGCTCCTGCGGATCCCCGCGCGCGAGGGCGCCATCGCAGCCCTCCTCGTCACCCTCGCGGCAGGGGGCGCGTCGTTCCTGGCCGCCCCGACGTCACAACGGGTGGAGACGCGCGACGGTCTCGTCCTCGCGTCCGGCGGGGTGGGTGCCCGCTACGACGTGACGCAGGTCGCGAGCCTTGCAGGCGGCGACCTGCGTGTGCCCGAACTTCGAGCGGCTCGCGCCCTCCCCACCTCGGTTCCCGCGTCTCCCGCCACGGCGATCCGCTGGAGCGAGAGGGCAACCACCGTGACTCTGCCGCGAGCTGGCCGCATCGTGCTCACGGGGGCGCCCCTCCTCACCACCGTGCCCCCGTCGGTGGAAGCGACCGCCGTTCCGCTCGAAGAGGCCACCCCGATGCTCGGGAGCGCCCTCGCCGCGTCCGTACGGAATCTTGGCGTTCAGCGCGTCGCACGCCACGACGAGGCGTGGTGGTTCTTCACGTCGACGGTGGGAGAGGCACCATGACCGGACGTCAACGCGCACCCCTCATGACGACACCGTTCGCCCTGTTCCTGGCCGCAACGGGCGTCGCCCTCCTCGCCGGCTGGCCTTCCCGCACGATCGATGGGAACGATGCCTGGTTCCTCGTCGCGACCGTGCGCACGGCAGGACTCGCCGCCTGGGCATGGTTTGCGGGGCTTCAAGCTGGCAACCTCACGAATGCGGGCGAAAGGCGGACGCTCGTGCAGCTCGCGTTCGCTGCGGTCGTCACGATGCCCATCGAAATGACCGCGCACGCGGGGAGTGCCGTGACGACGCCCATGGCGTGGAGTCTCACCTATGCGCCGCTGCTCGCCCTCAGCGCCTTCGTCGTGTCTCGCGCCTGGACGCGCTGGCTGCATCGTGCCGCGCCGGCCGTACGGTGGCTGCTCTCCCTCGGCCTGCTCCTCGTCATCGGCGCTCTCGACCTCCGATTCGGACCGCCCATCACCCTCGCGTGGGTCGCGCCCAGCACGCCCAACGTCGCGGCGGTCGTCGTGCACGCCACGGTCATCGCCGTGTTCCTGGTCATGCGGCTCGTACCTCGGTGGACGCGAAGGAGGGACGCTGCATGATTCGGCCGGGACGCGCGCGGCGCGGGCCACCCCAGGGTCTCGACGCCCACGAGCGGTTCGCGCGGATGCGTACGCGTGCGGTGCGAGCCCACCGTGCCGCTCTGGCCGCGGCGGCGACCGCCGTGGTGACCATCGCGGCAAGCCTCATCGGGGTCCCCCGCGCCGTCGTGCTGCTCGTCCCGCTGATCGCCGTCATCGCGGGTCTGACGCCCGTACCCGGCGCCGCCATGTGGGCGCGACGGTACCTGCGCAGTGAGCAGGGCCTTGGCTACGACACGGCGCTCGAGGCAGCGGCGCGCGAGGATCCGTTCGGCCTTTGGGGCGAGGCGCGTGAACGCGCCCGACTCGACGTGCGTGGCGTGACGCCACCCCCCACCGATTGGCGTTGGCTCGTCCCGACCGTCGCAACCCTCGTGCTCCTCGCCGCCCTGCCGTTTACGCAACCCATCCGGTCCAGCCTCGTGGATCCAGGGGGCCAGGCGGCGGTCCAGGAATCGCGTGCCGATGCTTTCGAGGAGGGCGGCACGACCGTGGACGATGCCGATCAAGCGTCCGGAACGTCGACCGACGAGGCGCCGGACGCACCGTTGCCCACGGCGGGTCGTGACGCCGACGCTCCCGCCACGGACCCAGACGCGAACCCGCAACGTGGGGAGGGCAACACGGACGACTCGCTCGACGCCGGTGAGGAAGCGGACGGTACGGAAGATGCCGTCACCGGACGGGACGCCGTGAATCAGTTCCTGCAACGCGACGACCCGACCGACGAACCCGCCGCCTCCACGCAACGACCGGGGGACGCAGATCCAGCCAGCGCAGCAGACGGGGCAGCCAGCCGCAATGCAAACGGTGAACCGCAGGCGCCGCCAGACGCGCGCGACGGGAATGCAACCGAAGACGGTGATACGGCCGCCACCCGCATTCAACCGGACGCCGGACAGGAAGGTGAAGGGTCGGGCGCGCAAGGCGTCGACGGGGAAGCTCCCGAAGCGAGCGGCGGTGACGAACCCACGAGCGGAGAGGCGGACGCGCAAGCGACGGGCGAGCGAATGCAGGCGTCACGCCCGGGAACGGAAGGGACCGCGCAGGAGGGTGCGCTCGACGAGAACGCAGGTTCGCAGGAGGGCGAAACCGACGGAACGCCCGACCGGCCCCAAGGGGACCTCGACGCCGGCACCGACGGGGGGAGCGAAGGGCGTGAGGCTGAAGGCCTGGCGGGAAGTGGCGACACCCCGAATTCGGACGCTTCACGCGCCCAGGACGACCCGACGGCGGGGAACGCACCAGGCGCAGGGACGGCGGTGGACCCTGCCACGGGACCCGATGCCCAACCCGCCGAACGGCTATCCGGAGACCCAGGCCAGGGGCCCAGCGTGACGATCGGCACCACCCGCGATTTGGGTGCCCGGCCCGACGCGCCACCCCCCGTCACCCCCCGCGTCGACGTCGATGGTCGCCGCGCGCGTGACGTCGAACGCATCACCGAAGAGGCGAACCTACCCGCCGCCTACCGCGAGATCGTCCGCCGTTACTTCCGTTGATCAAAACGTTTGCGTGGAGGGCTCCAAAATGCCGTGAAGCCACGGCGTGAGCGCTCCCACCGCCGCGCGCGACAGGCCCGCAAGGACGGGATCGTCCCGAAGCGCAGGGACAGTGTCTCCCTCGTAGGCTCGCTCGGCGACGCGCACGCGGTCCAGCCGCTCGGCAAGCACGCTCCCCGTCACCGGATCGACCACGCGTACGCGGAGTTGCAGCACCACGCGCAACCAGCTGGTCCCCTGGCCTTCGGTCCGCTCGCGGTCAAGACGTGCCGCATCCACCACCACGACCGTTTCGGCCCCCATGCTGCGCCCCAAACGCGCGGCCGCCTGCGGAACTCGCGCACCCACCATTCCTGCGCGCAACTCGAGGAACCTCGTCACGTCGTTGGGCAGGATCGACCCACCGTACCTGCGCTCCACCAACGCATCGGCGAGGCCGAGTGCCGCGCCAGGAACGGGACCGCTCGAGGGTGCACCAACGATCGCCACGTCGTAACGCGCGAGCCCGTCGCTTGGCACGGCAGGCAGGCACGACGCGAGGAGGAGCAGGCCTGCAAGCGCTCCACCCCATCGAATCCACGGCGAGCGTTCTCGGCTCATGCGCTCTCCTCCACCGTCACGTCCTTGAGCATCCTCGCCTCGGCATTCGTCGATTCGCGCAACGCCAAGCGCAAATCCGGAATCGCGTCCACGCGAAGCGTGACCGACAGGACGACCCCATTCGGGTGGTACGCGGGTTCGCCGCGCCGCAACTCCGGCCAGGCGTCCAACAACCGGTAAACCGCATCCACCTGATGGAATGGCATGCGGACGTGAAGTGTCGTCGTCTCGTGCACCGTCGTGATGGCGGCCTGATCCAACATCTTGGCGACCGTTCCCCCATACGCACGCACGAGGCCACCCGCCCCGAGTTTCGTCCCCCCGAACCACCGGACGCACGCCACCGCGACGCGCTGCAAGCCAAGCTCGAATCATCCGAACAGCGCGCCCAATACTCCAAGCTGCTTAATGAACTCAGCTACTACAGCCACGTCCTCAAGGGCCTGCTCTTTCCCGCCACGTTTGCGCCCTCGCCAGAGATAAGCCAAACGTTTACCGGTCATGGCAATAGCAACATCCTAGGCGTCTCCTTATCCGCGGATG
>CAJXWR010000065.1 GCA_913062675.1 uncultured Trueperaceae bacterium
AAAGCCAAGGAACTCCAGGAACAGGAGATGGGCGGCGCGATGGGCGACCTCGGAGGCATGGGCGGCATGGGCGGCCTCCTCTAGGCCCGCCCACACCGTGAGCTTCCCTCCCGCCCTCGCCACGCTCATCCGCGAACTCGGGCGCCTCCCCGGCATCGGGCCGAAGAGCGCGCAACGTCTTGCGTTCCACCTTTTCCACAGGGACCCTGCCGACGTCGATGCGCTCGCCGCAGCCATTCGCGAAGCCAAGGCGTCACTCGACCGCTGCCCCACCTGCTTCAACGTCATGACGAAAGGCGAGGCGGCTTGCTACGTGTGCAACGACCCGAACCGCGACCCCGCCACCGTCTGCGTCGTCGAACAACCCGCCGACGTGCTCGCCATCGACCGTTCCGGTGAGTACCGAGGCCGGTACCACGTCCTCCATGGCGCCCTCTCCCCCATGAACGGTGTCGGACCCGACGACCTCACCCTCCCCGCCCTCCTCACCCGCCTCGACGAGGGCAACGTCAGCGAGGTCATCCTCGCCACCTCCACGACCGTCGAGGGCGAAGCGACCGCGATGTATCTCGCGCGCGCCCTGAGTGAACGCAGCATTCCCGCATCCCGAATCGCCTACGGACTTCCCGTCGGCGGCGATCTCGAGTACGCCGACGAGGTGACGCTCGGGCGCGCCATCAGCCATCGCCGGCCCCTCCCTTGACCCGCTCCGCTTCGTGAGCCACGCATCCGCCCCTCGCGCACGCGCGCGCATGCGGGCGCGCGAAGCCCGACCAGCACGACGATTCGCAAATCTTGACAAGCGAGGCGTCACGCCTATAATGCGGCGCGAAAGCGAAAGGACCTGATGCCTCCCCGAACCCCCGACACGAATGGGCGACGCCTCGTCATCGTCGAATCCCCGACGAAGGCCAACACGATCAAACGCTTCCTGTCCGACGCGTACGTCGTGAAGGCCAGCATGGGGCACGTCCGCGACCTGCCCCAAAGCGCGTCCGCCATCCCCGACAAGTACCGCAAGCAACCCTGGTCACGCCTCGGCATCAACGTCGACGAGAACTACGAGCCGCTCTACGTCATCACGAAACCCGACGTGGTGCGCGAACTCAAGAGCGAACTCGCCGACGTCGACGAACTCCTGATCGCCACGGATGAGGATCGCGAAGGGGAAGCCATCGGCTGGCACCTCCTCGAAGTCCTCAAACCCAAGGTGCCCGTCAAACGCATGGTGTTCCACGAGATCACCGAGAACGCCATTCAACAGGCCCTCGAGGACACCCGCGACATTCACACCGACCTCGTCGAGGCGCAGGAAACGCGTCGTATCCTCGACCGGCTCGTCGGCTACACGATCAGTCCGTTGCTCTGGAAGAAGATCGCACCCAGGCTCTCCGCCGGTCGCGTCCAGTCGGTCGCCGTGCGCATCCTCGTCAACCGCGAAAAGGAACGCCTCGCCTTCAACCCGGCGAGCTACTGGGACGTCGACGCCACGCTCAGCAAGGCCGGAGACGCCGCCACCTTCGAAGCCACCGCCACGCACGTCGATGGCATTCGCCTCGCGAGCGGCAAGGATTTCGACCCCGACACGGGTCGCCTGAAGGACGGCACCGAAGCGGGCAAGGACGTCCTCCTCCTCACCGAAGCCGAAGCCACCGCCCTCGCCACCGCCGCGCGCGACGTGCCCTTCCATGTACGCGACGTGAACGAGCGTGAGGAGGCCCGCAACCCCTCACCCCCCTTCACTACCTCAACCCTGCAACAGGAGTCCTCGCGCAAACTGAAGCTCTCCGCGCGCGACACCATGCGCATCGCACAAGGCTTGTACGAACGAGGCCTCATCACCTACATGCGGACCGACTCGACCAACCTGTCGAGCGAAGCGATTCAGGCGTCCCGGCAACGCATCGAAACGCTCTACGGCAAGGACTACCTGTTCGAACGCGTCCGGCAGTACGCCAGCAAGGCGAAAGGCGCACAAGAAGCGCACGAAGCCATCCGACCTGCCGGGGACGCCATGAAGACGGCCGAGGAGCATGGCCTTCGCGGCAACGACAAGGCGCTCTACGAACTCATTTGGCAGCGCACCATCGCCACGCAAATGGCGGAGGCACGCCTCAAGTTCGTCACGGTCGCCCTCGAAGCCGGCGTTCAGGACCGCACGCTCACCCTGCGCGCCAGCGGCCGTCAGGTGCTCTTCCCCGGCTTCTTCCGCGCCTACGTGGAAGGAAGCGACGATCCCGACGGCGCGCTCGACGATCAGAATCAACCCCTCCCCACCCTGCAAGGGGGCGACGCGGTCCAGGCACACCGGGTGGATGCATCGGGACACGAGACGAAACCGCCCGCGCGCATCACCGAAGCGTCGCTCGTGAAGATCCTCGAGCAGGAAGGCATCGGTCGCCCATCGACCTACGCCAGCATCATCGAAACGATCCAGAATCGCGGCTACGTCCGCAAAAACGGTCAGCAACTCGTTCCCACCTTCATCGCCTTCGCGACGAACAACCTGCTCGAGCACCAGTTCGCTCGCCTGGTCGACACCGAGTTCACCGCAGGCATGGAGTCCGACCTCGACGCGATCGCCTCCGGCACGCTCGATGCGGGACCGTACCTACGTCACTTCTATCGAGGCGAAGAGGGCATCGAATCACTCGTCGAGACCGGCTTGGGTTCGATCGATGCGCGCGAAATCAGCACCATGCGCAGCCCCAAGTGGGATCCCTTCATCGTCCGCGTCGGGCGTTACGGACCGTACGTCACCGCCACGGAAGACGGCGAGGAGATCACCACCTCCATCCCCGAGGACTGGGCGCCTGCCGACGTGACGCGCGAGATGCTTGCCGAGCGCATCGAACGCGAGAAGATGGGTGACCAGCCGGTCGGTACGAGCGAGAATGGCACGACGATCCTGCTCAAGAACGGTCCCTACGGGCCGTATCTGCAACTCGGTGAGGTCGACGAGGCGCAAGGCACCACGAAGAAACCCAAACGCGTGTCGCTCCCCCCGAACGTCGACATGCGCGACGTGGATGAACCCCTTGCCCGTGCCCTGATGGAACTCCCCCGCTCGCTGGGGGAACACCCCAAGGACGGCAAGAAGGTCGAGGCAGGCATCGGCCGGTACGGTCCGTACGTGAAGCACGGAAGCATCTACGCCTCCCTCAAGGAGGGCGACGACGTGCTTGCGGTTCAGATGGACCGCGCGGTCGAACTGTTGACCGAGAAGGCAGCGCGCCGCGGGCAACGCGAACCGCTCCGCGTGCTCGGTGAACACCCCGAAACGGGAGCACCCCTCGAGATTCATGACGGTCGCTTCGGCCCGTACGTCAAGCACGGCAAGGTCAACGCCTCGCTCCGCAAGGAGCACAGCATCGAAACCTTGACGATCGACGAGGCGCTCGAGCTTCTCGCCGCGCGCGAGGCGCGCATGGCCGAGAAGAAGGGCGGCCGCGCGAAGGCGTCGAGCAAGACGCCCGCCAAGAAGACGAAGAAGCGAAGCAGCAAGGCCAAGGCCAAGAAACCGAGTGGCCCCAAGGCGACGCGCGAGGATCTCGAGAAGCACCTCGGAGAACTCGAGGAGGACGTGCGCTCCGTCGTGGTGCGCAGTCAAGGCATGGAGGGTCGCGATGCGCAAACCCTCGGCGACGTCGCGCAGGAGCTCGGCATCGACGAAGCCGAGGCGCAACGACGCGAGAAGAGCGGCCTGTTCAAACTCCGCATGGCGTTCGGTCGCGCCCGGAAGGAAGCGGAGGCGCAAGGCGCGTAACCGACGGGCCGAGGTCGGCGGGTAGGATGACGGCGTGGCTCCCTCCCGCTATCACGTCCGACAGGGCATCGTGGTGCGACGCACGCCGCTGCCGTCCGGTGACGTGGTGGTGACGCTCCTGTCGCCCGAGGGGAAGTGGCGCGCCATCGCCCGCAAGGGCAAACGGCTCGGTGGCAATCCGGGTCGCCTCTCGTTGTTTCACGACGTGAAGGTGCAGGTGTACCAGCGTCGCGACGACGATCTCGCCATCGTCTCGCAAGTCACGCTCGAGGGTGCCCTCTCACGACTGGCTGACCCCACCGTCTACCCCTACGCGCACGTCCTTGCGGAACTCGCCGATCGCCTCACGGTGGACGTTCACCACGGTGAACCGCTGCACGCCTGGTTGGCGAGTGGATTGCGGGGGCTCGACGCGGATGAGGACCCCGAGCGCGTGGCCCTCGTGCACACCTGGATGTTGCTGCGCGTCGCGGGCCTCGGCCCCGACGTGAACCTCGAGGGTGAAGTGGATGCCGGCGCGAGGTTCGACGTGCCGGGTGGTCACGTCACGCGACGCGGTGAGGGGCTCGCAATTCCCCCGACCGTCGTGCCGTCCCTGCACGCCTTCCTGGTGGGCCGGGCGAAGGAGGCCCTGATCATGAACGTGGAGGAGCGCACCGTGCATTGGCGCCTCCTCGCCCGCTACGTGGCGTGGCACGTCGACGGCCTCAAGAGCCTCGAGGTCATCGCGGGTCCGCTCCCTCCCCTCCATGACGCGATGCGTGCCGAACGGGAGGTGCCGGCATGACGTTCGATCTGCTGGCCGCCTTCGCCGCCGGCTACTTCCTGGGTGGCATCCCGTTCGCGGCGTGGATTGCGCGCGCGGTCGGGAAGGACATCTTCTCCACCGGGTCGGGGAACATGGGGTCGATGAACACGGTGCGAAACGTCGGGGTCGCCCCAGGCATCGCAGTGTTCATTCTCGACGTGGGCAAGGGCACGCTCGCTTCGATCGCTGGGCTGCAAATGGCAGCCTGGGTGGGCGCTGACCCGCTGGCCATGGGCCTCACCGCCGGTGTGGGTGCCGTGGTGGGGCACGCCTGGTCTCCCTACGTTGGGTTTCGTGGAGGCAAGGCGCTGGGCAGCGCCTTCGGCATGACGCTTCCGCTCGTTCCATTCGTGGGGCTCGCGGCGCTGGTCCTCCTCGTCGCCCTCATCCTCCTCACGCGTCGCGCTACGTTCGGCACGATCCTCACGCTCGCACTTTTTCCCGTCCTGACGGGCGCCGTCCTGATTCGTCAAGCATGGAGCGAGGTGGACATTCTGCAGGCCGCAGTTGCTTCAGGCGTCATCGCGGCGGTGTCCATCGTTAAGCACGTGCGGGCCGGCGGATCCGGCTAGCCCCCCGTTTACTGCCAACGCTCGAGCGGTGGCATGCGCTCGCTCATGCAGGCGGCACGCACCTCCCCCACGAGGAACAGGCTTCCCGCGACGACGATGACGTCGGCCTCTCCGTCCTGCACGTCCCGCCACGCCGCCGTCATGGCGTCCATGGGGTCGTCATGCACGCCGCGCACCTGCAGGCGCGCTTCACGCGCGTGCCCGGCCAGTGCGTCGATGGGCATGGCCCTTGGACTGTGACGCGCCCGGGTGACGTGCACCCCGACCGCAACGTCCTGCCAGGCTGCCAGCAGGTCGCTGACGTCCTTGTCAGCACTGACCGACACGACGAACATGGGACGCAACCCGAGCTTCACGAGCGTCGCGGCCAGCACCTGCGCGGCGGCTGGGTTGTGCGCCCCGTCGAGCAGAACGCGTTCGCCTTGCCAAGCGACGGGTTCCAGCCGGCCGGGCCACTGGGTGCGGAGCGCGCCCTCCGCGACGTCGTCCGTGGGCACGCCCAGGTCGAGCGCGGTGAGGGCGGCAAGCGCCGCGTTGTCGGCCTGGTGCCGGCCAATGAGGGGCGTGGCGAGGGGCAGGTCGGGACGACCGTCGCGCTTGAGGAGGAACTCCGAACCGCGTAGACCCCGGTCGCGCACCTCGATTTCGGCGTCGCCATCCCGGGTGAGGGTGCGGAGGGGTGCACCCACTCGGTCCGCTTCACTGCGGAGGGTGGCAAGGGCGTCACCCTGCGCACTGGTCCATGCCGGCACGCCGGACCGGAGAATGCCGGCCTTCTCGCGTGCGATGGCTTGCACCGTGTCACCGAGGATGGCGCGGTGATCGAGCGCGATGCTGGTCACGACGGTGGCGACGGGCTCGAGCGCGTTCGTGGCGTCGAATCGGCCTCCCAGACCGACCTCCATGACGGCAACGTCGACGTGCGCGTCGGCGAAGTGCTGCACCGCCATGGCGGTGACCACCTCGAAGAAGGTGGCGCCGACCGCTTCAGCGTGCGGGAGGAGACGCTCGGCAAGCGCGTCGAACGCCGCTTCGTCGAGCGGCCGTCCGTCCTTGACGATGCGTTCGCCCGGCTGCACGAGGTGCGGGCTGGTGAATCGACCGGTGCGGCGGCCTGCCGCCTGCAGCATGGCGGCGAGGTGGGCTGCGGTGCTGCCCTTGCCATTCGTACCGGCGATGAGGACGGAATCGAACGCGAGCTGGGGGTGGCCGAGCCGCTCGAGGAGCGCACGGATTCGTTCGAGACCCGGTTCCATGCCGAAACGCTGCATGGCGAAGAGACGTTCGGTGGCCGTCACGTTCGTCGGTCCGCCTCGTGGAGCGCCTTCGCTTCTTCGTCCCCTTCGGGCTGCTCGTGCCGGGAGACGAGCTCGGCGACGCGCGGGTCTCCCCCAGCCTCGAGGATCATGCTCGCCCCATAGGCCGCGTGATGCGCAGCCACCTGCCGCGCACCCTGCCAACCCATCTGGATGGGCTGCGGTGCAGGGACCTCACCGCGCACGAGGTGCACGAGGATTCGCTCGACGACGCGATAGGGGCGCTGCGACTTTCCTACGTCGTGCAGCAGGGCTGCGCGCACGAGTTGGGGGGTGGCGTCGGGGTGCCGAGCAAGGATCGCGCGGGCGACCCGAACGTGGTGATCGCGTTCACGTGGATCCATGGCGCAGTACAGGGCCCGTTCGGCGGCGGGGAGTCGCGCTTCGGCCCAAGCGTCGTCGGGACGCGCGAGGGCGGGGTGAACACCCCGGAGGGTACGCAGTCCCGCATTCCACGCCCAGACCCACGGTTTCATGTCGCGGAGCGTACCAAGGCGGTCCGACACGGGGGAATCCGTGCGCTATGCTGTCGACTTGATGTCGACCCGTCGTTCGTTGCCCCTCCTGCTCACGCTTCTGCTCGCAATCCTCTCGTTCGCCACGGCGCAAGTGCCGACCGGCCCTGCCGGCATGACGGGCGTCGATCCTGAAGCGCTGGCCGACGATGCGGTGCAGGCGTGGTTGGCGACCGACGTGGTGTCCCTGTCGGAACTGGGGGCGATGGACGCCGAAGCGGTTTGTGAGGCGCTGCCGGCCCTGTTCGCCGCTCCACCGCCACCGTCGGGGACCGACGTGGCGATCGAGGACCGGCAAGCGCGCGATACGGGGGATGCGAACCGCCTTCGTTTCACCTATGCAGCCGAGGTGCCCCCCAACCGCCTGGAGGTGGTCGAGGTGCTCCTCACGCGCGACGGGGATGCCTGGCGCGTGGAGGGCGTGGGCTTCCAAATCGACGTGGGGAGTGGTCGTTCCTGGTTGACCACGCCGCAAGCGGGCCTCGTGATGGTGCTGTTCACCCTCGCCTTCGTGTTCGGACTGGCCCGGAGGTCGTTCCTGCAGCGTTGGTTGCGGGAGGGGGCTGCCGCGATTCGGGAGCACCGCAGGCTCGTGACGTGGACGATGCTTCTGGGCTGGTCGGTGGTCGTGGCCGGCTTCTGGACCGGTTCGCAACTGCCGGATGCCTGCGAAACGGCGGTCGTGACGATTCTCGGCTCGACGCTCGACTCGGTTGGCGCGACGGCGGCCCTGGCGAGCGGCGACGTCGCGCAGACGGCTGCCGTCATTTACTACCAAAACTTCTTCGTCGTGACCCTCACGGTGCTCTTGGGGAGTGCCGTGTTGCTGGGCGTCCCGGCGTACCTGTTGGCGAGCGCATCGTTCTTTGCGCAGACCACCGCCTTTGGCGTGCTGGGCTTGGGGTCGGGGTGGGGACTCATCGCGATCGTGGTGTTGATGATCCTCGAGTTCACCGCGTACTTCCTGGTGGTGTCGGGCGGCGGGATGCTGGTCGCCACGCTGGTGCGGGGCGGCTTGACGGCGTTGGGGACCGGCTACCGCAAGTTGTTCAGCGTGATTTCCTGGTCGGCGCTGCTGCTGCTGATTGGCGCTTGGTACGAAGCGTTGATCCTGTTGGCGTTCTAGGCGTTTCCTGCACGTTCACGCCACTGCGCTTCGATGACCGGAGCGACGTCGAGAATGGAGCGGGCGTGCGCGAAGGCGTCCGCCTGCGGTCCTTGCGTGAGGAGCGGCACGTGAGCCAGGGTGTGGCGTCCGTGCGTGAGGTCCTCGAGATTTCCGTGATCGCTGGTGACGAGCAAAGTGACGTGCTCCCCGCGGGCCTCGAGCACGCCGGCGAGGAAGGCATCGAGATTCGTGATGAGCGTGCGCGCCGCGTGGACGTCGGCTGCGTGCCCTGCCCTGTCGGTGGTCCACACGTCGAGGAAGGTGAAGGCACGCTGGCTGGCGAGTTGCGCGAGGCGAACGCCGGCCGCGTGGGCACCTTCGGGACCGGTCGCGCTTCCGCCGGGAGGCGCGACGCCCCAGGCGGCGAAGGCGGCACCATCGAGGTCGGCAGCGACGGCTTCGCCCTGCGTGTAGGCGTCGAGGGTGGGCAGTTCGATGCCGGCTTCGTGGGCGCAATGGGCGGGGGCATTGAGGCGGAGGGCGCGTCGCGCAAGCGCTTGAAAGAACCCGTCGGGGTAGGCCGACGCCCAGCGCACGCCGTCGGTGCCGAAGTGGTGGAGGGCGCGCTGGAAGAGGTTGCCTTCGGCAAGGAACGTGTGGAGGGTGGGTCCGGGCCACGGGCCGTAATGGCGTCCCATGGCGTGCGCGGCGTTGCGTCCGGTCAGGAGGCTGGCTTGGCCCGTGGCGGATTGGGGTAGGCCAGGCATGCCCAGGCGGGCATCGAGCTGGGGGGTGGTGGGCTCGAGGAACGACCCGCCGGCAAGTTGGTCGAGGGTGGGTGTGGGCGTATCGGCGAACGGATTGACGGTGGGATCGGGAACGCCGTGCCCGACGCCGTCGAGGAAGATGAACAGGAGGCGCAACGCGGCGGCGTCGCTTCGCTCAGGCGCCGACGCCGAGGGCGCGCTGCGCGCGTTCGAGGGTGCGGGCTGCCCGCTCGCGGGCGCGGTCGGCGCCACGGGCGAGGATCGCGTCGAGTTCGGCTGGGTCGCTGGCGAGCTCCTGGTACCGCGCTTGGATGGGGGCGAGCGTCTCGAGGACGGCTTCGAGAACCGCTTTCTTGAGGTCACCGTAGCCCTTGCCGTCGAACCGGTCGGCGAGTTGCTCGTACGTCTCGCCGGTCGTGGCGTTGAGGATGCCGAGCAGGTTCTTCACGCCGGCACTGGCGTGCTCGAAGCGAACCTCGCGTTCGGAGTCGGTCACGGCACTCATGATGGTCTTCTTGATCTTCGATTCGGGGTCGAGGAGGTGCACGGCGTGCCGGTCGCGTTCCCGGGCGATGGATTTCGACATCTTCGTTTCCGGGTCGTCGAACCCCATGACGCGCGCGCCGCTCTTGGGCACGACCGCCTTGGGGAGGCGGAAGGTCTCGCCGAAGAGGTGATTGAAGCGCGTGGCGATGTCGCGGGTGAGTTCGATGTGCTGGACCTGATCCTCGCCGACGGGTACGAGGTCGGTGTCGTAGAGGAGGATGTCGGACGCTTGCAGGACGGGGTAATCGAGGAGGCCGGTGGAGACCGATTCGCGTCCTTCGCTCTTCGACTTGAATTGCGTCATGCGGTAGAGCCAGCCGAGGGGTGTCGTGCAGTTGAGGAGCCAGGTGAGTTCGGCGTGTTCCCGGACGTGGGACTGGACGAACACGACGTTGTCGTCGGGGTCGATGCCGGCGGCGAAGTACAGCGCGGCGACCTCGCGACTCTTGGCGCGAAGGCCGGCCGGGTCCACGTCTTCGGGCACGGTGATGGCGTGCAGGTCGACGACGCAGAAGACGTTGTCGCGTTCGTGTTGTGCTTCGACCCACTGCCGGAGGGCTCCGAGGTACGTGCCGAGGTGCAGGTCGCCGCTGGGCTGGATACCCGAGAAGACGCGGGGGCGTGCACCGTCCGGTTGGCCTGCGGCGGGTGTTTGGTCGGGGCTCATGAGCGAAGAGGATAGCACCGGGCGGGTGCGGCTTGCGTGGGGGTCACGGCCGGACTCGACCGACCCAGTCGAGGGGATTGGTGGGCCTTCCGGCGACGCGGATCTCCCAGTGCAGGTGCGGACCGGTGCTGAGGCCGGTGCTTCCAACCTCACCGAGGATGGTACCGGCGTCGATCTCGTCGCCCTCGCTGACGAGGATGCGGGAGAGGTGGTAGTACCGGCTCGTCACGCCAGCACCGTGATCGAGGATGACCATGCCGCCCTTGATGGGGTACATGCCGGCGATGCGCACGAGGCCGGTGTTGGTCGCGGCGACGGGCGTTCCGGTGGGGGCGGCGATGTCCTCCCCTTCGTGGAAGCTGACGGGTCCTCCGGGGGCGTAGCGGCGCGGGATGGCGAAGCCGCTCGTGCCGCGACCTTCGATGGGCAGGAGGAAGGGTTCGCTCCAGCGGGGTGGGTCGTACGGGTCGGCGCGTGCCGCTTCGATGGCGGCGTTCTCGCGTTCGCGTCCCTCGGGCGTGATGACCGAGAGCGTGGAGGCGGGGATGTTGAGTTCCTGCACGGCGGTGGGGAGTTCTCCGTAGCGAACGGCGCTGGTTCGGGCGGCATCGCGATCGAGAGCGTCGCGCCAGGAGAGGGTGAGGGGGAGGAAGCCCGCCTCGGTGGTGAGGGGGGTGGCGCCGAGCGCGTAGAGGCCGTCGGGTGCGGTGAGGAGGGGCGCGTCCCGCCCGTCGATGCGGAGGGTTGGTTCGGCGATCGTGCCGGCCTCGTGGCTGACGAGCACGGTGAAGGCGCGACCGGGGAGACTGCCGCCCTGCACGGTGAGGGTGGGCTCTGCGAGGGTGACGCCTTGGATGATGCGGGTGAGCATGGTGACGTTGCCCGCGCCGTCGGTGGCTTGCACGTCGAGCGGGGACGATCCGGCGGCCGCCATGAATTCGAACGTAACGTCCTGCGCGACGGCGGTGCGTCGTTCCTCGCCGTACGTGACTTGGTAGGTGACGGGTTCGTCGGCGCTGAGGAAAATCTTGAAGGGGGTGCCGGTCTCGTGTCGTTCTTCGAGTTCGGTCCAGACGTTGGGTGGGGTCACGTCGCGGAAGGCTTGGGCGAGGACGAAGCCGACGAGGAGCAGCGCGAGCGCGCCCAGGGCGAGGGTGCGGGCGCGCTGGCGGGTCACTCGCCGAGCGCCTCGGCCGCCTCGCGACTCATGCTGGTGACGAAGGGGAGGTTGCGGTAGGCGTGCCCGACGTCGAGACCGTAACCGTAGACGAAGGCATCGTCGATTTCGAAGCCGAGGTAGTCGATGGGGACTTCGACCTCGCGGCGTGACGGTTTGCTGAGGAGGGCGGCGACCTTGACGGAGCTGGGGCCGCGACCTTCGAGGTAGCCGAGCAGGTAGGTCATGGTGAGTCCGGTGTCGACGATGTCCTCGACGAGGATGACGTGCTTGCCTTTGAGGCTTTGCTCGAGGTCCTTGACGAGTTGCACCTCGCCGGAGGTGGCGGTGCGGCTTCCGTAACTCTTGACGCTGATGAAGTCGACGGTGAGTGGGGCGTCGATGGCGCGGACGAGATCGGCCATGAAGATGAATGCGCCGTTGAGGACGCAGATGAGGTGGATGGGTTCATTCGCGTGATCTTGGGCGATGGCGGCCCCAAGTTCCTGGATGCGCGTGCGGATGTCGTGTTCGCTGAGTTGGACGCTGCCCTCGCCGGGCGTGAAGACGGAGTTGGCCATGGTGCCTCCGGGGTGCACCGTGCGCGCGTGGTGCGCGTCAGGCGCGGGTTGGGGCGAATCATACCCGAGCTGGGTGCGTTCTTCGTCCGTGGCGTGGCGCCAGGCTCCGGCGGGCAGGTCGCCCAGGGCGATGCCGGCGACGTGCGTGCGGAGGAGGCGGGTGACGGGGCGGTCGAGACGGGCGAGCATGCGGCGCACCTGCCGCTTTCGGCCTTCGTGCAGGTCGAGGGTGCAACCGCCGGGGCTGGGGATGGCACGGTCGGCCCGCGCGGGACCGTCGTCGAGGTCGACGCCGCGTTCGAGGTGGCGGCAGGCGGCCTCGTCGAGCGTGCCGCCTTCGCACCACACGCGGTAGCGCTTGACGTGTTCATAGCGGGGGTGGGTGAGGAGCTCCGTGAGGGCACCATCGTCGGTGAGGAGGAGCAACCCTTCGCTGTTGAGGTCGAGGCGTCCGACGGTGTGCAGGCCGGGTTGGTCGGGGACGAGGTCGAAGACGGTGGGTCGCCCTTGCGGGTCGTGGCGGGTGGTGACGACGCCTTGTGGCTTGTGGAGGAGGAGGAGGGTGCCGGGTGCGTCGGGTTGGATGGGTTGGCCGTCGAGTCGCACGTCGCTTTCGGGTGCGACGCGGGTCCCGAGCGTGGCGGTGACGCCGTCGATGGTGACGCGTCCGGCGGTGATGAGGTCCTCCGCCTTGCGGCGGGACGTGGCCGCGCCGGCTCGGGCGA
>CAJXWR010000066.1 GCA_913062675.1 uncultured Trueperaceae bacterium
CGAGTTCGACGAGATAATCGTAGACGTTGCTGAGGATGAGGATTTCAGCGTCGCTCGACGCGAAGGTGGGATCGAGTTGTGCGGGAATCTCGGTGGCGACGCGAAGCGTTTGTGCCGCGGCGAGCGAGAGGAGCGCGAGCGCCAGCAGGGTGATGGCTTGGCGAAGGGTGCGGGAAAGGGCGGGCAGGGTCATGGGGGCCTCCTAGGGGGCCATGGCGGGCGCGTCGTGCGCGCGGGGTTGCGTCGGACGTCGTGAAGGGTACGGCGGTCCCGGGGTGCGGACCGTTTGCTAGGGCACCGACGGAGGGGGTCGTTCGTGGAAAGGGGTTTGACGGCCACACCCAACGACCCCTACAATGACGCATGATGTGTAACCTACACACAATGCGGTTCATGCAGATTCGGCGCGCATGAAGGCGCAGCCCACCGTTCTGCTCCTCTGCGGCGGCGCCTCGGGCGAGCATGAAGTATCCCTCGCCTCCGCTGCAAGCGTCCTGAGGGCAGGCAGCGACGTCGCCACCTGGGTGCCTCTCGTCATCGATCGTGACGGCAGCGTCCTCGACGAACCTACAAGCCAGGCGCGTCTGGAACGCGCCGAGGCGGGCGTACCCGTTCCCACTCGCGAGCCACGGTCCGGGGGACGCATTGGCCGCACCCTCGTCCACGCCCTCGCACGACTCGACGGCGACCGGTCCGACCTTGCCTTTCCCCTCCTGCATGGCCCCAACGGGGAGGATGGCACCGTGCAGGGCGCGCTCGAACTGCTGGGCCTCCCCTACGTCGGTTCCGGCGTCATGGCAAGCGCAAGCGCCATGGACAAGATCACGATGAAACGCATCTTCGGCGGTGCCGGCCTTCCACAGGTCGCGTGGCGCCCCCTCGCCCTGCGCACGTGGCGCAACGACCCCGACGCAAGCCTTCAGGCCATCGAAACCCTTCCCTGGCCACGGTTCGTCAAGCCGGCGAATCTGGGCTCCTCGGTCGGCATCAGCCGCGCCGATGACCTTGACGGCCTGAGGGTCGGCATCGAACGCGCCTTCGAACACGACGACCGCATCCTCGTCGAGGCGGGTGAAACCGATGCACGCGAACTCGAAGTCGCAATTCTGGGTGACGACGAGCTCATCGTCTCCCCCGCCGGAGAAATTCGCGTGGAGGATGGCTTCTACGATTACGAACGCAAGTACCACGATGACGGTGTACGCCTCGACGTTCCCGCCGCCCTCGATCCCGACACGCTGACGCGCATGCAGGACCTCGCCGTGGCCGCCTACCGCGCGGTCGACGCGAGCGGCCTCGCGCGCGTGGATCTGTTCCTGCGCCCCGACGGAACGCTCCTCGTGAACGAAATCAACACCATGCCGGGGTTCACCCGCCGCTCGATGTACCCGCGCCTCATCGAGGAGGCCGGCGTGCCCTACCCGCATCTCATTGAACGCTTGCTGCACCTCACCCTTGCCGGTCGCGCGACCTGACGCGCCCCTGACGGTGAGCCGACCCACCCGTGACGGCCGTCGGGTAGCATGTCGCGGGAAGGGGGGTGCGCGCCGCCAAGCAGGTCGACACCCAATCCATGACCTCGCTCGACGAGGCGTTCCGCAACGAGGAGGCCGACCTCGCAGCGGAGCTTGGTCTCGAACCGCTGACCGACCCCGCCTCCGCGCGTGTGCTCATCCTCAACGCAAGCTTCGAACCGCTGCACGTCTGCAGCGTCAAGCGAGCGATTCAACTCCTCATGACCGACGTTGCCATCCGCGTCGAGGACGCCAATGCCGTCCTCCGCACCCCATCGCGCGCCGTACCCGTCCCCAGCGTCATTCGGCTCGCGCGTTACGTCCGCAGGCCTCTCCGCCAGAAGGTGGCGTTCAACCGCCGCAACCTTTTCCGTCGCGATGATCACCGTTGCCAGTACTGCGGGAAGCGTGGGAGCGACCTGACCCTCGATCACGTCATTCCGCGCAGCAAGGGCGGACCCACGAGCTGGGAGAACGTCGTGGCGTGCTGCCGCGCCTGCAACGCCCGGAAACGTGACCGCACGCCCGAGCAGGCGAACATGACGCTCGACCGGCCGCCCAAGGCGCCCCGCTTCGTATTCAGCAGCGCCTACGGTTTGATTCAGGACATCGACCCCATTTGGAAGCGGTACATCCCCGGCATTGACTAGTCCAACGAGCTGACGAACCGAGCGACACGCTCGATCACGTCCTGCTCCACATCATGACGCGACCGGCTGGGCGCGCCATCGCCCCGTTGAGGACCGTAGCGACCAAAGAAGGCGTGCACCGCTCCTGGAAGCACCTCCAGCGGCGTTCCGGCTGGCAGGCGCGTCAATCCCTCTTGCACCTCGCTTAGGGAGGCAAGGGCATCGTGTTCGGCTGCAAGGACGAGCGTGGGAAGGGTGAACGTGGACAGGTCGTCACCCCCCGCAGGGTAGGCGCCCATGAGGACGAGTCCATCCACATCGCCGGGGTTGCGCGCCGCGTAGGACGCCGCCATGGCGCCACCGAGCGAGTGTCCGGCCAGGACGACGTGGTCCACCGACGCGCCGTAGGCGTCCATCAAGCCGTCCGCCCGGTCACGGCCGAGCACGGCCAGGTCGAACGGCATGGTGGGAATGACGGTGCGCACGCCGAGTGGGGCGAGCGCGACGCCCAGCCAGACGTAGGCGTGCGGCCGCACGAGCCCGCCCGGGTAGAACACGAGAAGCGTATCGATGGGCACGTCGCTGGGTGCAATCTCGATCCCCCCCCCCATCGCCTTGAACACGTCGATGCGCACCCGATCCATGTCCACGCTCTCGACGACTGCATCGGCGAGCGGCTCGAGCGGATCGACCTGCAGCGTAGGCACGAGGAACCCGGCGCCCACCGCGACGAGGAGCACCGCGAGACGCGTAGCGTTCCGCAGCCATCGCACCTGAGCCGTCACCTCACGCTGCCTTCACGGGACGTGCTCGAAGGACCGTGCCGGCCCCCTCGAGCTGATACCGGCCCGCCGTGGCGGGTACGACGAGCGCGCACGCCCGGTGCACCGTCGCTTCGCCCGCCACGGTGCGCACGGTCAACGCCCCATCGAGTGGTGTCAGGACGTGCATCGATGCGCCCTCCGTATCCCCCGCGTTCACCTCGGGCACGGTCACCTCGTCGAGCGCGTATGCGTCGCAATGCACGCGGTTCGACCACCCATCGCGCGGCATGCGTTGCGGTGGATCGGACGGCGCGCGTCCCGAAAGGTCGGATACGGCAAGTGCGTCCTCCACGTGCAGCTCGCGAGGATTGCCCTCCGCGTCGACGCGACCGTAATCATGCAGGCGGTACGTGAGGTCCGAGGGTTGCTGCACCTCGTACAGGACGATGCCTGCCCCCACGGCGTGCACCGTTCCCGCTGGGTTGTGGATCAGGTCACCCGGCACGACCGGGACGCTTCGCAGCGCCGTCTCGATGCTGCCGCTCGCAATGGCGTCGCGTAAGGCCGCCTCGTCCATCGGGTGCTTGAAGCCCCACGCCACCGTTGCACCGATCTCCGCCTCGAGGATCCGCCAGGATTCGGTCTTGCCGGGGAAGCCAAGATCGGGATGGCGGGAGGCGGCATAGGCATCATCGGGGTGAACCTGGAGGGACAGGGGTTGCGCGGCATCGAGAATCTTGATGAGCAGCGGCATCCCGCCCACTTCATGGGGCCCGAGGATGGTCTCCCCCATCTCTTCAAGCACGCTCGACAGGCGTGCGCCCTCCCAAGGACCACCCGCAATGCGACTGTCCGCGTGCGCAATCCACGCCTCTCCGTACGGCGTCCCCGATTCGGGCGCTTTCAGGTCGAGGAGCGGGGCGAGGCGCTTGCCTCCCCAGATGCGTTCACGGAGGTCCGGGACGAGCGCGAAGGGTGCGATCGAAGACATGGCGCCACGATACCGCCCAGTACGAACCGGGCGAGGACGCTGGAGTAGGCTAGGGCAGCATGATCGAAGGCTTGACCACGCTCATGACGTCCCAAGGCTGGCTGGCGCCCGCCTGGTACGTCGCGGGTTTCCTCCTCGCTGCTCTCGTACCCGTCATTCCCACGCCTCTCATCGCGGCCTTGGGTGGCACGACCTTCGGGACGACGGCGGCCATCCTCTACGGTCTCGTGGGCCTCGCGCTCGGTGCCGCCCTCGCCTTGACGATTGCCCGCCAGTTGGGTCGCCGCGTCATGCGGCGCCTCCTCCCCGAGCGCGTGTGGCGCGAGTGGGAGGCGCTTCTCGGCATTCGCTCGTACGCCGTGTGGTTCGTGGTTTTCCTCGTCCTGAATCTCGACATTGCCGTGATGGCTGCCGGCTTGTCGTCGCTCTCAGCTCGTGGGTTGTGGCTCACGGCGATGGCCGCCCGCCTCCCTTGGCTGATTGGTGCCGCCTGGGCGGGTGAAACGCTGCTCGTGAACGATGCCGCGTTGATCCTGGCAATCCTCGTGTTGATCCCCGTGATGTGGGGCGTGCAGAAGGTACGCCCTGCGGTTCGGCGTTACCTGCAAAATCTCGCTGGCATCGCGGAGACCGAAAAACCCGACGAACCCACCTCCTGACGAGGCATTACTCGACGAGTTGCGGGTCCAACACGTCGCGCATGGCGTCGCCGAGCAGGTTGAAGCCCACGATGCTCAAGAAGATCGCGATGCCCGGGAAGATCGACATCCACGGGGCTCGCAAGAACTGCGAGAAGCCATCACGGATCAGGAGTCCCAACGAAGGCGTGAGTGGCTGTTCGCCATCGCCAAAGACCCAAGCGCAGCGATTTCGTGGAATGCGCTGGTGAGGGAGGCGCCTCAAAACACAATGAGCCAGGAAGCCTCATGATGGAGCCATCCAACCAACATCGACGTAGCCGGTAACGCGACCGCGGAGGATTCCCGACCGCAATCCGAGTTTTACGGCAATCGATTCATTGGGAAAACTGGTGCGATCTAGAGGCCATAAGCGCGTATATTGTCACGCCTCAGAATCTCCGCGTCGAGCACATGCATGGTCCGACCGTGACAGCGTGACTCAGGCTCTTGCATCAAGTACGCCTGCAGTCAGGTCATATCGCTGGTCGACGTCCTCGACGAGGCCTTCGTCGTGGGTCACCATCACCACCGCGCGTCCTTGCCCTCGGGCGAGGGAAACGAGGAGCGTGAACACCGTGCGCGCCGTCGCGCGATCGAGACTGCCGGTGGGTTCATCAGCGAGCAGCAGAGGTGGATCGGCATACAGGGCGCGTGCGACGGCGACGCGCTGACGCTCGCCTCCCGACAGCGTTGCGGGATGAGCCGTCGCGCGATCGGCGAGCCCGACGGCATCGAGCAATGCATGGCCACGATTCAGATCGACGTGACCTCGAATCCTTCCGGGCAGGGTGACGTTGTCGAGCGCGCTGATCTCGGGCAGCAGGTGCGGGTCTTGGAACACGAGGCCCACGCGCCCAGCGCGTTCAAGCGCTAGATCGCGAGGCGCATGCGCGTGTGCAGCCAGGTCTCCCCACCACACTTGGCCCGAGGTGGGCGTGTCGAGTCCAGCGAGGAGGTGAAGCAGCGTGGTCTTGCCAGTGCCGGACGGTCCGAGGATGGCGGCGATGGATCCGGCTTCGATGTCGAGATCGACGCCGCGCAGCACCTCGAGGGGTCCGGTTGGCGTGGGGAACGATCGCGTCAAGGCGCGGCAGGCAAGTACCGAAGACACGGTCGAATGGTAGCAGCCAGGCGAAAGGGCGACGGTGGTACGCCCTAGAGACAGGCCTTCGCAACGCGGGCAAGGAACGTCGGTGCGGCGACGGTGCCAAGACCACCGGCCCACTTGGGCACGTCGGGCAGCATGACGGCTTGAGGGCGTAGACTCCTCGTGCGATGACAGGAGGACCATCCAGCACGCCGCAGGTCGAAGTCACGCGGATTCGTCTTGGGATCGTCTCTGCGTATCTCGTTCGTGGCGCGCGCACCATTCTGGTCGATACCGGCCTTCCCGGACAGGGTGAACGCGTGTTGAACGCCCTTGAGCATCTGGGCGTGACCTCTGGACTTTCGGCGATCGTGTTGACGCACCTGCATGCCGACCATGCTGGGAACGCGAAGCTGCTGAACGAGCGTCTGGACATTCCAATCCTGACGCCAGCTGGAGGCCTCGAGTACGCGGCCACAGGGGTCAATGCACCGGGAACGGCGACCACCTGTGTTGCATCGATCGTGGGCAGGCTCGGGCTGGTGCCGAAGCGATTCACGCCCTTCCAGCCGGGTGAGGTGCTCCGCGATGGCGATCGGCTCGATGCCTTCGGCGTGCCCGTCCAGATTCTCGTCACGCCCGGCCATACGGATCACTGCATCAGCCTCGTTAGCGACGATGGTCAGGCCATCCTCGGGGACGTCGTGCGGGGAGGATCACGCCGGCGTACGACGCCACGCGCGCCCCTACTCCTCGACGACGAGACACGTTGGCGCTCGAGTCTCAGCCGCCTCTTGGACGTACCGTGGTCGACGGGACATCCAGGGCATGGGGATCTCCTCTCGAGGTCGGCGTTCGACGGGTTCGTGCGTAGGCTGCGGCCCTGAGCACGGCCACCCGAACAGGATATCGGATCCATCACTCGCTTCAGGAACGTGCACGCGGTACGACGGTCGCAGCGCGCACCCCGGACACAATGCCAACATCAATCAACACCGCACCGCAGAGCCATCGCGTCGAGCCGGGGCGTCGCGACCTACGGAACTCCGGAGCCCATGCGCGCGCTAGCCGCTGTCCCGGCTTCTCGACGGTCGCGACGTGACCCGACAGCACATCGAGACGCCGACGGCAAGGACGAATCGCACAGGCAGGGGTTCAAGGCCCGTGATAGCGTCTTGACTTACCATGTTCGATTCCATCGATCGCACCGATTTGTTGGCGTTTCTTGCACGCGTAGCCTTGTTCGAGGGATCGGACGAGCGGATGCTGGGCATCGTGGCCGATGCCGTGCAACGCCGGCGGTTTGCCGCCGGTGACGTTCTCTTCCGGGAGGGGGACGCCGGCGAAGCGGTCTACGTTCTGTATCGCGGAACCGTGAAACTCTCGAAGGTGGATTTGGGCGGGCACGAGAAGACGCTCGCGCTGTTCCGACCGCCCGAGTACTTCGGTGAGATGGCACCCCTGACGGAGGGTACGCGAAGTGCGACGGCGCTTGCCGTGGACGAGGTCGAGGCGTTCCTGTTGTTCGACGATGACTTCCACCGCTTGATGCGCGACTCGCACCGCATTGGCTTGAACGTGAACGCGACGTTGGCGCGGCGCTTGCGCGGCATGGATGACGAGGCGCAGATCCTCTCGTACCAGGATGCGCAGGGGCGCGTGGCGTACGTGTTGCTGCAGTTGTACCGTTCGGGCGTGGTGGATCTCACCGATGAAGCGCCGCTCGTGCGCCTCACGCATCAGGAGCTCGCCAACATGGCGGGCACGAGCCGTGAGACGGTGACGCGGGCGCTTAAGGCGCTCGAGGACGAGGCCGTCATCACGACCCGTCCGAAGGAGATCCTGATGGTGGATCTTCAAGGTCTCGAAGAGATTCTTCACGGCATCCGGTAGGCCTGCGTGCCTCCGGTCCCTTCCCCTCGGGGACGCGCCCACCTCGATGTCCTCTCCCTTGCCGGGGACGACATTCATGGTGCCGTCGCCGCACTTCACCGCGAGTACGGTCCTGCATTCGCGTTTGGCTTCGGTCCCATTCGCTTCTCGTGGTTCGTGGGGCGCGAGGCAGCCCGCACGATTTTGCATGAGGAACGCGACGCGTTTTCGCAGCAGGGAGGGTACGACTTTCTAAAGCCGGTGGGTGGCGCGACGGCGCTCATCAATAGCGACGAGCCGGAACACATGGTGCGGCGTCGTGTCGTCCAACCCGCATTTCATGGTCGTGAACTCGCGTCGTGGCTCGCTCGCGCCGAGGCGGAGCTTGGACCTTGGTTCGATCATCTTGCCGATTCGGGCGACGTCGTGGATTTCTACCGCGGTCTTCGGCCGCGACTCGTGCGCGTCGTCGCGTCGATCGTGCTCGGGGACGCCCCCCTGGCAAGCGACGAGGCGTGGCTTCAGGACGTGGATGCATTGATGGACTTTCCGGGCCGTCCGATGCTGGAACAGCAGTGGAAGGTGCCGTTGCCGGGCACCCCTTGGGCACGGTTCGTGGCGGCGCGTAGGCGCGTGGACCGCGCGCTGTATGCGGAGATCGAGCGGCGGCGCACCCAACCCGCGGACGCGCCGCAGGACGTCCTGGACATGCTCATTCGTCCGCGAGAGGATTCGGAAGGGACCGGTCGCGGCATGGCGGATGTGGAGTTGCGGGATCAGAGTTTGAGCTTGATCTCCGCAGGGTTCGATACGACGTCGGCCGCGTTGTCGTGGGTCGTGGCGATGGCGTTCGAGCATCCCGAAGCGTGGGCGCGGGTGCGTGAGGAGTTGCGGGCGGGTGACGTCGTTGCTGCGCAACGGGCTTTGTATACGGATGCGTTCGTGAAGGAGACGTTGCGGTTGCGTCCACCGGCGGCAGCCGCCTTGCGGCGGACGGTGCGCCCCATCCGCATTGCCGGGTTCGACGTGCCGGCTGGCGTGCGCGTCGCACTGTCGATTCTGGAGACGCATCGCGATCCCGGCGTGTTCGACGAGCCGCTTGCGTTTCGACCGGAACGGTTCGCGGACGGTTCCGTGGATCCGTTCGCGTACGTGCCGTTCGGTTACGGGGCGAGGCACTGCATTGGCGCGGCTACGTCCACCGCGCTCGTGAAGACGGCGCTCTGGGTCTTGGCGACACGGTTCACGTTGGAGCAGGGACGCCCGGGACCGTTCAGACCCGTGGGCATGACGCTTCACCCGGAGGGGGGACTCCCCGTCCGGCTGCATCACGTCTGACCTCTGCCTACCGCGTGACGAGCTTGTAGCCGATGCCTTCGACCGTGTCGATCCTGGGAACCTCTCCCCCGTCCGACACGGCTGCGAGTGCGCGGCGGAGGTTGCTGATGCGCACGTCGAGTGCACGGCTCGTGACGGGGATTTCGCCTTGCCAAATGGAGTCGATGATGCTTCGCCTCGGCACGGTCCGACCCTCGTAGCCTGCAAGGTGTGCAAGGACGTCGAACTCTCGAGGAGGCAGGGCGAGCGGTCGACCGTCCCAGTAGGCGCTTCGAATGGAGGGATCGAGCCGCAAGCCTGACGCGACGTTCGATGAGGGTTGGGGTGCGCCCCGCCGCTGCGCCCAGTGCAACCAGGCGGCGAGCGTGCGCGCATCGACGGGCCACGTGAGGTGCCCTAGGACACCGGCTTCGAGAAGCGCGGTCATCGCGTCATCGTCCGCATCTTCGGTGAGGCAAAGCATGGGGAGCGCCGCCTCGCGCGCCATCTCGGGCAGGTCATTGACGTCGCGGCGTTCCGCAATCAGAAGGATTACGTCCGCGTGCATCGTTGGGTCGCCTTGCAAGGCGACGTCCTGCCGCGGGGCGAGCAGCGATTCGACGGCTTCGTGCAGGCGTCCTCGCGAACCCGACAACCTGACGGTGATGCGGTGACGTCGCGGCGAGTCGCTTCGGTCGCCGTTCATGGGTCGTTCGGCGCGTTGCCGTCGTCTGGGACGGGAGGTTCCACCGCAGGGCGCAGGACGAAGCGGTAGCCCACGCCGCGGACGCTTTGTACGGCGTCTGGCAAACCGAGGTCGTCTGCCAACTTCCTGCGAACCTTGAATGCGAGCACGTCGATGGCTCGATCGCTGGCGGGTGGCACACTCACCCATAGGGTTTGAATGGCTTCGTCACGGGGGACGGGTCGATCGACGTTCGCGAGGAGCATCTCCAGGAACGCGTACTCCTGGGGGGAGACGCGGACGCTTCGGGCGCCGTAGCGCACGATGCGTTGGGCGGCGTCGAGTTGGAGGGCTTCCGGTTCGGTGGCCAAGCGTTGCCGGGCCACGCTTCGGGAAGCGTGAATGGCAAGGTGGCGGGGATTGGGTCGCTGCGTGAAGTGCCAATCGACATCGAGGTCGGCGAGCCTTGGTGCGTCCACGGACGCCTCCGCTTGACTGAACGTGAGGATGGGAATGGCCCTTCGAAAGAAGCGGAACCCTTCGACGAATCGTGCGCCCGTCGGCGTGGTCGAGCGAAGCGCGGACGTCTCGAGATCGAGAATGAGCAGATCGGTCGTCTCGAGGTTGACTTGAACCTCTTCGAGATGACGACCAAGGGTGACCTCGAAGCCTTCGCGTTCGAGTGAACGGACGAGATCCATGGCGGCCTCATCCGGCGTCACGAGAATCGCTCGCCTCGAGCTCTCGTGAGGTTGAAATGCAGCGATGCGGGAGTCCGTGGCTGGCGGGGAGGGCGTGCGTCGCGATGTTCGTGACTGAATCGCTGCGTCCGTGGCGGCGCCTCCCCTCTCCGTTGTAGGACGGGTTTGGTCTGTTCCGCCAATGTAGCCACCACGCTTTACATGACCGTTGTCGTTTTTGGATATCTAAAGTTACGTGGGGCAGAGAATTGAGCGCCTCCCGCATGACCGCCGTGTCCGCAACCAATATGAACCCCCGTTAGAACCGCCCCCATCCATCGGATGGGGGCGGTTCATGGAGCGAGGGAACCCTAGGGGCAGGACATGCAAGACGATTATCAAGGGTACCGCCATCATGCAACGTTTCATTCCGTCGTGGGCCGAGCTTCTCCAGCAGAGTCATATCCCCACCGACCAACGCGCGAACCCGTACAGACTCGAAGGCACCTACCAAGCTATTGTAGATTCCACGCCCGAGGCGACGGTCAAGCCGGTCATCGTGTACTCACGCGAACGACGTAAGACGCCATGGGCGGGCCGACGTCAGCCCGCCCCCTGACACGGGTCCAGTCCTCGTCCTATTCCGCCACCTCGCCCGCCCCTAGCCTCTCGAATGTGAGGCCGACCAAGGTGCGTTCGGCGAAGCCAGGCCAGTAGGTGTGCTCATCGGTGGGCGTGCCGTCATCGTCCACCGACCACACGGCGTCCGCGGCGTCGGGGACCAGGTCCAGGTAGCGGGCCATGTCCGTGTTGCCCTGCAAGTGCAGGCCGAGGAAGGCCGTCGCGAAGTGCTGCGCGACGTTGTTCATTCGGACCGTGTCCCAGACCGGGTCAGCGTAGTGATCGAACGTACCCGTTGCCCACGCCGCGCTGGGCGCGGGAATCGGGGCGGCGGCATTGTGGTTGGCGTTCACAAACGTCAGGAGCGAACGGTCGGCGTTGACGGCACCCTCGAAGATCGCACGGGGTCCATTCGCGTAGCCGGCGACATCGTCGATGCTGCCCGCCATGAACAGCGTAGGGGTCTCGATGCCGGCAAGGCCAGCGTCGTCCCAGAAGCCGACGTTCATGCCCCACGGCGCGATGGCGATCGCGGCACGAATCCGCTCATCGCGGCGCGCCTCAAACGCGTCGCTTCCAGCAAGATGGCGTTCGAACAGGGCGCGGGGTGGAGCAAAGGGAAGTCCTGCGGACGCCTCGGTAAACCCGCCCCCGATCGCGTTCACGGCGCCGTACCCGCCCATCGAGTAGCCGACAAGGGCGGTCGTGTCGGCGTCAAGAAGGCCCGCGAGGGGTCCGTCGCCAGCAGAGAGGCGCTCCATTTCGTTCAGCACGAAGAGCTGGTCGAGCGGCCGGTTATAGAGGGTACTGGCGAACGGGCCGGTGTCAGCATAGGTGCTGTCGGCGTGGTCGATCGAAGCGACGACGTAGCCCTTGCTGGCCAGGTTCTCCGCGAGGTGTGACAACAGGTAGCGGTTGCCGGGGTAGCCGTGCGAGACGATCACGAGCGGGTAGGGCGCACCGCGCGCGTCGGGCGCCGCATCCCGGACGGCCCGCCCGCCGAGCTCCGCGACGGTGCTGCCGTCGCGGGTCGTGACGGCGTACGTGCCGCCCGGTTCACCGCCGGCGAGGTCGGCGGGGTGCCAGACCTCGACGGTGAACGGTCGGTCGTACGTGGGGACGGTGCCGTCGGAGCGGACGTTCACGACGTCGGGGCGGCCTTCGTCGACGAGCTCGAGGGTGCGGACGCCGACGTCGTACGGCCCGTACGCGGCGAGTTCGGGCGCGTCGGGCCGCACCACGTCGATGCGGTCGACCGCCTGGGCGGCGGCGAAGGCGGCGAGGGAGGCGGTCACGAGCAGGCTCGCGACGCGGGCGAGGCGGCGTACGGCGTGCCGGTGCGGCATGATCGGTCCTTTCCGGGACGGGGGTGGGCGTCGGGGGACACGTGCATGCCTGCAGGGTACCGGGTCGTGGGCGGGCGACGCCCCCGACCCGCTCGTGCGCCCGGTCGCGCCCCCGGCCCCGCTCTCGAACCACCCCTCGCCCCGCCCCGGTGAGCCCCGCGCGGGGTCGCCCCCCCGGGTCCGCCACACCCCA
>CAJXWR010000067.1 GCA_913062675.1 uncultured Trueperaceae bacterium
CGTCGGGGCCGAACTCGGTGGCCGGACGTGGCTCGCAGGCTTTCCAGGTGCGGCCTTCCAAATTGGAGGCGCGCTCACCGCCTTGGTCGTCGCGTGGTTCGTCACGCGGTTCGGTCGACGCGGTGGCCTCACCGCCGCGACCCTCCTCGGCTTCGGCGGCATGACCGTCGCGATGCTCGCCGTCATCGAAGGCGCATTCTCCATTCTTCTCGTCGCCCTCGTCTTCGCGGGTACGGGGAGTGCCGCCGTTCGCTTCGCCCGGTTCACCGCCGCGGAGATCGTGCCGCACGCGCGGAGGGGCAGAGCGGTCGCCATCGTCGTCATGGGAGGAACGGTGGGCTCCGTTCTCGGCCCAGCACTCGTCGCCCCCACGGGCACGTGGAGTGCAGCGCAAGGTTGGGGAGAGCTGGCCGGCCCGTTCATCGCCGCCACCGTCCTCATGTTCTCCGCTGCCGTCGCGTTCCACGTCTTCCTGCGTCCCGAGCCACGCATCCTTGCCGCACGCCACGAACTTCCCGAGCAGGAGGATGGAACCCTCGCTCCCCCGCGACCCTGGCGCACGCTCTTGCGAGATCCCGGTGTCGTGACGGCCATCCTCGTTCTCGTCCTCGCGCAAGGCGTCATGGTGATGCTCATGGGCATCACGTCCCTCCACATGCACGCGCACGACCACGCCCTGTCCCTCATCTCACTCGTGTTCAGTGGACACACGCTCGGCATGTACGCCTTCTCGCTCGCATCCGGCGTGGCGGCCGACCGCTACGGCCGCACCCCCGTCATCCTGGTGGGCGGCTGGATCCTTGCGCTCTCCTGTCTCCTCGCACCGCTCTCACCCGCCTTCGTGCCGCTGTTCATCGCCCTTTTCCTCCTCGGCTACGGGTGGAATCTCGCCTACGTCGCGGGCAGTGCCATGTTGAGTGACCACCTCTCGACGCGCGAGAAGTCCGCGACGCAAGGCGTCACGGACCTCGCCATGGGGCTTACCTCCGCCACGGCGAGTTTGACGGGCGGCGCGGTGTTCGCCCTGTCCGGCTTCGCCGTCATGAGCCTCGCCGGCCTCTTGGGTTCCCTCGCGCTCATCGTCATCACCGTCCGGTACCGCCGCGGCGTGGCGCAAACCTCGCCACTCCCCACGACCTGAGCGTCACGTTCGGCACGCTCCCCACCTCCACGTCGTGAGGCGGCTATCGTGGGGACCGTGCCCGATGACGCCCGCAAGAAGCGTGAGGATGCGCCACTCGATGCGCTCGCCACGCCTGCCGCGACGCCCGGACCTGCTCCGTCGCTTGCCCGCCGGGCCGTGCAGGCGTTGGTGCCAAGGCGGAAGAACCTGCGCGGCGTGGTGTATCTCGTGCTCGACCACTCGACGAGCATGGGCGACCCCGGAAAGATGGACCAACTGCGCAGGGGCGCCCTTCGGTTCTTCCTCGAGGCCGTGCGCCGCGATTACGCCGTGGGCGCCGTCGCGTTCGCCGGCGCGGCGGAGGTCATCAGCGGAGCGGGTCTCGACGCGCACAAGTTCTGGACGCGTTTGCACGGCCTACGGCCGTACGGGCGGACGGCCATGGCGGCCGGCATGCGGACCGCGCTGGGGCGCATGCGATTCCGAGCGGGCGGGAAGGTGCTCGTGCTCATCACCGACGGGGTGCCGGACGACCGTGAAGCCACGCTCGAAACGGCGCGGCTCGCGCGCGCACGTGGCGTGACGGTCATTCCCATCGGAACGGGAGCCGCAGATCACGACTTCCTTGCGAGTCTTGCGGGCCGACCTGAACTCGCAAGGTACGTGGCCGCCGAGGATCTCGCCGGCGCGATCGCTTCCGCAGCTGGTGGCTTGAAGCGCGGTTGACCCTCGATGAGCGGGTAGGCTGATGGGCGTGTCCGCCATGACGACCCCCACCCCCGAAGCGATCTCCACCCCAACGGTCGTGCGCGCCACGAACCTCAGCAAACGGTATGGATCGTTCACCGCAGTGGACGGCGTGACGTTCGAGGTGCACCAGGGTGAGGTGCTCGGCCTGCTCGGGCCCAACGGTGCAGGCAAGTCCACCACCATGCGCATGCTGTACCAGGTGACGCCTCCGAGCGGCGGAGAACTCGAACTGTTCGGAATGCGGAGTGGCCTGGATGCACGGCGCATCAAGGGTCGCCTTGGCGTGGTGCCCCAGATCGACAACCTCGACGAGGAGTTGAGCGTTCGGGACAACCTGCGCATCACTGCGCGGTACCACGGCCTCACGCCGGCAGAATCGAGGCGCAAGGCGGAGGCGTTGCTTGCCTTCGCGGAGCTCGAGGCGAAGGCGACCGTGGAGGTGCGCGCCCTCTCGGGAGGGATGAAACGTCGCTTGACGCTCGCGCGTGGACTCGTCGCCGATCCCGACCTCGTGATTCTCGATGAGCCCACCACTGGTCTCGATCCACAGGTCCGCCTCACGCTGTGGGACAAGATGGATGACCTGAAGCGGCGTGGCGCCACGCTGCTCATGAGTACGCACTACATGGACGAGGCGGAGCGGTTGTGCGACCGACTCCTCATCATGGATGGGGGCCGCATCGTTGCGGAGGGTACGCCGCGGGGGTTGATTCACGCGTCGTTACCGCCGTTCGTGGTGGAGGGGCGATTGATTGGTGGTGACGACACGCCGTTTCGGGCGCTCGCCGTCGAAGACGCGCGCGACTTCGTGAGGTCGGGAGACCGGGTGAGCGTATTCGTGCGTGATGGTGCCGACGCACTCGCGCGCGTGCTTGAGGGTGGAGCCGATGCCGACCGCACCTTCGTGCGCCCCTCGAACCTCGAGGATCTCTTTCTTCGCCTGACCGGGCATGGGTTGCGCGAGTGACCGGCCACCTTGCCAGCATCGGTCGGGTGTGGCTTCGGAACGCCTGGGTGTACCGGGACCGTTGGTACTACGGCCTGCTTCCCAACTTCTTTGAACCGGTCTTCTACCTCCTCGGCATGGGGGTGGGCCTCGGGTTCTACGTGAGTACGGGCGGGGCGTTCGATGGCGATTACCTGGGCTTCATCATTCCCGGGTTGATCGCTGCGGCCGCCATGAACGGCGCTTCGTTTGAGACGACGTACAACGTGTTCGTCAAGTTGCACTTCGGCAAGATTTACGACGCGACGATTGCCACGCCCGTCGGCATCGAGGACGTCACGCTCGGCGAGGCTGCATGGGCCATCACGCGTGCCGTGATCTACGGTGGGGTGTTCCTCCTCGTCACGCTTGCCTTCGGCACGGCATTCGACGCACGGTTGCTCGGTGCCCTGGTGGCCATCGCGTTGGTCGGGTTCGCCTTCTCGGCTCTGGGTTTGGCCTTCACGTCGGTCGTGCCCACCATCGACCTGTTCAGCTATTACTTCACGCTGTTCCTGACCCCGTCGTTTTTGTTCAGCGACATCTTCTTCCCGGTGGCCGAGCGGTTCCCTCCGATCCTCGCCACGGTGGCGGAGTTCACGCCGCTCTACCGGAGCGTGCAGCTCATGCGCGGCGTCATGCAGAACGGGGGAGAGGGCGTCCTCCTCGACGCCGGCTACCTGCTCGCGTTCGGCATCGCGTTCCTCGCCTTTGCCGTGTGGCGGATGCGGAAGCGGATGATTCAGTAGGTTGGCCACCTCCCGGGTTCGAGAGGCCAATTCGGACCGACGTTCCACCAACGGCGCCACCACGATCGTGGTGGCGCCGTTGATGAACCTTCATCGTTGCCGTGCTGGACATGGTGGGCGCTGACGGGATCGAACCGCCGACCTACCGCTTGTAAGGCGGCCGCTCTACCGCTGAGCTAAGCGCCCACGCTGGCAACGCTGGAGGCATCGCCGTGGCCGCGCAGTGTACCAACTCGCGTGTCGTGGAGCCTAGCGGACGTGCGTAATGTGTAGCCGTCCGCCGGTGAGGTCGAACGTGGCGTTGGGCCTGGCGGCGTCGAACACGCGGTCGTCTTCGGTCAGGTGAACGGCGAGCCCAGCATCGCGCGCGCCCGTGGCGTAGACGGGCGCAATGGAGCGCGCCACGATCCCGGTGATGCCGGAGGCGACGAGGGCGGCAATCGAACTCGCGCGGTTGGAACCCATGCCGAAGGCGTGATCGGCAACCAGAATGCACCCGGTTAGGTCACGCGTCTCGGTGCTCGGGTCGACGTGGTGAAACAAGAGCCGGCGGAGCACGTCGGGATTCGTGTCGTTGCTCGAGCCGACGCCCGGAACGGAGGAGGGCGTGAGGTCGTCCGTCGTCACGACGCCATGGACGCGAATGACGTTTCCACGTTCGGGCCATGTGATCGTCACGCTCCCTTCAGCCTCACAATGCGACGTGCGGGGTGCGACGTGAATCTGACCGGTGGCTGCGATGGCGCCGGCCGACGCTCCGGAGGTGAGGTGAATGTCGGCCTGGGCAGATCCCATGCGACCTCGTGCATTGCGGTTCCCCGTGGTGACGGCGACCTCGCCGTCCTCGAGGCGGGGAAGGCCGAATCCGAAGCACGCGCTGCAGCCGGGCGGTTCGATTTGTACCCCGCGCTCCCGTAGTGCATCGAGCGTTCCGTCAGCCTCGAGGCGCAAGGCCACGCTGCGCGTGGCGGGCGCAACGACCGTGGTGCATGCGACCTGGGTTCCGGCAGGGAGGCGGGTCTCGAGGTGCGTCGCGAAGGCGCGAATCTCCTCCTCGGTACCGCCCGCGCAGGTTCCGACGAAGACGCGGTGGACGCGCGTGGCTGGCTGCGTGGCATCGAGCGGTACGGCGTCACGGGGTGAGGGGCTGCGTGCAGCGACCGGGAGGACGCTGGACAGGTCGAGCGTCAGGTCGGGGGGAAGGGCGTCGGAATCCCCAGTGAAGACGCTCGTGGCTGCGACGGCTTCGGGCGCCATGTTGGCGAGGATGGCGCGTTCGGAGGGGGCGAGGGGTTCGAGACCGAATCCCTGGAACTGCAGTGCTCGACCGATGGTGCGGCGCGGAATGCCGTCGGGGTCGCGCAGTCGGCCGAGCATCGTGAGGACCGCGTCGCGGACCGTCACGCCGTGTGGAAGCGTGCCATCGAGTTCGATCGTGAAGGTGTGCGGAACCGTGAGGGTTAGGGCGCCCGTTTGGATGGCGCGCGCCACGGTCGCGGGCTGGCCTGCGAAGGCTAGAGCGCCGTAGGCGCCGAGCGTCGGCGTGTGCGAGTCGTTGCCGAGAACACGCATGTCGCACGTGACGCGCCCTTGCTCGAACAGGACGTGATGCTGAATGCCCTCGCCCGTGATGACGTCCGCGTTGAAGCGCTGCGCGAAAGCCTTGCGCACGGTTCGAAGGTGCTCCGCCTTGTCGCGCTCCGCGCGCTGCGAGGGCAATGCGTAGGCGTCCGGGGTGAGCGTGTGGTCGTGCACGAGGACGACAGGAACGGCCGAATGATGGACGTTCAGGCGGTCGAGTTCGTGGACGAGTGACGGCGTCGTCCAGTCGTCGGTGACGATCAAGTCCAGAGGTAGGTGGATTTCCTGGCCTGCGTCGGCACCCGCGAGCCGTTCGACGAGGGTCACGCCAGGAGGTCGGCGGGGAACGCGTAGTGCACCTCGCGGAACCGTTCCGCCAGGGTGAGCACGTCGGCCTGGACCTCGCCAATGGGACGGGTGTGGGCAAGGGCATCGTGCATCAAGCCGGCGATCGCGTCCATCTCTTCGACGCCCATGCCAAGGCGCGTGACCTCGGGCGTGCCGAGGCGGAGCCCCTTGGCGCGCAGGGTGGGCAGGAGGTTCACGTTCGCAATCAGGTTCGCGTCGTGGAGTCGTTCGACCGCTTCGTCCGGTGTGGCCACGTCGGTCACGTCGAGCCACACCTGGTGCGAGTCGGTGTGCGGCGCTTCGGTTTGGACGCTCAGGCCACGCTGGGCGAGACCGGCAGCGAGGGCGCGGGCGTTGGCGATGGTGGCCTCGGCGTAGGCGCGTCCAAAGGCTTGCGATTCGGCGAGGGTCACGGCGAGGGCGGCGACGTGGTGCAGGTGGAAGTTTGAGACGTGTCCGGGGAAGATCGTGGCGTCGATGCGTTCCATCAGGTCGGCACGGCGCGTGAGGATCATGCCCTTCTGCGGTCCGGGGAGGGACTTGTGGGTGCTGCCCGAGAGGATGTCGGCCCCTTCCTCGAGGGGGTCTTGGAAGGTCCCGCCGGCCAACAGCCCGAAGACCTGGGAGGCGTCGTAGACGATGATGGGTTCGGGGCCGACGAGCGCGCGCAGTTCGCGAATCGGGTGCGCGCGCAGCATCATCGACGCGTCGAGGTAGATCACGTCGGGTGGGGCGGCGGCGAACGCGATGGCGCACGCCTCAAGGTCGAGCCCTCCGGAAGTGGGGTCGCAGGGAAGAAGGTGACGGTCGTCGGTCAGGCGGTCGGCGACACTGGCTGCTGCAAAGTGGCCGCCGTCCTCCATGGCGAGGTGGTAGAAGGCGCCTCCTTTGGGCAGCATGGCGTGAATGACGATGTTCGTGCAGTTCTCGCCCGAGAGGGGACGCACGTTGGCGTGCTGGGCGCCAAACACATCGCAGGCGAGGCGCTGCGCTTCACTTTCGATCTCGGCGAGGTGCTTGCCGCCGACGTAGCGCCACTGCGGATTCTGGAACAGGTAGCGGTGCGACAGGTCGCCCGTCATGGCGCGTTGCGCGAGCGGGCTCAGGCGGTTCTCGGTGGGGACGAGCCCGAGGCAGGCGTCGCGGTACGCGCTGTGTCGCTGGTTGGCGCCGAGAATGCGCTGCACGGCTCGCTGGGCTTCGTGGACGGGATCGTGTGGGTGGGTGGTCGAGGTGAGTTCGGGCGTGGTGCGCATGCGTGCCTCCTTCTGCAAGCGCTCCGGCGCTTACGAAACGAAAGAAAGATAGCACCCAAGTCTCGCAAATGCAAACGATTCGTAAGCGTAGGGTCGATGAGCGCGGATAGGCCAGTGAGCAAAGTCGTTCCACACGCAAAAAGTGACGCTTAACAAAAGAAGGCGGAGAGGCCGAAGCCTCTCCGTCTTGGTGACCCCTACGAGATTCGAACTCGTGCCGCAACCTTGAAAGGGTTGTGACCTAACCGCTAGTCGAAGGGGCCAAGCTGGTGGGTCGTGTAGGGCTCGAACCTACGACCCGCTGATTAAAAGTCAGCTGCTCTGCCAACTGAGCTAACGACCCTAACGTCAGCAACGGAAAGGTTACTCGCGCGTCCGCGGCGTGTCAAGCATCACGGACCGTCACGTCGATTCCCTCGTCGGCCTGCCGCCGGCCCGCCAACCACGCATCCCGACCGATCTCCATCAACACGTCCGTCCGACCCTCCCGGGCCGGCAGCCGACGCACCTCCCGAAAACCCACCTTCCGAAACGCCGCTTGTGCCCGAAGGTTGTCCGCGTACGTCTTCAACTCCACCAAACGCAAGCCCAACTCGCGGAATGCGTACCCCAACAGCGCGTGCATTGCCTCCGGTCCATACCCCCGGTTCCAATGCGTCTTCTCGCCAATGATGATCCCGAGCGTCGCAACGTCCCCCCGCACGTCGTACAACTCCGCCGTCCCGATGTAGGACCCCAACTCGTCAAAGATCCCGAACGCTTCACGATCCGGGCGGCGAGCATCCATCCGCAACACGCGACGCAGCAACCACATCGGCATCCGGTTGGGCGGTGTGCCGTTCAAATACGAGATTTCCGCATCACGAAAGTGTGCATGCAACCGACGCCAATCCTCATTCGACAGTGCGGACAACGGACGCAACTGCACACGACCAAACGACGTTTCCATCCGTTCTAGTCTACGCCCACCCACCGGTATGCTCGCAGGTAGGAGGCCCAGGTGACACCCGCCCACGAACCCACACCCGAAATCGTCGCCGCCCGCGCACGCGAACTCGCGCAAGCCATCGGCACCGTCATCCTCGGGCAAGAGACCCTCATCGACGATCTCCTCGTCGCCGCGCTCGCGCGCGGCCACGTCCTCATCGAAGGCGCCCCCGGGCTCGGCAAGACGCGCCTCGTCCGCGCCTTCGCCGCGGCCACCGACCTCACCTTCGGACGCATCCAGTTCACGCCCGACCTCATGCCCGCCGACGTGACCGGCAGCAGCGTGTACCGCGAGCATGACGGCACATTCGAGTTCCGGCCCGGACCCGTCTTCACCCACGTCCTCCTCGCCGACGAAATCAACCGCGCCACCCCCAAGACGCAATCGGCCCTTCTCGAAGCCATGCAGGAGCGCATCGTCACCGCCGGGGGTGAACGACACGACCTGCCCGACCCGTTCCTCGTGCTCGCCACGCAGAACCCCATCGAAATGGAGGGCACCTACCCCCTCCCCGAAGCGCAGCTCGACCGCTTCCTCTTCAAGCTCGACGTCCCCAGGCCCGATACGGCCACCCTCGTCCAGATTCTCGACGCCACCACGGGCAGTGAAGCCGAATCGCCCAGCGTGATCTTCCCGCGCGACGAACTCCTCACCCTGCAACGGCGCCTGCGCGCCACCCCCATTGCGCGAGCGGGCCTCGACTACGCCGCTCGACTCGTCGAAGCAAGCCACCACCTCGACGACGTACGACTTGGCGCAAGCCCCCGCGGTGCACAAGCCATCGTCCTCGCCGCCAAGGGGTACGCCATGCTCGCCGGGCGACCCAACGTCGAGTTCGAAGACCTCAAACGCGCCGTGCACCCCGCCCTCCGCCACCGCATCCTCCTCAGTTTCGATGCGGAAGTCGAAGGTCGCGACGTCGACGCCATCCTCGACATGCTTCTCGAAACCGTGCCCGAAGTCCCTCGCGACGGTGCCTGACGCCGACCCGGCGCGCGGCGTACCGAGCGGCTTGCTCAACCGCTACGCCCTCGCCACGCACGCACGCGGCTCCACCCGCGGGGAACGAACCAGCCGCCAAGCGGGAAGCTCGCTCGATTACCTCGACGACCGGCCCTACCAACCCGGGGACGATCCACGTGCCGTCGACTGGCGCGCCTACGCCCGCACCGGTCGCCTCACCACGCGCCTCTACCAAGCCGAACGCGCCGCCGACGTTCACCTCCTCATCGACGATTCCCCCAGCATGCAGCTATACGCCAAGCACCGCTGGGTGAACGCCATCGCCCGCATCCTCACCGGCGCTTCGCGCCACGAAGGCAGCCTCCGCTTCCACCGCCTCTCCGGAACCTCCAGCCCACCCAGGCAGGGACACGCCATCCCCCACAACGCCATCGACACCTTCCTCGCCACGAGTCTGTCCGAACCCACCACGGACGCCAGTCTCCCGAGCGCCATCGCGCGGCACGCGCTCGCCCTTCCCAGCCACCCCGGTGCCGCCCTCCTCATCGTCCTGTCCGACTTCCTCGACCCTCATTCGCTTCAACCCGCACTCCGAGCTGCGCGCGCACGCCGCCTCGATCTCCTCCTGCTTGCCACCCTCGCGCACGACGAGCGCCACCCCACGCCGACCAGCGCAGAACTTCACGACGTCGAAACCGGCAGCCGCATCGACGTGGATGCCGACGACGTTCGCCGCTACCGGCAAGCGCTCGACGAGCATGAAGCCCTCCTGCTCCGCCAAACCCGCGATGCCGGCCACCGCTACGTACCCCTCACGGCACCGCCCGATTTGACCGCGACGGCGCCCAGCGATGCCTCGCTCGAACGCACGGCGTTCCACGAGCTCGTGAAGCGCGGCATCCTCCGTCGCAGGTAACCCGCCACCCAACTGCCCACACACGAGGGAAAACGCATCGCGGTCCGGTATCATGCCCGTCGTGAGCGAACGCATCACCGTCGCCGCACTCGTCGTCGTTACCCTCCTCGCCGTGTGGCTGGCCCCCTGGGCCGCCTTCAACCGAGAGACCGGGTCGCGAGGCGCCCTCACGCTCCTCCCCAACCGCGTCGTCGACTTCACCGGACGTACCGACCCGGTGCACGTTCCCAGCCAAACCCCCGTCCTCGTTCTCACCCTGATCGGCCTCGCAGGAGCCGCCGCAGGCGCAGCAGCGCCCAAGCGGACGCGCCAAATCACCTGGATCGCTTCCGGCGCCCTCCTCGTCGCCACGACCCTCACCGGCCTCGATCAACACGCGTCCACCTACCAGGACGCCCGCCGAGGCGTGGTGCAGACCACGCTCGAAGACGCCCTCGCCGATCCAAGTCCCCGCGTCGACGTACCCGCACTCGAAGCGCTTCTCGGCGACGCCGCGCAGCTCGAACTCACCGTCATCCAGGAACGCGCCGGCGATGCGGGCGTCCGCATTCGCCGACTCCCGTACGACGACATCGGACCCGGCTTCGCCGCCTTCCTCGCCATCGTCACCGGCGCGCTCGCCATCCTCTTCGGCGCCCGCGTCCACCCGGCCGGCGACCGCTTCGTGCAGCGCCTCATCGACACCGTCGCCATTCCCCTCACCGCCATCCTGCTCGCGCTCGCCGCCGCTGCCGTGGTCGTCCTCGCACTCCAAGCCACCCCCATCGGGAGTGACGTGACGGTCGACACCTGGCAGACGTACCTCACGGGACGACTCGACGTCCTCTGGCTCGCCTACTACACCCTCTTCGCCGGTTCGCTCGGCACGTTCGAAGGCTTCTTCGAAGCCCTCAAGTTCGCCACCCCCCTCATCTTCACCGGCCTCGGGGTTGCGTTCGGTTTCCGCGCCGGCCTCTTCAACATTGGTGCACCCGGCCAGATGGTGCTCGGCGCGCTCTTCGCCATGTTCGTCGGCGTCTACCTCCCCGGACCCACCCTCCTCGTCCTCCCCGCCTCCGTCCTCGCAGCGGCCATCGGGGGTGGCTTGTGGGGCGCCATTCCAGGGTTCCTCAAGGCACGCTTCGGCGCGAACGAAGTCATCAACACCATCCTCATGAACTTCATCGCTAGTTCGCTCCTCCTGTTCGTCCTGTCGTCGAGCCCCGTCTTCGCCGCGTCCGCACTGCGCATCCTCACCGCCCTCGGCGTTGCGATTCTCGTGTTCAGTGCACTCGCGCTCATCCCCCGCCTGCGCTCACTCGCAGGTGCCGCGCCGCGCCGCACCGCATCCATCCTCGCCGTCGCGCTGCTCGCCGTCATGACGGTCGCCGGTTGGCCCCGCGCCGGGGATGGACCCGTCACCATCAACCTGCCCTTCAAAGTGGCGGGCTCCGACCCGAAATCGGTCCCCCTTCAGGAGACCGCCCGGCTCCCGCAACTCCCAAGCCTGTTCGGCGTCGATCCCGAGACCATGGTGGGCGCCACGATGACGACCGTGGACGTGGCCGCCTGGATCGCGCTTGCCGTCACCGCGATCGTTCTCCTCTTCGGGGCGCGTCTCGCGCTGCGCAATTGGCCCCGGCGTCTCCTCGCCGCCGGCATTGCGGCAGCCGCCAGCTACGGCGCGGCGACCCTGTTCGGCCTGAGGAGCGTGCCCTTCGAAGTACCGCCGTCCAACCTCAACGCCGGCTTCCTCATCGCCATCGCCGCCGCCGTCTTCATGCAGGTCTTCCTGTGGCGCACCAAGTGGGGCTACGAACTCCGCGCGGTCGGGGAGGCGCCGGGCGCCGCGGAGTACGGCGGGGCAAGCATCGCGCGCAACACCATCCTCGCCATGGCCATGAGCGGCGCCTTCGCCGGCCTCACCGCCACCCACTACGTCCTCGGAGGCGCACTCGAAGACTTCGCGTTGCGCCAGTCCATCCCCACCAGCGAC
>CAJXWR010000068.1 GCA_913062675.1 uncultured Trueperaceae bacterium
CCCCCACGCCATGCGCCCCCCCACGCCCCCCCCTCCCCACGTTGCGCCCGTTCCACGAGCCGGAAGAACGCTGACTCCAGGTTCACGGCGTCCCCCGCCTCCGCGCGAAGCTCGGTCACGGTGCCCTCGGCCAGGTACCGGCCCTCGTGCATGATGCCCACCCGGTCGCACAACTCCTCCGCCTCGCTCATCACGTGCGTGCTCCACACCACCACCCGAGACGCGCTCGGATAGCCGCGCGCGAAGTCGAGCACCGCACGCCGCGCCATCACGTCGAGGCCACTCGTCGCCTCGTCAAAGAACAGGACGTCCGGGTCATGCAACACCGCGCGCGCAATCACGATCTTCTGCTTCATCCCGGTACTGAAATCCCCGCAACGGCGCGTCAACGTACCCCCCAAGTCCAGCAGGCCATCGAGCGCATCGATGCGCGCCTCGACCGCCTCCCGCGACATGCCGTACAACCCGCCGAACCAGTGCAGCACCTCCCGGCCGGTCAAACGGTCGTACAGCCCCATGCCGCCATTCACCACGCCAATCCGGCTCCGGACCGCCTCCGCGTCCCGCACCACGTCCAGACCCGCCACGGAAGCGGTACCGGCGTCCGAACGCAGCAGCGTGGCCAGCATGCGAAGCGTCGTCGTCTTGCCCGCACCGTTGGGCCCGAGCAGACCAAAGATCGTGCCGGCCGGAACGTCGAACGACACGTCCTCCACGGCCGTCACGGCACCAAACCGTTTCGTGAGTCCTCGTACGTGAATCATCGCCCCGAGGGTACCGAAGCCAGACGCAATCTCAGTGTCGCGCCATGCCCGAAAAGACGTTCAACACCACCACGCCGCCAATGATCAACGCAATGCCGAGTACGCCCGCCGCATCCACCGGCTGGCGAAACACGAGCACCGCGATGAGCGCCACGAGCACGATGCCGATGCCCGCCCACACGGCGTAGGCCACCCCCAGCGGAATCGTGCGCAAGGAGAGGGCCAGGAAGTAGAACGCGCCGACGTAGCCCACGCCGGTCAAGAGGCTCGGCACGAGGCGCGTGAACTGCCTCGACGCCTGCAGCATGGAGGTCGCGAACACCTCGAGCACGATGGCGACCATGAGAAGACCCAAACCGGTCAGGACGGGATGCATGGCCCAAAAGCCTACCGCACCCACGCACGATAGGCGGAGCCCTTCGGCACGCGACGACGAGACCGCGCGGTACCATGCACGGCGATGGACCGAGACGCCCGCGCCCTCGACCAGCACGCCCTCCTGCCTCGACTGCTTCACGGCGTCGAGGAGGCCGATGCGACCATGCGCCTCTTGGCGCACACCCTCCCCGCGCCGCTGGTACCGACCCTGGATGCCTGGCAAACCGAGACGCCCACATGGCCCCTCGCCCGGCTCGATGCCGACCTCGTTCCGCGGGATGCAGGCGACCAGGAACGCATCCTCGCCCACCTCCTGCTTCGCATTCCCGTCGGTCGCATGGCCGAGGTGATGACGACCGCACGACGCCTCGGCGCCCTCGCACCTGCCGGCGTCATTCTCGACCTCACCCCCATGACCGACCCCGTCCCGTTCGGAACCTCCGCCTGGCACCCCCGCCAACGCGAGGAACTCGCCGAGTTGCGCGCTGCGGTCGACCGCCCTGTCTGGATCGACGGCATCGTCAGTCCCGGCGACGCCGAGATCGCGGCCGAAGCGGGTCTCGATGGCGTGATCCTCCGCTCCGCCGCTGGACGCCACGTGGCTGCGCCCGCTGCCGCCGAGGTGCTTCCCGAGGTGCTCGATACCGTCGCCGGCATGATTGGCGTGTACGTCGCCGGACCCGTCCGCGGCGGTCTCGACGTGTTCCGCTACCTCGCACTCGGTGCCGAAGCCGTCCTGCCCGACCCGGGCAACGAAACGCAACGCCTTGCCGGTGAGCTTCGCGCCGTCATGCAACTCACCGGTTGCGCAACCCTCGAGGACGTCGGGTATGAGGCGATCTTTGCGCCGCTGTGGGAGGAGATTGCATGATTGCCTTCCTCGACGGCATCACCGAGGAGGTGCGCGAAACCTCGCTCGTCGTTCGCGCGGGCGCCTGGGGCATCGAAGTGCTGGCTCCCACCGCGACCGTGAGCCGCGCGAAGGTGGGGGAGCCCATCCGCCTCCACACGCACCTCGCCGTACGCGAAGATGCCTTCACGCTCTACGGGTTCGACGATGCATCGCTCCTCACGCTGTTCCGAGCGCTGATTGGCGTGAGTGGCGTCGGCCCGAAACTCGCGCTCGCCGTACTCAGTCACCTCCCCAGGAACGCGATCATCACCGCCGTGGTGAACGACGATCCCGCCCTTCTCTCCGCCGCACCTGGCGTGGGGAAACGCACGGCGGAACGCATCATCCTCGACTTGAATTCACGCCTCCCCGAAGCACTCCTCTCCCACGTCGACGGGGGAGGTACGACGGAGGGGGCGGGCAAGGTCCCCGGCACGCTCGCCGGCGAGGCGCGTGACGCCATCGACGCGCTCATGGCGCTCGGTTACCGCGAGGCGACGGTCAAGGCCACCATCAGTGAACTGGCCGATGCGCACCCCGACGCGAACGCCGAAACCCTGATTCGAAAGGCGCTTGCCCAGTTGCGTTGACGCGACGCGTCAACCTGCCAGTGCGGCGGCAGGATCCACGACGGGAAGGCCGAACGCTTCACCCACGGCCGCTTCGGTCAACTGACCCGCGTGCGTATTCAAGCCCTGCAGGAAGGCAGGGTCTTTGCGGAGCGCTTGCAAGCCGTGTGCGGCGAGTCGCTCGACGTACGGCAGCGTCTGCGCACTGAGCGCCCGCGTGCTCGTGTTCGGAACCGCGCCGGGCATGTTCGCCACGCCGTAATGCACGATGCCGTCCACCTCGTACGTGGGCGCATCGTGGGTGGTGGCCTTGATCGTCTCCACGCAGCCCCCCTGGTCGACGGCGACGTCGACGATCACCGCGCCGGGCTTCATGTCGGCAAGAAGGGAGCGCGGCACGAGCCGGGGCGCACGCGCACCGGGAATCAACACGGCACCGATCAGCAGGTCGGCACGCATGGCGGCCTCGCGCACGGTGCCTGCGTTGCTCATCACCGTGGCGACGCGACCCCCGAACACGTCGTCGAGGTACTGAAGGCGCCGATGATCGACGTCGAGAAGCGTCACGCGCGCGCCGAGACCCATCGCCATTTTCGCAGCATTCGTCCCGACCACGCCCCCGCCAAGGACGACGACCTCGCCAGGCTCCACGCCCGGCACGCCACCCAGCAACACGCCACGGCCCCCGAGCGAGCGCTCGAGGTGGTACGCACCCACCTGCGGCGCCATGCGTCCCGCCACTTCGCTCATGGGGGTGAGAAGTGGCAGGCCACCCTGACGTCCGCGCACCGTCTCGTAGGCGATGGCGGTCGTGCCCGCCGACAGCAGGGCATCGGTCAACGCCCGGTCCGCCGCCAGGTGGAGGTAGGTGAAGAGGTGTTGATCGCTGCGCAGGAAGCCGTACTCGCTGGCAGTCGGTTCCTTGACCTTCAGGACGAGTTCCGCGGCCCAGGCGTCCGCCGCGGTCGCGACGATTTGCGCACCGGCCTCCACGTACGCCTCGTCGGGGAAGCTGCTTCCCTCACCCGCACGCGTCTCCACGTGGACGGTGTGCCCCGCCGTGACGAGTGCATGGACGGCGGCTGGGGTGGCGGCCACGCGGTACTCGTGGTTCTTGGTTTCCTTGGGAATGCCGATGATCATGGCGACTCCTTGTTGCAGCGTTGGGCTCCATGGGGTGCATCACCTCGGGCCTGCGTTACGCGCATGCATGAGTGTATACGAAGTATGCGTTGTGCGTTACCGACTCGTGTCTGGCCAGACGCGCCGCAGTCGCATGCCACTCGGCGCGAGGTGCGCAATCGCCACGAGGTTGCCCGCCTCGTCGAGCAGCATCACTTCCCCTTCGCCCGAGGACGCGGGAAGCGCATCGACGGGAAGGCGTTGCCCCATCCGGACGCGCTGGACTTGCGTCGCGTCGAGCGTCGCGTGCGGCAAATCGAGGGCGTCCCGGGCCCGCACGCCCTCCACCTCGGCGAGCGCATCGAGAGGCACGCAGGCCTCCAGGTCCACCCCGCCCGCCTGCGTGCGCACCAAGCCAGCCAGGTGCGCCGGCACGCCGAGCGCCTCCCCCAGGTCGCGCGCGAAGGCGCGAAGGTACGTGCCCGCCGCCACCTGAACGGCGAAGAGCGCGATTGGCAGGTCGGCGAGAGCGGGTGGCAGCGCGAAGGTGCGACCGCTCTCGGTTGGGCGCCACCCTTGTTTGGTGGAGGCAAACTGCGTGGGGAGGTCGTGACGCGCTCCGAACGCGAGCAGCGTCACGCTTCGGTACCCGGCGGGGCGCGCGGGTAGAGCGGGGGCATCCTCGCCCCGGTGTGCAGCCCGGTAGGCGCGCTCCCCATCCACCTTGATGGCGCTATGGCGCGGAGGCACCTGCTCACGAAGGGTGAGGAAGGGAGGTAGGGCAGCCTCGACGTCGCTGCGCGTCAGGTGCGACGCGTCGGCGGTTCGCTCAATCGGCCCTTCGGCATCCCACGTCGGCGTGTCGGCGCCCAACGCCACCCACGCCAGGTAGTGCTTGTCGGACCCCGTCAACCAGGGGGACAGCTTCGTCGCTTCCTCGGAGAGAATCAGCAACACGCCCGTCGCGAGGGGGTCGAGGGTACCGGCGTGACCCACGCGGCGGGTACCCAGGACCTTACGTGCGCGGGCCACCACGTCGTGCGAGGTGAGTCCGAGCGGCTTGTCGATGGCGTAGACCGGCACGGGGCCCATGCTACCCCCACTCTGCGGTGCCTCCACGGTCGATACCCTCCCGGAGCGAAGCGTGCGCGATACTGACGTCATGAAGCCGCGCCGCACCTTCCCCATGCTCGTTGCCGTTCTCCTCGCAGCCCTCGCCTTCGCGCAAGGCGATCCGCTCGCCGGCACGTGGACGGGCGCTCTCGAGCCGGACGGCATCAACCTCGAGATTCGCGTGGCGTTCGAACGGACCCCCGCCGGTCTGACGGGCACGTTCGACATTCCACCGCAGGGCGCCTTCGGCATTCCGCTCGCCGACATCGCCGCAACCCAAGACGGTGCCGTGCGGTTCGGCGCGCCCAGCCTCGCGGGCGACCCGCGGTTCGAAGGCACGCTCGATGGGGAGGCGATGACCGGCACCTTCACGCAAGGGGCCGCCCGACTGCCGTTCCGACTCACGCGTGACGCTGAAGGGGCCGCGGGCGCCCCTCCCGAGCGACCCCAAACGCCCGTCGCACCCTTCCCGTACCGCGTGGAGGACGTCACCTGGCGCGGGCCTGCCGGAACGCTTGCCGGCACGCTCACCCTTCCCGATTCACCTCAGCCTCCCGTGGTTCTCCTCATCAACGGGTCTGGTGCGCAAGACCGGGACGGGACGGTGATGGGCCACCCGACCATGGCGGTGCTCGCCGACGCACTCGCACGCCGCGGGTTGGGTGCCCTGCGCTGGGACGATCGCGGGGTGGGGGGCAGCGACGGCGACCTGGGGGCCGCCGGGTACGACGGACTCGTCGGGGACGTGCACGCCGCCCTGCAGTTCCTCAATGAACGCGGTGACGTGGATGCCAGCCGGCTCGCCCTGCTCGGGCACAGCGAAGGCGGCATCATCGCGCCCCGGGCCGCGACCGAGCTGCAAGATGACCCTCCGGTTGCGGCGCTCGTCCTGCTCGCCGCCCCCGCCATTGACGGCGTGGACCTCCTCGTCACGCAGAACGAGGCGATCTACGCGCTCGCCGGCGCCGAACGGTCCGACCTCGATGCGCAGGTCGCCTACCTTCGCGCGCTGCACGCAGCACTCCTGCAGGGGGACGAGGATGCGGCCGTGGCGCTCACGCGGGAACGCGCCGCGGAGCAACTCGCCGCGCTGCCCGAGGCGCAACGGCCACCCAACGTGGACGCGGTCCTCGACGCTGCCGTCGCGGAAACGCGCATGCCGACCTTCCAGGACCTCGTTCTCTCCACGCCTGCCGAGGCGCTCGCGAAGCTCGAGGTGCCCACCCTCGCGCTCTATGGCGAGCGCGACGTGCAGGTCACCGCGGACGCCAACGTCGAGGCGGCACGACGCGCACTCGAAGGGACGCACGAGGCCACCGACGTGGTCCTCCTCCCGGGTCTCAACCACCTGCTGCAACCCGCCGAGACCGGTGCGGTGGCCGAGTACGCGCAGATTCGCACCACGATCGACGAGGGCGCGCTCGAGCGCATCGTGACCTTCCTCGAGCAGGTGCTGCTCAGCACGTCCCCCACCACGCGCTAGCATCAGGGTCATGCAACGCACGCCGCAAGCCAACCTGTTCGCCGCGGCGAGTGAACCACTCGCCGCGCGCATGCGCCCCCGCACGCTCGATGAGTTCATCGGCCAAGACCACGTGCTCGGGCCGGGACGCTTGCTCCGCCGCGCGATCCTCGCCGACCGTCTGTCGAGCGTCATTTTCCACGGGCCTCCCGGCACGGGGAAGACCACGCTCGCGCGCGTCATCGCTGGTGCGACGAAGGCTGACTTCGTCGCCATGAACGCCGTCCTGTCCGGCGTGAAGGACATTCGCGAGGCCATCGCGGCTGCCGAGCAACGCCAATCGCTCGGCAAACGCACGCTCCTCTTCATCGACGAGGTGCACCGCTTCAACAAGGCGCAACAGGACGCTCTGCTCCCCAGCGTCGAGGCGGGCGTCGTGACGTTTATCGGGGCGACGACCGAGAATCCGTTCTTCGAGGTCAACCCCGCCCTCGTCTCCCGCAGCCGCATCTTCCAACTCGTTCCCCTCGGCGAGGAGGACCTGCGCCGCGTGGTGCATGCGGCCCTCGCCGACGAGGAGCGCGGGTTTGGTCGCCTCGGCGTGGAGCTCGACGCGGAGGCGCTCGATCATCTCGTGAGCGTCGCCAATGGGGACGCCCGCTCGCTGCTCAATGCACTCGAACTTGCCGTGGTCACCACCGAGCCCGACGTGGAGGGGGTCGTGAATGTCGACCGCGGGACGGCGGAGGAGTCGATCCAGAAGCGCGCCGTGCTGTACGACAAGGAGGGCGACGCGCACTTCGACGTGATCAGCGCGTTCATCAAGAGCGTGCGGGGATCCGACCCCGATGCGGCGCTGTACTGGCTCGCCAAGATGGTGCACGCCGGCGAGGATCCACGCTTCATCTTCCGCCGACTCCGCATTCTCGCGAGTGAGGACGTGGGGCTCGCCGACCCGCAGGCGCTCGTCCACACCGAGGCGGCGGCGCAGGCGTACGAGGCGGTAGGCATGCCCGAGGGCCGCTACCACCTCGCCCAGGCCACCCTCTACCTCGCGACGACCGAGAAGTCGAACAGCACCCTCGCCTTCTTCGACGCCCTCGCGGCGGTGGAGCGCGAGGGTCGAGGGGAGGTCCCCACCCACCTCAAGGACGGGAATCGTGACGCCGAGGGGTTCGGTCATGGTCAGGGGTACCTGTATCCCCATGCGTACCGCGACCATTGGGTGGCGCAGCAGTACCTGCCCGGTGCGCTGCAAGGCCGTTTGTTCTACCAGCCGTCCCGGCAGGGCTACGAGGCTGGGATTGCCGACCAGGTGGCGCGAAGGCGGGAGGCGCAACTCGCCGCGATGCTCGAGGGTGATGCGGACGCACCTCCCGAAAGCCTGTCGTGGAGTCCAGGGGACGATGCGCGTGATCGTTGGTTGGCGCGCACCACGTCGGGGATGGGGGAGAGCGTGGCGCAGATTCGCGACGCCCTGTTCGAGCGACTCCGTCTCGCCCGGCACCACCGGGTGCTCGACCTGAGTGGGGGTTCGGGTTGGGTGACCTTCGAGGCCGTGCGGCGGACGCCCGAGGGTCAGGTCTGGACCCTCTGCGCGACCGAGGCGCAACGCGACGTAATCGAGGGGGCGACCCGGCACCTGCCGGAGCTCGAGCGGCCCGTGGTCCTCGTCGGGCACGAGGATCTTCCGCGCGTCCTGGAGGCTGCTGGAACCTCGCATGGCGAGGCGAAGGGCGAGGGTCCACCCCGTTTCGACATGATCGTGGCGGTGCGGCGCGCCAGTGAGGCCAGTTGGGCCGACCGCGCCGCCCTCGTCACCATGCTGGGCTGGTTGGCGGAAGGGGGTGACGCCTGGTTCGTCGATCCGCGACCCGCGGAAGGAACGCGGCTTCACGAGTTGGTGAAGGACCGTGATGACCTCTCGGGCGCGTTGTTGCGTGCACTCGAGGTGGTGGAGACGCGTGCGTACGCGAAGGCGAGCGAGGCGCGCTTCCGGTTCGATCCCGAGGCGTGGGTCGCCGAGCTCGAACGCCATCCCGGGTTCGAGGTCACGCTCGACCGGTCTCATCTGGAGGGCGTGCGGCGCCTCCCCTCACGCGCGTTCGATGCCTGGTTCGCAGAGGGTGCCCCCTTCCGCCGGGAGCTCCTCGCCGAGGGTCTCGACGAGGGCCAGGTGAACATTCTGGAGCGGGCGTTGCGCACCGGTGCGCAGGATCGTGACGTGCCATGGCGCACCGCGTGGGCGTGGATTCACGTGGTGCGAAGCTCCCGCAGCTGAGGTTGTTGGGTCGTTTCCCCCCCGCCCGGGGTTGCGGGCGGAGGGAAACACGTGAACGCTACTTCGATTCGGACAGTGCGAATCCGCGCATGAATTGTTCTTGCAGCAGCATGAACACGATGAGGGGCGGCACGAGACTCAACACCGCGCCTGCCATGACGTACCCCCACTCGACCCCTTCACCCGTGCCGATGATGAGGTTCAGACCGACCTGCACCACCTGCAACTCTTCACGGCGAATGATCACCTTGGGCCACAGGTACTGGTTCCAGACGTACACGAACTCGATCACCGCGAGGGCGCCAATCGTGTTCCAGCTCATGGGGATGAGCACCCGCTGAAGGAACTGCCACGGGGTCGCACCATCGATGCGTGAGGCGTCCGCAAGGCTACGCGGGATGGCCATGAAGTGCTGGCGGAACAGGAAGGTGCCCGTCGCCGAGGCGAGGAACGGCACGATCATCGCGAAGTACGTGTTCGCCCATCCAAAGCCGTACTCGGCAGGCTGGAACAGAATCCTGTCGGGACGCTGGAGCCACGCCCACCACTCCTCCCACGTGCCGGGAGGTTGCAGGCTGATGACGTCGAAGAGCGGAACGATGAGCACCTCGACGGGAATCATGAGGGTCAAGAGGATCATGCCGAACACGAAGCGCTTGAAGGGGAAACGGAAGTACACGAGCGCCATGCCCGCCATGAGCGACAGGAGCGTCTTCCCGACCGTCACGGCGATCGCGACGATGAAGGAGTTGCGCATGAAGATGAGCAGGTTGGCGTTCAGGAACACGTTGCGGACGTTTTCGAGGAAGGCGGGCCCCGGAATCAGGCTGGGGGAGAGCACCACGCTGCGAATCTGGGTGGATTTGAGCAGCGCGAACAGGATGGGGAACGCCACGATGAGGCTGGCGACGATCAACACGGCATGCAGAATCCAGCTGGTGCGGCGTTGATGCGTCATCAGTTGTCTCCGTACTGCACGCGGCGACCGCCGTAGCGGAACTGGAGGACCGTGATGATGGCGGTGAACAGGAGAATGATGTTGCCGAGCGCCGCGGCGATGCCGGTGTTGCCGCTCCCGCCAAACCCGTCGAGCGTCACTTGGTAGATCATCGTGGTCGTGAGCCCGGCCGCGTCGAACGGTTCGGGGCCGACCGGTCCGCCCTTCGTGACGATGTCGATCAAGCCGAACGATTCGAAGAACGCGAACGTGAGGTTCGTGAACAGCAGGAAGAACGTCATGGGGGAGAGCATGGGGAAGGTGATGCGGAAGAACCGCTGGATGGGTCCTGCCCCGTCGATGGCGGCCGCCTCGTTCAACTCCTTGGGTACGTTCTGCAGGGCAGCGAGGTAGAAGACGATGTTGTACCCGAGGTTCTTCCACACCGAGGCGATGACGACGAGCGAGAAGGCGAGGTACGGCGTGTCGAGCCAGCGTGGCTTGATGCCGAACAGCGCGTCGAGCACCTCGTTGACGCTACCGATGTCGGGGTTGAACATGAAGAGGAAGATCGTGCCGGCCACGGCGGGCGACAGGGCGAAGGGCCAGATGAGGAGCAGGCGGTAGATGCGGGCGCCTCGAATGTCCTGACTGGCGAGGGTGGCGAGCACCACCGAGATGCCCAAACCGAGACCGACGACGAGGGCGCCGTAGGCGAAGGTTTGCACGACCACCTGGATGTACTTCGCCGAGAGGGTGCCGGTGAACATGAACGTGAAATTGTCGAAGCCTACGAACCGTCGCGTGCCGAGGAATAGGTTGGAGCGGTGCAGCGACAGCACCCACGCCTGAATGGCGGGGTAGTAGATGAAGACCAGCAAAATGATGAACGAGGGGAGTAAGAGAAGCCAGGGCAGAACCCGGCTCGTGAATGCGGCATTGTCCTTCATGGTGGGCAGCGTACTCCTCAACGGAGGGAGGCGGACCCGGTGTGGTCCGCCTCCCCTAGCGATTCCGTCATCGCGCCAGGATGGCGCGCTTGGAGAGGCTTAGAAGTTGGCGTTGTACTCCGCGAGGCGGGCGTTGGCCTCTTCGTTCGCCTGGTTCATCGACTCTTCGACGTCCGCACCGTTGTAGATGCGCTGCAGGGCCTCCTCGACGATCGTGCGGACCTCACCAAAAATCCCGAGCAGGGCACCGGCGCTCGCTTGGTTGGCTTTCGTGTCGAGGAGTTGGTCGAAGGCGACGGCGAAGTTGGGTTCCGCCTCGAACCAGCCTTCTTCCTCGAGCAGGTCGACCGATGCGTTCACGACGGGATAGTAGCCGGTGAGCTTGTGCCAGCTGACCATGTTCTCCGCGTTGGTCATGTAGAGGACGAAGTCGCGCGCGACCTCAAGCTCCTCGTCGGAGTGACCCTCGGTGAGCCAGACGCTCGCGCCACCGATGACGACACCGTTGCGGTCGACACCGTCGGGGATGGGGAGAAGGCCGGTCTTCACGTCGAAGCCCATGTCGGCCGCGGCGCGCGTGATGTTGCCCGCATCGGCCGTGGAGGTGATGAAGAACACCGACTCCTGGTTGCCGAAGATGGCTTCCGAGCCGCTCCAGTCCTCGAAGGTACCGGTGTAGCTGTAGTACCCGCCGGCGGCCAGGTCGGCCATGAACTGGCCAATGCGGAGGCCCGCTTCGCTGTTGAGCAGCATTTCCGTGGCGCGTGCGTCACGGCCGTTGCCGTTGTTGGCGAGGAGCGCATTCTGTTCGCTCATCCACTGCTCGAAGAACCAGCCGTGCAGCGGGAAGGTGATGCAGTTGGCGTCGAGGCCGGCAGCGTCGATCGCTTCACAGGCGTCGAGCACTTCACCGAACGTGCCAGGCAGGGCGTTCGGATCGAGGCCCGCCTCTTCCATGAGTTGCATGTTGGCGTAGAGGATGGGGCTCGAGCTGTTGAAGGGAATCGAGTTCACTTCCCCTTCAATCGTGTAGTAGTTGATGACCGGCTCGATGTAGGCGCTCTCGTCGATGCC
>CAJXWR010000069.1 GCA_913062675.1 uncultured Trueperaceae bacterium
TGCAAATGGGGCGGGGCGCATCAACATCCTCGCCGCCGACAGGCTCATGCGCGCGCCGCGGCTCTACGCGACATTCCTCCTGTGGCTCCTGTCCGAGCTGTTCGAGGCGCTGCCCGAGGTGCTCTCCTGGCTCGTCGGTCGACCGGAACGGTTCATCGTCTACGTCGACGACTTGGCGTTCGAGGCGGGCGACGTGCGGTACCAACCGTTCAAGTCACTCCTTGAGGGTGGGGTCGAGGCGCGCCCGGACAACGTGCGCGTGTACGCCACGAGCAACCGCCGGCACTTGCTGCAAGAGCGGTTGTTCGATCGCCCCGACCCGCTCGATGATGACGTGCACGCGTGGGATACGCAGCATGAGCGGTTGGCGTTGGCCGATCGGTTTGGCCTCGTCGTGACGTTCCCGTCGACCGACCGGAATGGGTATCTCGCGATCGTCCGCGCGCTGGTGGAGCGTGAACCGGGTGGGGTCGAGATGACCGATTTGGAGGGGCGGGCCGACCGTTTCGCGCGCTCGGGGAACGGCTACTCGGGCCGCACCGCCAGGCAGTTCGTGGATGCAGTCCGTTCCGGCTTGGCCTGACGGTTCGCTTCAGGTCCGGCGGGGTGCGCGGAGCACCCTCCAGACGAATTGCGCGAGGCGGGGTGCACGGTGCCAGCGGCTTGGGTCCGCCGCGATGCGCCACGCCCATTCGAGACCCCACCGGTGCGTCCATGTGGGCGTGCGTCGAGCCTCGCCGGCAAGTACGTCGAGCGTCCCACCGACCGACAGGGCGACGACGGGACCGAAGGCGCTCAAGTGCTGGGCGACGAACGGTTCCTGACGCTCCCCAAGGCCGACGAGGACGATGCGTGCACCTGAGGCGCGAACGAGCTCGGCAATCGCCTCGTCGCGTGTCGCGGGGAAGTACCCGTCGTGCTGCCCGGCGATGGGGGTGCCGAAGCGTGCGTGGGCCGCTTCCGCCGCGCGCTGCGCCACGCCCGGTTTCGCGCCGAGGAAGAAGGTGGGAAGGTCGGGACCGCCGAGTTCGAGGAGGCGGAGTGCCAACTCGACGCCGGGAACGCGGCCGGGGACGGTGTGACCCGCGCGGGTGGCGGCCCACACCACGCCAATGCCGTCGGGGACGATGAGCGTGGCGTCCTGGATGGCGGCATGGACGGTGGCGTCGCGTTGCGCGCGGACGACGAGTTCGGGGTTGAGCGTCACGACGCTCGTGGCCTGACGCGCGTGGGCGCGCTCTGCCAGGTACCGGGCTGCCCATTCGAGATCGACGAGGTCGAGGGGATGGCCGAGGACGTGCACGCGGTGTGTGGGCTGGGTGGTCGTCATGGCGTGCGGCGAGCGGGCCCGTGGGTCACGGGGCGCATCCCGGCGTCGTTCGGGACGAGGGGAGAGGGCAGGGAAACGCCGTCAGGCACGGTGGGGACGATAGCACGCTGGGGTGCGTGTCGCGGTCGTACGCGCCGCCGGCGTGCATGCCGAACGACGCGAACGACACGCTCCCCGTGGCGCGGGTTGGGGTAGCCTCCGGCGTGCCCAACGACGTCTCGCCCCCATCCCGTTCGTTCGAGGACGCCTACCGGAACGGCGCGTTCAGTGACCTGTTCTCGCTTCCGGTTCACGATCTCGAGGCGGGACTCGGCCGTCCACCGGTCGACGATCCGGAGGGCCTGGCGGAAGCCTTGCTGGCGCAGGCGGAGGCGCGGGGCGACCACCCCGCCCAACGCGCGGCCATCGAGCGTCTTCGGGACCCGCGCACGCGCGTGATCGTCACGGGGCAGCAGGCGGGCGTGCTGCTTGGACCGTTGTTCACGCTGAGCAAGGCCATGACGGCGCTTCGGCTCGCCGCGGAACTCGATCATGAGGACCGACCGGTCGTGGCGGTGTTTTGGGTGGCGGCGCAGGATCACGATGCCGCCGAGATTCGTGAGACCGTCCTGCTTGGCCCCCAAGCGGAGTACCGCTCGTTCGGCTTGCCGTTTCCCGAGGGTCAACCTGCCGGCCGTACGCCGTGGGAGCCCGCGTGGGGCGAGACGCTCGACGCGACGCTGACCGACCTGTATGGCGATGGACCGCAAGCGCAGGAAGCGCGCGCGATCGTCCGTGCCGCCAGCGAGGCGGGCAGCACGATCGCCGACGTGTTCGCGCGACTCCTTTCCGCCGTGCTGGGTGCCCGTGGCCTGATCGTGCTTGATCCGACGCAGGAGGCGATGGCTCGCCGGTTCACCCCCCTCTTGATGCACGATGCGGCCGACCCGGCTGTGGGGCCCAGCGCCATTCGGGAGGCCGGCGAGACCCTCCGGGCGCGGGGCTTTGAACCGCAACTCGGTAGGGCGAGCGACGCGACGAACCTGTTCCTGCAACGGCAAGGCGAACCCCGGCGCCTGTTGAGGTTCGACGGGCGCGCGTTTCACCCCGACGGCGTCGAGCAGGAGCGTCTCACCGTCGCGGACCTTCGTGACGTTCTCGAGCGCGATCCGGCGGCGATCACGCCAGCGGCCGGTTTGCGACCCATCACGCAAGATGCCGTGTTGCCCACGGCAGCCGTGGTGGTGGGGCCGGGTGAGTTGCGGTACTTCGCGCAGTTGCGTGGGGTGTATGCGCACCATGGCGTTCCCATGCCGGTCGTGTGGCCGCGCGCCTCGGTCACGCTGCTCGAACCCCCCGCGGTTCGCATCCTCGCGAAGCATGGCCTGGAGGCGGCCACGTTCCAGTCGAATCCCGATGGCGTCCTCGAGGCGCGCTTGTTGGCGCTTCATGGGCACGCTGAACGGTTCGACGCGTCGCGCCGTGAACTCGAGCGGGTCGTGGAGCACCTGCTCGACGAGGTGGATGCGATCGACCCGACGCTTCAGGGCACGGTGGAGCGGGGACGGGACGTGCTCGCCATGACGGTCCGAAGGTTGGAGACGAAGGTGGCGGCCGCGGCGGGGCTTCGCGACGACGTGACGCGGGAGCAGTTTGGGCGGCTTCGCAGCTTGCTCTTGCCCGGGGGAGGCTTGCAGGAGCGGACGGTGTCGCCGTTCGCGTACTTCGCGCGTTTCGGCGTCGAACCCATCATGCGCAGGTTCGAGTCCGTCCCCACGTCCGGGGCGCACGCTCTTCCCATCGACCCCTGAGGCGACCGGTGCGACGTCAGCGACGCTGGTAGTTCGGTGCGTCCTTCGTCACCGTCACGTCGTGCGGGTGCGCTTCGATGAGGCTTGCTTGCGTGATGGACACGAACTGCGCGTCGCTCGCGAGCGTCCCTAAGTCCGGCGTGCCGCAGTACCCCATGGCGCTCCTGAGACCGCCCACCATTTGGTAGAGCACGTCGCCGACCGGACCCTTGTACGGCACCATGCCTTCGATGCCTTCGGGAACGAGTTTGGCTTGGTTCTCCTGGAAGTACCGGTCGGCGCTTCCGCCCTGCATCGCGCCGAGACTGCCCATGCCGCGGTACGCCTTGTAGCGGCGTCCGTCGCGCAGGATGTCCTCGCCGGGCGCTTCGGTCGTGCCGGCGAGCATGGACCCCACCATGACGCTCGTGGCGCCTGCCGCGAGGGCCTTGGGGACGTCGCCCGTCTGTTTGATTCCGCCATCGCCGATCAGGGGGATGCCCGCGTCGCGCGTGATGCGCGCCACTTCGAGGATGGCGCTCAGTTGCGGCATGCCGACGCCCGTCACCACCCGCGTCGTGCAGATCGAACCGGGTCCCACGCCCACCTTCACGCCGTCCACGCCGCGGTCGATCAGGTCGCGTGCGGCGGCTGCCGTGGCGATGTTGCCGGCGACGACGTCGACGTCGAACGTCTCCTTGAGGCGGACGAGCGCGTCGAGAATGCCTTGCGAGTGGCCGTGCGCACTGTCGAGGACGAGCGCATCCACGCCAGCATCGACCAGCGCGGCGGCGCGCTCGAGCAGGTCGCCCGTGCCGCCCACGGCGGCGGCGACGCGGAGGCGTCCAAGCGGGTCCTTCGCTGCGTTCGGGTACTCGGTGGCCTTGGTGATGTCCTTGATGGTGATTAGGCCACTCAACTTGTTCGCGTCGTCGACGACGAGGAGTTTCTCGATGCGGTGGTTCTTCAGGATTTCCTTGGCGGCGTCGAGGGTCGTACCGATGGGGACGGTGATGAGGTGCTCGTGGGTCATGAGCTCCTCGACGCCGCGGCTCATGTCGTCCTCGAAGCGCAGGTCGCGGTTCGTGAGGATCCCGACGAGGGTGCCGTCCGGCTCGACGATGGGCACGCCGCTGATGCGGTACTCCGACATGAGGCGCTCGGCGTCCCCCACCGTCGCGGTGCGGGGCAGCGTGATGGGATCGACGATCATGCCCGACTCGCTACGCTTCACCTTGCGGACCATGTCCGCTTGCTGCTCGGCGCTCATGCGCTTGTGCAGTACACCAATCCCGCCTTGGCGTGCCATGGCGATCGCCATGCGCGTCTCGGTGACCGTGTCCATGGCGGCACTGACGATGGGGGTGTTGAGCGGCACGTTGCGGGAGAAGCGTCCCGTGATGTCGACGTCCTTGGGAAGTACGTTGCTCGCGCCTGGGATGAGGAGGACGTCGTCGAAGGTGAGGGCGGTCGCGACGATCTTGTCGGCGTGTCGGTCGTCCGTGGGTTGGTTCGCGGTCATGCGGGACTCCTCGCGGGGGCGCGGGGTGCGCCAAGTTCCGGCACGATACCGTCCCGCCTAGGGTCCGTGGCGGGTCCGGTGGCCTTCAGTCCGAGGTGGGGGTGACGTGCTCGGCGAGGGCGTCACGCCATGCGGAGGGAACGCGGACGGCGCGTCCATCGCGGTCGGTGGCGATGTGTTCGCTGACGGCGGTGGCGACGAGGCGGCCGTCGGGCCCTTCGATGCGGTAGCGGAAGCAGGCGTAGCGACTCTTGAGGCGTTCGAGGGTCGTGTGGATCGTGAGCGAATCGTCGAAGTAGGCGGCGGCGCGGTACTGAACGTCGATGCGGGAGACGGCCATGGAGATGCCGGAGGTTTCGAGGTCGCGGTAGGAGAGTCCGCGCTCACGCATCCACTCCACCCGGGCGGCTTCGAGCCACACGACGTAGGCGGCATGGTGGGCGACCCCCATCTGGTCGGTCTCGGCGAAACGGACGCGGAGCGTGGTCATGACGTCGAGGCTAGCAGGCCTTCTTGGTCGAGGAGGTCGAGGACGCGTCGGTCCACGTTGGAGAGGGGCAGGGATTCGAGCTGGTGAACGGGCGTCCAGCGGGTCGCATCAGTCAACGCGGAGGGCGTTTCGGGGGTCACGATGGGGGTGAGGTGCAGCGTGAAGTGGGTGTAGGCGTGGCGGAGGGCGGGGAGGGCGCGGCCGGTGGGCAGCGTCTCCGTTTGCGGGAAGCCCCAAAGGCCACCGAGGAGCCCCTCGTCGGGACGGCGTTCGAGAAGGATCTCGTCGTCGCGGAGGTGGACGAGGGCGTAGCGATTGCGGGTGGGCGGCGTCCGGCGGGCGCGTGGCGCCGGGTAGGCGAGCACGGCGTCCTGCTGGTGGGCTTGGCAGGCGGGCGCGAGGGGGCAGGCGGGGCAGCGGGGTTGTCGCGGGGTGCAGACGGTGGCACCGAGTTCGATGAGGGCTTCGGTGCCGCGTTCAGGCTGGCGGCGTGGCAGGAGGGGGAGGAGCGCCTCACGAATCTCGGCGTCCTTGGGTGCGGGGTGGGCGAGGAGGCGGGCGGCGACGCGGCGGACGTTGCCGTCGATGGCGAGGGTGCGTTCCCCCTGCGCGAAGGCGAGGATGGCGGCGGCGGTGTAGCTGCCGATGCCGGGAAGGGCGCGCCAACCGGTCTCGGTGGTGGGGAAGGTGCCGCCGTGGTCGCGCACGAGGTGAACGGCGGCTTCGTGCAGGGCGCGCGCACGCCGGTAGTAGCCCAGACCTTGCCAGGTGGCGAGGACGTCGCTGCGGGGCGCTTGGGCGAGTGCCTCGAGATCGGGGAAGCGGGTCATCCAGGTTTCGAAGTAGGGGACGACGGTGGCGGCGCGCGTTTGTTGCAGCATCGTCTCGGCGATCCACACGCGGTAGGGCGTACGGTTCTCGCGCCAGGGGAAGGTGCGGGCGTGGCGGGCGAACCAGGCGACGAGCGACCGGCTGCGCGTGGCGAGCGGGGCGGGTTCGGACGCCATGGGGGGAGCGTAACGCGGGGACGCGATCGACGCGAATCGCTCGCACGCTTACGAATCGAAAGCATTGGCGGGCTTGGAGGCGTGGAAGGAGGCGCGGATCTCGAGGGCTACGGCGTCATCGAAGGGGCGAGGCGACCCCTGCGAGCGCGATGCCAAATATGACAGAAGCATCGTCTAGTACGGGGTTGACGTGCCGTTGTCCGTTGCGTATGCTTGCGCGCGTTGGCCAAAATCCGGCATCGACCGGAAACCTCACGGCACGAACGGGAAACCTACGAAACGAAGGCAAGCTTCGGTCCGTAGCCCGGAAAGGAACCCCATCATGCAAACCGTCTCCACCCCCTACGGCAGTCTCGATCTCGACCCCTCGATCCTCGAACTCGGTGAACTCCTCGTCAGCGACGATGGCGTGGAACTCGAGGTCGTCTCGCTCGAACCCCTCCGCCTCGAACCCGCGCCCGAAGAGGCCGAGGACTGGGGCGAGTGAGCCCCGCGCCGAATCCAGGCGCTCCACGGCTCACCGTCGTTCACGACCGGCTCCGCCCCGAGGAGCACCTGCTCTTCGAAGCCTTCGACGCTCGCGGCGTCCACGTCGAACGCCTCTACGCACCGGCCTGGCAGTGGCAGGCCGGTGCCGTCCGTCGAGACGGGGAGACCTACCTCCTCCGCACCCTCTCGCACGCCCGCACCCTCGCCATCGCCCGTGCCCTCGAGTCGGACGGCGCCACCGTCGTCAACGCCTCCCACGTCATCGACACCTGCGGTGACAAGGCGGCCACCAGTGCTGCGCTCGCGCGCCACGGCGTCCCGCAACCCGAAACGGCGATCGTCTTCTCCCGCGACGAGGCGCTCGCCTTCGCCGAACGCGTCGGTTGGCCCATCGTCCTCAAGCCCACCCTCGGCAGCTGGGGACGCATGGTGTCGCGCTTGCACGACGTCGACGCGCTCGACGCCGTGCTCGAACACAAGATGCACCTCGGCGGTCCTCACCACCAGGTCTTCTACCTCCAGGAACACGTCGACAAGCCGCAGCGCGACCTCCGCGCCTTCGTGCTGGGCGAGACCGTCATTGCCGCCATTGCGCGTGAAGGCAGCGACTGGCGGACGAACACCGCACGCGGCGCCACCGTGCGAGGCACGCCCGTCACGCCCGACATCGAACGCATCGCGCTTGCGGCGGCCCACGCCGTCGGGGGAGGCATCCTCGCCGTGGACCTGCTCGAGTCCGACCGCGGCCTCCTCGTGGGGGAGGTCAACCATGGCCTCGAATTCCGCAACAGCTCCGAACCCACCGGCGTCGACATTCCCGGCGCCATCGCCGATCACGTCCTCGCGCTCACCGATCGGCACGCCCCTGCCGTATCCTGACGCCCATGTCCACGCCTGACGCCACCCCCGCAAGCCCCCAGCCGCCGCTCCGCGTCGCCATCGTCGGCGCATCCGGCTACGCCGGCGGGGAGGCCCTCCGAATTGCGCTCGGCCACCCGCACCTCGAGGTCGTGCAGGTCACCAGCGAACGCTTCGCGGGCGAACCGGTCGGCAACGTGCATCCGAACCTCCGCGGCGTCACCCGCCTTCGCTTCGAACCCCTCGCCGACCTGCGCGAGGTAGACGTGCTCATCGCTGGGCTGCCGCACGGCACGTTCGCTGGGCAGCTCGAGCGTTTCGAAGATCACGCCGACGTCCTCATCGACCTGTCGAGCGACATGCGGCTGCAGGACCCGGAGCGCTACGAACGCACCTACGGCGCCCCCCACCCCGCCCCCGACCGCCTGGTCGAGTTCGTGTACGCCATGCCCGAACGCAACCGAAACCGGCTCGTGGGTGCCAAGCGCATCGCGGGTGCGGGTTGCATCGCCACCGCCACGCAACTCGCCATCGCACCGTTCCTAAAGACGCCCATCCTCGCCAAGCACGACGTAATCGCCGACGCGAAGATCGGTTCCTCCGCCGCTGGAGCGTCACCGAGCCGTGCGTCGCACCACCCCGAACGTGCGGGCGCGCTTCGCAGCTACGCCCCCGTCGGGCACCGCCACGAACCCGAAATTTCGCAGGCGTTCGACGACCGAATGGCCATCCATTTGAGCGCCACCGCCGTCGAGCGCGTCCGCGGCATTCTCGTCACCGCCCACCTCTTCGTCCAGGACGGCACCAGCGAACAGGACGTCCTCATGGCGCTGCGCGACGCGTACGACGACGAACCGTTCGTACGCCTCGTCCTTGCCCGCAAAGGCATCCACCGCGTTCCCGATCCCCGCATCCTCGACGGCAGCAACTACGCCGATCTCGGGTTCGCGCTCGACCGCGATAGCGGTCGCCTCGTCATGCTCGCCGCCATCGACAACCTCGTCAAAGGCACGGCGGGGCACGCCATTCAATCGCTCAACATCGCGGCCGGGTTCGACGAAACCGCCGGCCTCACCTTCCCGGGTCTGCACCCGTGATCGTCGTCAAGGTCGGTGGGGGAGAAGGCATCGACGTTGCGGGCGTCCTCGAAGACGTTGCCGACCTGCACCAGGCGGGACGACGCGTCGTTCTCCTGCACGGCGGCAGTCACGAAACCAACGAGGTGGCCACCGCCCTCGGCCATCCACCCAAATTCATCACCAGCCCCAGTGGCCGGACCAGCCGCTATACCGACCGTCGCACGCTCGACATCTTCGCCATGGTGTACCGCGGGCGCATCAACAGCCACATCGTCGAGACGCTGCAAGCGCGTGGCGTGAACGCCATCGGCCTCTCCGGCGCCGATGGCCGCCTGCTCGAAGGACGCCGCAAGGCCACCGTCCGCTCCGTCGAAGGCGAAAAGGTGAAACTCCTCCGCGATGACCACACCGGCACGATCGACCGCGTCAACGATGCCCTCCTCCGGATGCTGCTCGATGCCGGCTACCTGCCCGTCCTCACGCCGCCCGCCATCAGTGAGGACGGCGTCCTCATCAACGTCGATGGCGACCGCGCCGCGGGCGCCGTGGCGACGGCCCTGGGCGCCGAGGCGCTCGTCATCCTCTCCAACGTGCCCGGCTTGCTTCGCGACGTGAACGACCCCGCGAGCCTCGTGACAGTCGTCGATGCGCACGATCCCGACGCCGTCACGCCCTACGCGCAGGGCCGCATGCGCGCCAAAATCGACGGCGCCATCCGTGCCGTGCAGGGGGGCGTACGCCAGGTCGTCCTCGCTAGCGCCAACGCTGTGCGGCCCGTGCACGCTGCCCTCGCCGGAGCAGGTACCATCGTCCGTCAGGGCGACCTCACGCCCACCGAGGAGGCTCACGCATGACGCACGCCACGCCCGCCAGCAGCGCGGACATTCTGCTTCGCGACGCGCGCCACCACTCCGGCTTGTGGCAGCCCCGTCACGCCTTCGTGCGCGGTGAAGGGTGCTACCTCATCGACGCGGACGGTCACCGCTACCTCGACCTGATGGCGGGCATCGCCGTCGCCTCGCTCGGGCACGCCCACCCCGCCCTCGTCGAAGCCGTGTCGCGTCAAACCGAACGGCTCATCGTCGCCCCGCAAAACCAAGCGAACGACGTGCGCAGCGACTTCCTCGAGGCGCTCTTCAGCCTCGCGCCCGATCCGCTCAACCGCGCGTTCCTCTGCAACTCGGGCAGTGAAGCGAACGAGGGTGCCCTCAAGTGGGCGCGCGCCGTGACCGGCCGTAGCACCTTCGTCGCCGCCAAGCGCGGCTTCTCCGGCCGCACGCTGGGCGTGCTGCCCCTCACCTGGACCGCCGCGTACCGCGAACCGTTCGAACCGCTCGCCCACCAGGCGCGCTTCGTGCGATTCGGTGACCTCGAGGAGCTCGACGCCGCCATCGACGACACCGTCGCAGCCGTCATGCTCGAACCCGTCCAAGGCGAAGGCGGCATGCACCCCGCCGACACCGCTTACCTGCAAGAAGCCTGGCGCCTCACGCGAGAGCGGGGCGCTCTCCTCATCATGGACGAGGTGCAATCGGGAGCGGGACGCACCGGCCGGTTCCTCGCCCACGAGCATGCGGGCATCGAAGCCGACATCGCCACCATGGCCAAGGGGCTCGCAGGCGGCGTGCCCATCGGCGCCATCCTGATGACCGACACGGTCGCTGCGGCCATGCCGAAGGGCGGCCACGGCACGACCTTCGGTGGGAATCCGCTCGCCGCAGCCGCAGCGCTCGCCGTCCTCGAGGAACTCCGTGGCGGTCTGCTCGAGCACGTCGAGCGGGTTGGCGCGTACCTCAAGCAACGACTCGAAGCGCTCGCTTCCGAGGAGCCCCGCATCCGCGAGGTGCGCGGCATCGGTCTCATGATCGGCATCGAGTTCAAGGAGAAGGTTGCGCCCATCCTCAATGCCCTCGAGGCGGAAGGCGTGCTCGCCATCAACGCCGGCGCCACCGTCCTCCGCATGGTGCCGCCCCTCATCTTCACCGAGGCGCAGGCCGACGAAGCCGTCACCGCACTGCGCGCCGCACTCGCAGCCACGTCCGCCGCAACACCGGAGGCTTGACGACGGACCCCTACGCCCGCACCCTGCTCCACGAAGCCATCGCCACGGCCAGCCCATCGGGTTCCGAGGAAGCCGTCGTGACGGCACTCCTCGCATTGCTCGAGGATCGCGTGGACGAGGCGTACCGCGACGAGGTCGGCAACCTCGTCGTCCGTCGCGGTGAGGGTCCCACCCGCATCACCATGCTCGGCCACGTCGATACCGTGCCCGGCGACGTACCCGTCCGCGAGTCGGACGGCGCCCTCTACGGGCGCGGCTCGGTCGACGCCAAGGGACCCCTCGTCGCCTCGCTCGCTGCGCTCACCGCCCTGCCACGCGATGCGCTCACGGGTTTGGAACTCCGCGTGATTGGCGCCGTGGGGGAGGAGGCACCGGGCAGCATCGGGGCGCGGCACGCGCTCCGAACCCAACTCCAGCCCGATTACCTCATCATCAACGAACCGTCCGGTTGGGACGCCGTGACCCTCGGGTACAAGGGCACGTACCGCACGACGATTCGCGCGACCCGCCCCAGTCACCACGCCGCGGGGCCCGACCCCACGGCAAGCGACGACCTGCTCGACGCCATTGCGCGCGTTCGGCAAACGCTGCAGGACGCGCAAGCCGAAGAGCGCGCCGCGGCCGGGGGGACGCTGCGCGCGTTCGACGCGTTGCAGGGCAAGGTGCTGCAGCTCCGCCATGCGCATGACGGTCTCGAGGAACGCGCGGAAGCCGTCTTCGGCATGCGGCTCCCCCCCACGTGGCCACCCGACCGCGTCGCAAGCCTGCTCGACGGCATCGACTGGCCCAGCACCGTGACGCGCGAGGACGGCGAGGAGTGCCTGCCCGCCGTCAAGACGGCGGCGGATGGCACCCTTCAGCGCGCCTTTCGGACCGCCATTCGCGCGCAGGGGGGAACCCC
>CAJXWR010000070.1 GCA_913062675.1 uncultured Trueperaceae bacterium
TGACGCAGGTGGGGTTGCAAATGCGGTTCGTGCTTGGGGGGAGCGTGATCACCGAGACGATCTTTGCGTACCCGGGGTTGGGTCGGTTGTTGGTGACGGCGGTGTACGCGCGCGACTACCCGCTGGTGGTGGCGGGCGTGTTCGTGGTGGCGTTGTTGTTGATCGTGGTGAACACATTGGTGGATGTGTCGTACGCGTGGTTGAATCCGAAGGTGAGTTTGGCGTGACGGCTTGGTTGCTGCGTCGTTGGTTGGGGCGGGCTCGGACGCGGGGGGCGTTGCTGGTGCTCGTTCCCATCGTCCTCGTGGCGGTGTTGGCTCCCCTCCTGCCCCTGGATGCGACGTCGCAGGATTTGCGGGCGACGTTCACGCCGCCGGGTGGGGAGGCGGCGTCGGGTCGCACCTACCTTCTGGGGACCGACGAGTTGGGGCGGGACCTGGCGGCGCGGATCGTGCATGGCACGCGTTCCTCGCTGATCGTGGGGGCGGCTGCACTGGCGATTGCGTTGCTGGTGGGAACGACGCTTGGGTTGCTGGCGGGGTACTTCGGTGGCTTGATGGACGCGGTGGTGACGGGGTTGACGGAGACGTTGATGACGCTTCCGTTCATCCTGTTGGCGATTGCGGTGATTGCGGCGGTGGGGGCGTCCCCGACGGTGTTGGTGTTGACGCTCGGGTTGACGGGTTGGGTGAGTTTCGCGAAGTTGGTTCGGGCGAAGACGTTCGAGCTGCGGGGGGAGGAGTTCGTGCTGGCGGCGCAGGCGTTGGGCGTGTCGAGTTTCGGTGCGATGGTGCGGCACGTGCTTCCGAACGTCGCGCCGCTCTTGATCGTGGATGGCACGTTGCAGTTCGGGGCGTTGATCTTGGCGGAGGCTGGCCTGAGTTTCCTGGGATTGGGCGTGCCGCCGCCTACGCCGACGCTCGGAGGCATTCTTGCGGGGGGTCAGTTGTACGTGGCGGTGGCGTGGTGGATTTCGGCGCTTCCGGGCGTCGTGTTGTTGGCGATGGTGGTGTCGTTCAACGTGCTGGGCGACACGCTGCGGGATGCGCTTTCGCCGGGTCGTTGAGTTCGGTTGCGGCGCCAACGGCGCGCTTCTCGGTAGGCTCGGGTCATGACGACGTTTGGACGTAAACCCATTCTCGACGTGGCTTCCTCCCTGGGTCTCGATGCGGCTGCAGTGCGGCCGTTGGGGGCGGACAAGGCGAAGGTGATGCCCGCCGCTGCCGATGCGCCGCTGCGCGACGATGCGCGATTGATCCTCGTGAGTGCGGTGACGCCCACGAAGGCGGGGGAGGGCAAGACGACGGTCAGCGTCGGGCTTGCAGATGGCTTGAACCGGTTGGAGCGGGAGGTGGCGGTGTGCCTTCGCGAACCGTCGCTCGGACCGGTGTTCGGCATCAAGGGGGGTGGCACGGGGGGTGGCAAGGCGCAGGTGGAACCGGCGGCGGACATCAATTTGCACTTCACGGGGGATTTGCACGCGATTTCCGCGGCGCACAACCTGCTTTCCGCATTGATCGACAACGATTTGCACTTCGCGGCGCGTGGCCGTGAGGGCACGACGGGCCTGGCGCCGAACACGGTGACGTGGCCGCGGGTGGTGGACGTGAACGACCGGGCGCTTCGCAGCGTGGTGGTGTCGCACGGGAAGCGCGTCGAGCGAGCGTCGCGGTTCGACATCACGGCGGCGAGCGAGATCATGGCGGTCGTGTCGCTCGCCTCGTCACTCGAGGATTTGCGGGCGCGGCTGGCGCGATTGGTGGTGGGTTGGCAAGGGCCGGGGGGAGCGAACCCGGGGGCGGCCGTCACGGCCGCCGATTTGGGGGCGGTGGAGGCGATGGTGGCGCTGCTGAAGGACGCGCTCCTGCCGAATCTGGTGCAGACGCGGGAGGGCACGCCCGCGTTCGTGCATGGCGGTCCGTTCGCGAACATTGCGCATGGTTGCAGCAGCGTGGTGGCGACGCGCACGGCGCTTGCGCATGCGCGGGAGGTCGTGACGGAGGCGGGGTTCGGCTTTGACCTGGGGGGCGAGAAATTCCTGGACGTCAAGATGCGGCAGGCGGGGTTGTGGCCGCACCTGGTGGTGCTCGTGGCGACGGTGCGCGCCCTTCGGGAGCATGGTGGTGAGGGTGAGGGTGCGCTCGAGCGGGGCTTGGCGCACCTGGACCGTCAGCTTGCGAACGTCGCTGCGTTCGAGCTGCCTGCCGTCGTGGCGGTGAACGTGTTTCCAGACGATACGGAGGCGGACCTTGCCTTCGTGGAGGCGCACTGCGCAGCGCGGGGCGTTGTGGTCGCGCGGGTCACCGCGTTCACGGATGGTGGCGCGGGGGGTGAGGCACTCGCGCGGCAGGTGCTCGAGGTGCTCGATGCGGACACTCAGCAAGCACGTGCACCGCATTTCCTGTACCCAGACGACGCGCCCCTGCGCAGCAAGATCGAGACGGTCGCGTCACGCATCTACGGCGCGGGGTCCGTGTCGTTCAGCGAGGAGGCGGCCACGACGCTCGAGCGGCTCGAGGCATCGGGGCATCGTGGCCTGCAGGTGTGCATGGCGAAGACGCACTTGTCGTTCTCCGACGACCCGAAGGCGGGTGGCTTGGCGGAGGGGTTCGACCTTCACGTGCGTGAGGTGCGCCTCTCGGCGGGTGCCGGGTTCGTCGTGGCGGTGGCGGGCACGATCGTGACGATGCCCGCCCTGCCGTTCGAACCGGCTGCCGTGCGCATGCACGTGGAATCCGACGGGACGGTGCGGGGGTTGATGCAGAACGAGGGTTGAACGAGGTGCGGGAACGTCAGGCGTTGCGCGTGGTCAACCGCGAACGCGCAGCGGGAGTTCCCTCGAGGCGTGCTGCTTGAGGTAGACGATCCACGCGCCCAGGGTCATGTCGCCCAGGTCGTTGTGCTGCACGGTCGTCGCGGGGTCGACGCCCTGTTCGGCGAGCTGATGCGCCAGCGCGATCGTGTCCTGACGGGTGGTCTTCATGGCGTCCGCGAGCGCCTCCACCCCGTCTTGAAGGTCCGGTCGGTAGGGGTGGTACGCATCCATCGTGAGGGGCTCGCCGAGACCGACGCGGAGGCGCGATTGGCCCCAGCGTTCGATGCCGACGCAGTGCGCGATGGCTTCACGGTTCATGGCGGTGTCGGGCTTGCCAGCGAGGTGCGTCTCGAGCGGCGGCCAGGCCTCCTCGAGGATGGCGGCAAGCTCTTCGAAGCTCTTGCCCCGGGCGCGGCGTTCGGCGGCGGGGCGGAGCATGGCGCCAATGGCTTTCTGCAGGAGTCTCATGCCGTCACCAGACCACGTGGAAGGGGGGTCCGTCCGCCACCCGGGTCACGCTTTCGTTTCCCGCGGGTGGCGGATCTCCGGGGCGTGGGGTCAGGCTTGGCTGGTGGCCATCGAGGGAAACGCCGTTTGCGCGACGTCGCGCTGCGCGTTCCACAAGTCGCGGAGCCGTTGCGCCTCGGGCCTGAGACCCGCCTCGTCGACCATGTCGATCACGAACGCGACGGTGGGATGCAGTCCGCTCGGGTCGCTGACCACCCGCCCCTCGATCGCACCCTCCAACTCGTCGAGCTCTTGACGCGTCGCACCGGCATCGCTGCGGTCGGCGTAGAGGCGGAGACAACCCAGCCGTCCAGCCCAGGTCGCGTCGACGTCGCCCACCTCCTCGAACAGCAGGGCGCCGGCCCGGTAGGCGGCGAGGGCGCCATCGACGTCGTCGGCTGCGGCGAGGATGTGACCCTGATTCACGCGGAGGGCGGCGACGAGCCAGGGCTCCTCACGTTCGTCGAGGAGTGATGAGGCCTCCTCGATGCAGGTGAGCGCTTCGTCGTACGCCTCCCGGAAGTGGTGGAGCGTGGCGAGGTTCATGAGGGACCCGGCGATGCGTTCGGCGTCCCCAAGCGATCGGCGCACGTCGAGGCTTCGTTCGTAGTAGCGGCGCGCTTCACCGCGGCGGTTGGAGAAGTAGGCGAGGGCGCCCGCCGCGTTGCAGGCGTCCCCGAGGAGGAGCGGATCGAGGCTCTTGCCGTGCGTCTCGAGCAGTCCGTGAAGGCCGGCGTACGCCTCCTCCGCCCGACCGGCGCGCGTCGCGAGTCGCCAGGTGCGGGTGAGGAGTTGAATGGCGGGGAGGGGTTTGCGGTGCGCGAGGTAGCGGATGGCCCTCTCGAAATCGTCGGCCGCGCCGGTCGAGGCGGCGAGCGCGCGGGCTTGATCGGGTCCGGTCAGGTCGGCGTCGAGGGTTTCACTCCAGCGGAGGAACCAGCCGGCGTGCGCGTCGCGTAGCGCTTCGGCGTCCCCGGCCTCGACGTCGAGGGCGGCGACGACGGCGGCGAGCGTGGGGATGAGGCGGACGGTGACGCCATCGAGCGCTTCGCGGCGCATCACCCAGCGTTCGCGTACGAAGGTCTCCATCACGCGCTCGACGACGTCCTCGCTCACGCCTGCCACCTCGGCGATGGCGGTGAGAGGAACGAAGGTGCGGAAGACCGCGAGGGCGCCTAGGAGGCGGCGGGGCGTGCCGGTCACTTGTCGCAGGATGGGTTCGAACGTTTCGGCGAGCGAGCCGTGCCGCCCGAGCGGGTCGACGCTGCCGTCTTGGGCGTGGAGGATGCCGAGTTCCGGGTCGCACCACCGCGCGAGGAGGGACGCGATCGATTCGGTGGGGAGTCGCCGTCCGGCGAGCATGAGAGCGACGGGGTGCCCGCCGATGTCGCGGGCGAGGCGGGCGAGGTCGGCCGCTTGTTCATCGGGCACGGTGAAGGTGGCGTCGGCCCGGCGAGCAACCTCGAGGAGAAGCGCGACGGTGGGTTCTCGCGCTTCGAGCTCGGCCGTGGTGTCCGGCGTGTCCAGTTCCGGCTCGGGGAGCGGGGGCACGACGATGGTGCGTTCCTGCAGGCTGCCGAAGGGTCGCTGGGCGACGTGGACGACGCGGAGGTTGGGGCAACTGGTGACGAGGGAGGCGACCTGCGCGCGAATCGTCACGTCCGGTTCGACGTCGTCGAGGACGAGGAGGATGGCGTGGTTGCCGATGGCGGCCTGCACGGCCTGGAACCGGTCGCCGTGCGTCTCGTCGCACGCTTCCGTGTTGGGGGCAGGTGGGTCCTCGCTCGGGTTTTCGGCCGGCTGGGTCTCGGTGGCCTCGAGCGGGACGGCGTCGAGGGCTGCGCCGACGCGTTGCCAGACGGCGTCGTCGCTGCGCGCGTCGTGCAGCGAGACGTTGACGACGGTGGCGGGGAGGTGTCTGGCCTCCTCGCGAAGCACTTCGCGAACGAGGTGGGAGCGCCCCATGCCGGGAAGGCCGACGACGGAGATGAGCGAGAGCGTCGGATCGCGCAGCTGGGCGGCGAGGGCGGCGCGTTGCTCGTCGCGTCCATGCAGCGGCCAGCGACCGCCCGTCGATTGGGGGGCGGCATCCTGGGGTGCTGTGGGCGTGCGGAGGGCACGTTCGAGCGTGTCGAGCGTTTCGCGGTCGGGGGCGATGCCGAGGTGGAGTTCGAGGGCGCGGCGGCAGGCTTCGAACTGCATGCGCGCGGCGGCGTACTGTCCTCGCGAGGCGAGGTGATCGATGAGGCGGCGGTGGGTGCTTTCGTCCCAGGGGGTGGTGTCGAGGCTGCGGCGGAGCATGGCGACGACGTCCCCGTCGCGGCCGTCGCGTTCGGCTGCTTCGGCGGCGTAGATGAAGGCGCGTTGGGCCTCCTCCCGGACTTCGTCGCGGACGTTGAACGCCCAGGCGTTGAAGGCGGCGCTGCCTTGCACGTCGAAGCCGTCGAGGAACGGTCCTTGCCAGGTGTCGGAGCCTTCGACGCGGCCGTAGGGCGCATCGTTGCGTGCCCAGTCGCGGAAGGCGTGAAGGTCGACGCGGACGCTGGCGTCGTCTTGCAGGGCGATGGCGCTGCGGCGGACGTCGAGGTACACGCCGAGCTTCTTGCGGAGGTCGGTGAGGACGACGCGGAGGTTGTTGCGGCCGTGCTCCTCGGGCAGGTCGCCCCAGAGGAGTTTGGTGAGTTCGCTGCGGGTGGCGGGTTTGCGGGTGGCGGCGAGGTAGTAGACGAGGGCGTAGCCCTTGCGGTGACGGAGGGGGGCGATGGCTTCCCCGGCGATGTGGAGCGAGGGGGTGCCGGTGAGGCGAACGTTGAGGGTGGGCAACCGGGCAGCCATGAAGCCTTAACGTACCAGAATCCAATTAATGCTTGTAGGGGTGCGGATTTTGGTGGCGGGCTTGTCGGTGGGTGCGGCGTGGGTGCGGGGGTGGGTGCGGTGTAGATGCGATGGAGGTGCGGTGCGTGGAACACGCCTTTGCCGTGTTGGCAGGCTACCCTGCGAACCATGACGGGCTTCGAGGTCCACAGTTTCGAGGATGGGCGCGCCTTCCGCGAGGCGGTCGAACCGTTCCTCGTGGAGCGTGAAGCGGCGCACTGCCTGCACCTGGGCGTGCTCGACGGGATCGAGGCGGGGGAGTGGCACGAGTCGTTCCTCGCCCTCGTGAAGCACGAGGAGGCCGTCGAGCTCGTGGCGATGCGCACCCCGCCGTACGACCTGATGGTGTCGCACGCGGGGAGCGTGGAGGCGGTCGCGTTTCTCGTGGAGCGGTTGCGTGCGGCGGAGCGTGGCGCGGCGCTCGGGAGCGCCGCGTCGCAGGAGGCGCTGGGGCGCGTGGGGGGCGTGCGCGGGGAACCGTGGGTGGTGCAGGCGTTCGCGGAGCGGTGGATGGCCCTGGGTTCGGAAGGAACCGAGACGATTTCGCGGCAGTGGGTGCACGCCTGCCGTGAGGTGGTGCCGGTCTCGGGCGTGCCGGGCGGACTTCGTCCGGTGAGCGACGCGGATCATGACCTCGTGGCGCAGTGGATTCACGCGTATCACGCCGAGGCGATCCCGCACGAGCCGCACCACGCGGATGCGTCGGCGCGTCGTTGGTTCGAATCGCCGCACCGATCGCTGTGGTTGTGGGAGGTGGAGGGGGAACCGGTGGCGATGGCGGGCGTGGGGAACCCGACGCCGCACGGGGTGCGCATTCGCGCGGTGTTCACCCCTCCGGAGCATCGGGGGCACGGGTTCGCGCGCGCGGCGGTGGCGGGGGTGACGGGTCAACAGTTGTCGCTGGGGCGGGAGGCGTGCTTCGTGTTCGCGGACGTGACCGACCCGGTGGCGAACCGCGTGTACCGGAGCGTGGGGTATGCGCCCGAGGTGGAGATGGAGCACGTGCGGTTCGTGGAGCGGAGTTTCACGCCGGGCGGAGCGGTGGACGGGGCGTAACCTGCGCGACGGCGAGGGCGGCGAGCGCGACGATGACGATCCCGATGGCGAGGGCAAGGTCGTACCCACCGGTGCTGGTGCGCAGGGCGCCCACCGCGAGCGGTGCTGATACGCGGAGGGGGACGACCAGGCCACTCATGGCGCCGTTGATCGCGCCGTAGTGCCGTGCACCGAAGACCTCGGCGACGATGCCTGCACGGGCGAGGGTGCTCGCCCCGTTGGCGAGGCCGAAGAGGCTGGCGAAGAGGAACATGCCGGTGAGGCCGGGCATCGCGAGAATCAGGGCGAGGCTCGCGGCGCGGGTGAGGTACGTGACGATCGTGAGGGTACGGAGGGGGAGGCGTTCGGTGGCGGGCGCGAAGATGAGGCGGCCGGCGACCTGCCAGGCGCCGATCGACCCGACGGCGAGGGCGACGAGGCTGGCGGGTTGCCCGCGTTCGAGGAGGAGGGGAACGGCGTGCGCGGCGATGGCGAGGAGCGCCATCGTGTCGAGTGCAAAGGCGGTGGTGAGCCACCAGAACGGTGCACGGCGCACCGCGCCGTGCAGGGTGACGGTCGGTTCCTCGGTTCGGTCCTGCGCGGCGTCACTGGGGTCATCGTCGTGCGTACCGTCGGGGGCGAGTCCCAGGTCGCGGGGGTCGCGCCGCAGCGTGTGGGCGTGGAGGGGGGCGGTGACGACGAGGAGCAGGAGGGCGAGGGCGCGCAGGGCGGCGCGCCAACCCCACGCTTCGGTGAGCAGCGTGGTGAGGGGCACGAAGATCGTACTGGCGAAGCCGGCGGCGAGGGTGACGAGGAGGATGGCGCGCATGCGGTCGCGCTGGAACCAGCGGGCGAGGACGGTGAACGCGACGTCGTAGGTGACGGCGGCGATGGCGAGGCCGATGCCGGCCTGCACGACGAGGAGTTGGGGGAGGGTTTGGACGAACGACCAGGCGAACACGAGGAGCGCCCCAACGAGCGACCCGAGGGTCATGAGGCCGCGCGCGCCGCGCCGATCGACGTGCCGACCGGCGCTCCAGGCCGCCAGGCCCGAGGTGAGCAGCGCGAGCGAGAAGGCGCTGGAGGTGGCGGCGCGCGTGATGCCGAGCGTCTCCTCCATCGGGACGGTGACCACGCCGTAGGCGTAGAAAAGCACGCCGTACCCGACCGTTTGGGTGACGGCGAGCGCGCGGGCGATCGTCCAACCGTGGAATCTTGGGCGTGCGATGCGCGAAGGCTATCCCACGCACCGCACGCAGGGGAGGCCTGACGGGGTCAGGCGGCGGCGGGTCCGATCAGATCGTCGGCAATCTTGGCCGAGGACACCACGCCCGGAAGCCCCGCGCCGGGGTGCGTGCCCGCACCCACGATGTACAGGTTGTCGATGTCCTCACTGCGGTTGTGGGGCCTGAACCAGGCGGACTGGGTGAGGAGCGGTTCGATGGAGAAGGCGGCGCCGTGCGTGGCCTGCTGGGCGCCCTGGTAGAAGCGCGGGTCGACGGCATGCTCGGTGACGAGGTGGTCCGACAACCCGGGGAGGTAGCGTTCCTCGAGGAACGCCATGATGCGGTCGCGGTAGGCGGGCAGTTCCTTCGTCCAGTCGATGCCGCTCGTCAGGTTGGGGACGGGCGAGAGGGCGTAGAACGCTTCGTGGCCCTCGGGCGCGACGGAGGGGTCGGTCATGGTGGGGACGTGCAGGTAGATGCTGAAGTCTTCGGGCACGGTGCCGTCGTTGTGGAACAGGTCGCGGATGAGGCCCTCGTAGCGCGGGCCGAGCAGGATGTTGTGGTGCGCCAGGCCGGTATCGCGGTACTGCCGGTCGGTGCCGAAGTAGAGGACGACGGCGCTCATGCCGAATTTCGTGCGTCGGAAGCGGCCGTCACCGTTGCGGCGGCGGTACTTCGCGTCGATCATCTTCGTGTAGGTCGTGGCCACGTCGGCGTTGCTGACGACCGCGTCGACCGGCCATGAGCGGCCATCCTCGAGCGTGACGGCGGTGGCGCGCGGCTTGCCGTTGGCTTGCGCCTCCACGTCGATGCGCGCCACGTCGGCGCGCGTGACGATCTCCACGCCAAGCTTCTCGAGGAGGCGACGGTACGCGTCGACGAGCGCGTTCGTGCCGCCCATGGCGTACCAGACGCCCCACTCGCGTTCGAGGTAGTGGATCATCGTGTAGATGCTCGAGGCCTTGAAGGGGTTGCCACCGATGAGGAGCGGATGGAAGCTGAAGCACTGCCGCAGGAAGGGGTGCTCGATGTACTTGGAGACGAAGCGGTAGACGCTCTGGTCGCTGCGGAGCTTGAGGAGGTCGGGGGCGACCTTGAGCATGTCGCCCATCTTGAGGAACGGCGCGTCGGCGAGTTCGCTGAAGCCCTTGTCGAAGATGGGTTTCGTGGCGGCGAGGAAGCGCTGGTACCCCTCGACGTCTCCGGGGCTCAGGCGGCGGATCTCCTCGAGGGTGAAGTCGTCGTCGTCGTTGTAGTCAAAGTGTTCCCCAGCGTCGTTGAAGATTCGGTAGAAGGGGTCCATCTTCACGAACTCGACGTAGTCTTCGCGGCGTTCGCCGGCCTTGGCCCAAATCTCGTCGAACAGCCAGGGGGCGGTGATGATGGTGGGGCCCCCGTCGAAACGGAAGCCGTCGCGTTCGAATGTGTAGGCGCGTCCACCGAGCTTGTCGAGGCGTTCGAGGAGGGTGACGCGGTGCCCTCCGGCGGCGAGGCGCGCGGCGGCGGAGAGGCCGCCGAATCCGGATCCGATGACGGCGATGCGTTGTTCCATGCGTGCAGCCTACACCCGCTCGTGAAGGATGGCACGAGATTTGGCGAAGTGCTGCGTTCGGGGGTGCGTCAGGCGTCCGCGGTGCGGCCCGCTCCCAGCCGCTTCGACCCATTCCGCCTCGCGGTCTCGTAGCCGTCGCGCAACCCACCGGCGAGGACGGTCGTCGCGCGGTCTGCCACCCGCTTCGCCAGGCCCTCCTCACCGTCCGGGCCGGGTGGCGTGAGGGCCTCGCCCACGAGGTGCCGAATCAGGACGTGCAGCACGCGTTGGATCGCTCGACTCGACGGCGCGTCGGGGTCGAGGTCGAGCGCGTCGAGCGTCACGCGCGGGAAGGCGTCGAGTGCGTCGTGCAGTTGACCGAGAAGCTCGGCATCCTCGTTCGCGATGGCGGTGAGGGTGCGCAGCGTGTGCCGCATGGCCGGGTCGAGCAGCCGCTCGCTGGCCACCTCGATGAACCGGTCGGCCCAGTCGCGCTTGGCGGGTTGGAGGGAGGCGGCGAGGGTGCGCAGGGTCGCGTCGACCGAGCCGAGCAGGCGTTCGGCGAGGGCGTGAAGGAGCATGTCGCGGTGCGGGTAGTAGTAGGCGACGTTGCTTGCGGCAATCCCGAGTTCGTCGGCGATGCGGCTCGTGGTGAGCGCGGCGAGACCCTCGGTGCGGAGCACGTCGTGTCCCGTCTCGAGGATGGCGGCGTGGGTGGCGTTGCGTGGCGGCGCGTCGCCCACGGCACCCGGGACCGCGCCGGGAATGACGGCGAAGGCGGGGGCGTCGCCCTCGTCACGGTCGGCAGGCACGGCGCGGCGGGCGGCCGTGCCGAAGCGGAAGAGGCGATCGAGGAGGTGACGGTACGCGTCGATCCATTGCACCGGGGCGGGGGGCTCCGCCTCGACGTCCATGCAGGTGAGCCCCACGATGAACCCGTTGGTGTAGACGGCGAGCGCGGTGGGGTGAATGCCGAGGTCGGCGGCGTCGTTCCAGCGAGCGTAGACGCGGCGCGTTTCACGGATGAGCGCCTCGTGTGCAGCCCCTGCGGTGGTGTGCACGAGGGGACGGGCGAGCGCCGCCCCGAGGAGTTCGATGCGTTTCAGGCGCGTCGGGCGGCGGGCATCGGCGACGACGCGGCCCACCTCCTCGAGAGCCCAGCGTGCGAGCGCCGTCCGGGACCGCAGGTCCGCGTCGCTGGCAATGCGGCTGACGTCCTGGAAGGCGGCGCCGGTGAAGCGGGCGGCTTGGGCGTGCTCGATGAGGCCTTGGCCATCGCCGAACCAGCGGTAGATCGTGACGGGGTTGACGTCCGCTTCCTTGGCGAACCGGGTGATGGCGAGCGCATCTTCACCGCCTTCGTCGAGGACTACTGGGCGGTGATGCTGCTCCGGGCGATACAGGGGATCGGCGTCGGCTTCGCGGTGCCGGCGACGGTCGCACTCGTCAACGAGTACTCCGCCAGCGGCGGCCGTGGCGGCAGT
>CAJXWR010000071.1 GCA_913062675.1 uncultured Trueperaceae bacterium
GTCGATGGCCTGCTCGACGATCCCACCCTTCCCCTCTCGCGATCCGATCTCGATGCACGACTCCGGGAGCGTCGTGGTGGTGCGCCCCTGTCCCTCGCCGAGCTGTGGGCACTGCCGGTGCTCATCCGCGTCGCGGTTCTCGAAACGGTCCTGCACGCCGCCTCGGACCCCACGCGCCTGACGCGCAGCGATGCGCGGGACGACCCACGCATCCGCGCTTCCATCCTCACGCTTCACCTCCTCGAGCAACTCGACTGGCGCGACCTCGTCACCACGTACAGCATCGTCGAGCGCATCCTTCAGCGCGAGCGGCACGGCACCTACCCCCGGCTGGACGACGCGTCCCGCAACGCGTACCGAAGCGAAGTGGAGCACGTGGCACGCCACGGCACCCTCCCTGAACCTGACGTGGCGCGCGAAGTGCTGCACCTCGCGGGCGACCACCACGTCGGTGAGGTGCTCTTCGGCGACCTCCGTAGCGCCCTCGAGGCCGTCACGGGGTACCGGCCTCCGCTTCGGGTACGCCTTCACCGCCACCTCACGCGGCGCCCCGCCACCTTCCTCGCCGCCTTCACGACCGTCCTCGCACTCGTTCCCCTCCTCGCGGGCCTGGCGTACCTGACTTTCGCCCTTCGTGACGCGACGCCCCTGGCCCAGACGCTGTGGGGCGTGGTGCTCGTCGCCCTGTTCGCCCTACCCGCCTGGACGGCGGGCGAACGGTTGGCACGACGCCTCGTGCAGGCACTCCTGCCTCCACGCCGTCTTCCGAAACTGGACCTGTCGCACGGCATTCCGAGCGACGCCTTGACGCTCGTCGTGATTCCATGCCTCGTTCACGACGCGGAGGAAGCGGATGCGCTCGTGGCCCGGTTGGAACGCCACTACCTCACGCACCCCGACCCCATGCTGTCCTTCGCGCTCCTCGTCGACTTCGCGGACGCCCGTCAGGAGGTCCTCCCCAGCGATGCACCCCTCCGAGAGCGGCTCCAACGCGGAATCCACGCCCTACGCGCGCGCCACCCGACCGGCCACTTCCACCTCCTCATTCGGGCTCGACGCTACGCCGAACGTGAAGACCTGTGGATGGGGTGGGAACGCAAACGCGGCAAACTCGTGGAGCTAAACGCACTCCTCCTACGAGGCGAGGTAGGCACGTTCGAGACGCGGGACGTCCAGGACGGTGGACCGCTCGTCGCACGGTACGTGCTGACCCTCGATGCCGATACGATCCTGCCTCCGGGTGCGGCGTACCGACTCCTGGGTGCGGCACTGCATCCGCAAGCGCGCGCCCGCTTCGACGCGCACGGCCATCTCACGCACGGGTTCACCGTGTTCCAGCCTCGCGTTGAGATGCAACCGGTCGATGCCCCCACCCGCTTCACCCGCGCATACGCATCGACGCGCGGCATCGACCTGTACGCCCACGCGGTGTCCGAACCCATCATGGACCTGTTCGGTGAGGGCCTCTACGCAGGCAAGGGCCTCTACGACGTGATCGCCTTCGACCGGGCGACGCGTGGACGCATTCCCGACGGGGCCGTCCTGAGTCACGACACCCTGGAAGGCGGTCTCGGTCGGGCTGCCCTCGTGAGCGACGTCGCGGTGCTGGAGTCGCCCCCCTCGCACTGGCAAGCGTTCCTAGCGCGGGAGACGCGGTGGCTGCGAGGCGATTGGCAAGTCCTGCCGTGGCTGCTTCCCGCCCGAGGTCGCACGCGCACGCTCGCCCCTCTCCCCTCCCATGCTTCACCGCATGCGGCCGCACTGTCCCCGCCAGCCCGCTGGGCACTGACCCACAACCTGTTGACGAGCCTGACCCCCACGAGCCTGATCGCGGGTCTGCTCCTCGCCTGGACGGTCCAACCCGGCTCACCGCTCGCGTGGACGGCAGCCTGGCTGGCGTGGAGCGCCGTGCCGGTCGCCTTGCAGGGGATGGAGCGGCAGCCTCGCCGTTGGCGGCACCGCATTCCCTTCGAGGGGCACGCGCGAGACGGTGCCTGGCGGCGTTGGCTGATCGATTGGGGCGTCCTACCGCAACGCGTGGGCGCGAACCTCGCGAGCGTACTCCGCACGCTCGTGCGCGTCTTCGTGACGCACAGGCACCTGTTGGCGTGGCGCACGGCGGCGCGGGTGGAGCGCTCCACGCGTCAAGGCGAGCGGCGCTGGCGATGGGCCGACACCTTGTGGCTGGGGCCTGCCACGGGCCTGGCCATCGGCGTGGCGTCCTGGGGGTCGCGGTCGGACTGGGGAACGTTATGGCTGGCGAGTCCCTTCCTTCTCGCGTGGATGACGCTTCCGTGGTGGATGCGCTGGCTCGATGCAGAGGTTCCATCGCGCCAGCAGCGCGAGCTGAGTGAAGCGGACCGCGCCTGGCTGGAGGGCGTCGCGCGTCGCACCTGGGCGTACTACGAGCGTCACGTCGGGCCGGAAAATCACTGGTTACCGCCCGACCACGTGCAGGAGGACCGTCGCGATGCGGTGGCGCACCGCACGTCCCCGACGAACGTCGGGATGTTGCTCACCTCCACGCTTGCGGCGTACGACCGCGGGTTCCTCACGGCAGGCGTGATGGTCGAACGGCTCGCGAACACGTTTGGCACGCTCGCTGACATGGAGCGAAGGTTCGGGCACTTCCTGAACTGGTACGACACGCGTACCCTCGCTCCGCTCGAACCTCGGTACCTGTCGACCGTGGATTCGGGCAACCTGCTCACGGCGATGGTCACCGTGAAGCAGGGGTGCCTCGACGCCCTGCGTGACCCGGTGATTCCGAGCGCGTCGTGGCGTGGCGTCGTGGTGCTCCTCGCGCTACTGGAGGAGGCCTTGGCTGACGTCGCCGATCCTGAAGGACGCCTCGCGCAAGCCTTGGCGGCCGTGAGGGACCCGTGCGAGCGAGCGGCCGACGGTACACCGCTGCTGCACCACGCGTTGACGGCGTTGCAGGGCGACGCGCTGACCCACCTGGAGTCGACCGTACTGGACCTTCTCGAGGGAGCGCGGCGGCCGTCGGAACGAAGCGTGGCGGAGGTCACGACGTGGCTGACGCGCATTAGGCATCACGTCGATCTCGTGGCCTTGGACGTGCAGCGTTTCACGCCTTGGTCGACGTGGCGCGACCTGCCCGCTCCAGTGCAGTCGATCGTGCAGTCGATTCCCCATGACGTATCGCTGCACGCCCTCCCCCACTGGTACGCGTCGCTTCGAGAAGCCCTTCTGGAACGGGAGGATGCAGGTCGGCACGCAGCGAGCTTCGACCTGCACGCCGCACTCGCCGATCTCGACGTGGCGGAGGAGGCCGTCGCGCACGTGACGCGCGGGGTGCAGACCCTCGCCTTCGAGGTCGAGCGGTACCTGTCGGAAACGCGGTGGGACGTGCTGTTCGATGACCGCAGATCCTTGTTCCGGCTCGGTTGGTTCGTGGACGACGATCGTCTCGATGCGCATGCGTACGACCTGTTGGCCTCCGAAGCGAGGCTGGCCAGTTACCTGGCCATCGCCTTGGGGCGCGTCCCTCCGGAGCATTGGGTGCACCTGGGACGTCCGTTCGGGGTGGTCGACCAGCGGCGCGTCTTGCTTTCGTGGAGTGGCACGATGTTCGAGTACCTCATGCCCGCCATGTTCCTGCGGGCGCCTCGCGGTTCGCTGCTGCACCTGGCGGAACGCAGCGCCGTGCGGGTCCAGCGCGGCTTCGGCGTGCAGCACGACCTGCCTTGGGGCGTGAGCGAGTCGGCGTACGCTCGGACCGACGTGGCGGGGGGGTACCAGTACCGCGCGTTCGGGGTGCATGCGTTGGCGCTGTCGCGCGACGTGCCCGAGCGTCGGGTGGTGGCGAGCTACGCCTCGCTCTTGGCCTTGCCGCTCGACCCGGAGGGTTCGGTCGCGAACCTCCGGCACCTCGAACGCGAGGGCGCCCTGGGAACCCTCGGGTTCTACGAGGCGGTCGATTACACGCCGGCGCACCTCCCACCGGGCCGGCGAAGCATGGTCGTGCGGTCGTACATGGCGCATCACCATGGGATGAGCCTGCTGGGATTGTGCAACCTCTTGGATGGCAACCGGTTCGTGGAGCGGTTCCATGCCGACGCCCGCATGGCGAGCTGCGACGTGCTGCTTGCCGAAGCGCCGGGCGAAGCCGAACCGGTGGAGGAGCGCGGGCGTACGGCACGACCCGAGGCGCGGGTGAGCGGCAAGCTGGAGGTCGAGGGTCGGCGGTCGCACGTCGTGCATGAGGACGACGTCGACATGGCCGTCCTGTCGGGGGGCCGAACGTCGACGGTCGTGACGGCGGCGGGGGGTGGCGGCTTGCGTTGGCGCGGCTGGGACGTCACGCGTTGGCACCGCGATGGTGTTCGTGATGCCCACGGGACGTGGTGGTACCTCACCGATCTCGAGTCGGGGGACGTGGGGTCTCCAACGCGTGTGCCGTGTGGCGGGATGGGGTCGGAGCGCGACGCGCAGTTGACGTTCGAGCCGCACCGGGCGTCGTTCCGGCGGCGTGTCGGCCAGGTATCCTCGCGCCTCGACGTGATGGTCGCCCCCCATTCCGGGGCGGAGTTACGGTTCCTGACCTTGCGGAATCACGATCGCCACGACCGGCGTTTACGCGTCACCACCTTCGCGGAGTTGGCGTTGGCAAGGCACGAGGCGGACGCGCGTCACCGGTCGTTCGAAGGGCTGTTCGTTTGGGCGGACGTGGAGCGGGAGGGGCAACTGGCGGTGGCGACCCGCGTTCCACGGGACGCGACGGAGGGTCGCGTGTGGGTCGCGCAGTCGGGCGTGGTGCTGGGGGGACCGGAGCGCGATGGACTGGGCGTCTGGCGTGCGGCGGTGACGCGTGACGCGCTGCTGCGTCGAGCGGAGGACCTCGCCAGCCCCGATGGGGTTCGTCATCGCCTTTCCTCTCCGCGCGAGGGGTTCGTGCTCGACCCGGCGTTGGTGGGGCAGTGCGACGTGATCATCCCAGCGCACGGTGAGGTGGAGGTCGCGCTGGTGACGGGCATGGCGGCGTCGCGGGAGGCTGCGGTGGATGCGGTGACGCGTCACCTCCATGCACGCAGACTCGAGTCGGCACGGAGCGACGCGGAGGGAACGGGTCAGCGCGCCATCGTGCAGGTGGGGCTCGACCACGAGACGTTCGCCGCGATGCATGCCGTGTTGGGCGCCCTGTTGACGCCACGCTCCGAACTGCGTGCCGCACCGGAGGTCTTGATGCGCGCCTGGCCGGGAAACACGGCCGTGTGGCCACTGGGCGTTTCCGGTGACCATCCGATCCTCGTGGTGCGGGTGGCGACGCACGATGACGTGCGGCGCGTGCGTGCGGCGTTGCAGGCGCACCGGTGGTGGCGTGAGCGGGGCGTGAGCGTGGATCTCGTGCTGGGCAACGAACGCGATGACGGGTATGCGCGTCCGACGCAGGAGTTGCTGTTGCGGCTGATTTCCGAGGCGGGCGACGACGTGTGGCGCGACCGGCCTGGCGGGTTGTTCCTGGCGGTGGCTTCGCAATTGGGCGACGGCTACGACGCGCTGCTTGCCCGCGCGGACGTGGTGCTGGGTGGGCACGAGGGACCCTCGCTGCTCGGCGTGCGCCCCCCTGCGGCCCGCGCCTTGCCGGCACTGGAACCGTCGAGCGCGACGACGTACGAAGCGGTGGACCCTGGGCTGACGTTCGAGAACGGCGTGGGTGCCTTTACGCCCGATGGGTCGGCGTTCGAGATGCGGGTGGGTCGTTCCGGTCCGCCGGCACCCTGGATCAACGTCTTGGCGAATGCGCAGTTCGGGACGATGGTGAGTGAGCGGGGGGCGATGCACACCTGGTTTGGCAATGCCAGCGAGTACCGCCTTACGCCGTGGAGCAATGACGCGTTGTTGGACGAGACGGGTGAAGCGGTGTACCTGCGTGATGAGGAAACGGCGCGGGTGTGGAGCCCGCTGCCTGGACCGATGACGCCGAAGGGCGCCTACCGCGTGCGGCATGGGTTTGGTGAGAGCGTCTTTGAGCACGAGCGGGAGGGTGTCGCGACGCGCGTGCAGGTGTTCACGGCCGCCGTGGCGTCCTGGAAGGCGGTGCGCGTGCGGATGGAGAATCGGGCTGCGTCGGCACGACGGTTGACGGTGACGGGCTACCTGGCGTGGGTTTTGGGCACGTACCGGGAGCGGGATGCGGGGGGTGTCCTGCCGGGGTTCGATGCGGCTCGGGGCGTTCTGTTCGCGCGGAACCCTCGGAGCGTGGCGTTCGCAGGTCACGTGGCGTTCCTCGCGGCGGATGCCAGGCCGCATGGCGTGACTGGGTCGCGCGGGTCGTTCCTGGGGCGGCAGGGGAGCGTGCGTGACCCGGCGGCGTTGCATCGCGTGGGGCTCGATGGTCGCGTGGTGGCGGGGGATGATGCGTGTGCGGCACTTCAGGTGCACGTGGACTTGCCGGTGGGGGGCTCTCGCGAGGTGACGTTCTTCGTGGGTGTCGAGGCGGATCTCCCCTCGGTCCAAGCGCAGGTGGATGCGTTGCGGGAGCCTGGGCGCGTCGAGCGGGAGTGGCAAGCGGTGCAGGCGGCCTGGGGCGAACGGTTGGGCGCGTTGCAGGTGGAGACGGCGGACGAGGGGTTGAACCGGTTCGTGAACGGTTGGCTTGGGTACCAGACGTTGTCGAGTCGGGTGTGGGGGCGGACGGGCTTCTACCAGTCGAGTGGCGCGTTCGGGTTCCGCGATCAACTGCAGGATGCGCTCTCGCTGTTGCATGGCGCGCCGGACGTGGCGCGCGGTGTGATTCTGGAGGCTGCCCGGCATCAGTTCGAGGAGGGGGACGTCCTGCACTGGTGGCACCCGCCTGGGGGTGCGGGGGTTCGCACGTGCATCAGTGACGACCTGGCGTGGCTTCCGTACGTGGTGGTGCGCTACCTGCGCGTGACGGGGGACGCTTCGCTGCTCGACGCTTCGGTGCCGTTCCTCTCGGGAGCGCCTCTCGCAGACGGGGAGCACGAGCGGTACGACACCTTCGCGGTTTCGGATGTGACCGCGTCGTTGTACGACCACGCGCTGCGCGCGGTGGACTGGGCGTGTACGCGGGGTCCGCGGGGCTTGCCACTCATGGGGGGTGGCGATTGGAACGATGGGATGAACCGCGTGGGTGAAGGGGGCCGCGGGGAGAGCGTGTGGCTCGCGTGGTTCCTGATTCGGGTGTTGCGTGACGTGGCGGTGCTCTGCGAGGAGCGAGGCGATGGGGCGCGGGCGGTTCGGTACCGCGCGCAGGCGGAGGCGTACCGGGAGGCGGTGGAGACGCACGCCTGGGATGGGGATTGGTATGCGCGCGCGTTCTTCGATGATGGTGCGCCGCTGGGCGCCCAGGGATCGGAGGGGGCGCACATCGATGCGATTGCGGAGGCGTGGGCGGTGTTGTCGGGTGCAGGGCGTGAAGACCGGGTGGACCGTGCGCTCGATGCGGCGTGGCATCGACTCGTGTTGGAGGAGGCGGGCATCGTCCGCTTGTTGACCCCACCGTTCGAGCGGTCTGCGTTGCGACACGATCCGGGCTACATCGCGGCGTACCCACCGGGCGTGCGGGAGAACGGGGGGCAGTACACGCACGGGGCGGTGTGGTTGGCGTGGGCGTTCGCGGCGCGGGGGGACGCGGATCGCGCCTGGGAGGCGTGGCGGATGTTGAACCCGTCGAGGCACGCAGAGACCGCAGAGTCCATTGCGCGCTACCGGGTGGAACCGTACGTCGTGGCGGCGGACGTGTATGCGGAGCCGCCGTACGGGGGTCGTGGGGGGTGGACCTGGTACACGGGGTCCGCGGGTTGGTTGTACCGGTTCCTGGTCGAGGCGCTGCTCGGCATTCGGCGGGAGGGGTCCATGCTTCGCGTTGCCCCCCTGCTGCCTCGCGGTGCGCCTGGCTTCTCGTTCCAGTATCGGTTCGGATCGGCTCGCTACCGGGTGCGGGTGCAGCGAGGCGACGGACCGCGCTTCCGTGAGGAGGGTGCCTGGCGTGAGGGGAACGGCATTCCACTCGTGGATGACGGCGCGACGCATGAGGTGTGGATGGAGGTTCCAGGCGAGCGGGGAGCGGCACGGGCCTTGGGGGACGTCCTCCCCTAGCGCGGGGGCGTGGTTCGCGGGGACGCTGCGACGCATGAGGATTTCGTTGATCTTGGCGCACCCGGATGAGGAGAGTTTCAATCATGCCTTGGCGGGCAGCGTGTGCGACGCGCTCGAGGCCGAGGGGCATGAGGTGACGCTCCACGATTTGCATGGCGAGGGGTTCGACCCGCGCATGACGCGGGAGGAGGTGCGGACGCACCGTTCGCAGGATGCCCCTGTGGAGGCGCACGTCGCGGAGATCGTTTCGGCGGACGGGCTGGTGTTCGTGCATCCCGTGTGGTTCGATGCGCCTCCCGCGATCTTGAAGGGGTGGGTGGAACGTGTCCTGCGGGAGGGGGACGCGTTCGAGCGGGGTGTCGATGGCGGGTTCGTCGGGCGCCTCCGGGCGGAAGCCGCCTTGCTGGTGACGACGCAGAACGCGCCGCGCAGTGAGGGGGTCGATGCGGTGGATCACTTCTGGTCGGAGTTCGTGCTGCCCGCCATGGGGGTGCGTGAGGTGGAGCGCGTCGCGTTGACGCCGGTGGTGGCGAGCGACGAGACGCAACGGCGGGCGTGGCTCGACGAGGTGGCGGCGGCTGCGCGGCGACGGTTTCCAGCCGTGACCTGATTCACGTGCGTGGCTCGGGCGGCCATTTGCTGCCGTCCTCATCGTTACGTTGCTTACCAATTGCCGTGGCGTAAAGGGTGTAGCCTGCTCGTTGCGCCGGGGAGGGAGCTTTCATGACCGTGTTGTTGTCCGCCTCGTTGGCGCTCAAGGAAATGATTCGAAACGTGGGTCGCTTCGCATCGATTAGCGCCGTGATTGCGTTGATCACCGTATTGATCCTGTTCCTCGCCGGTTTGGGTGAGGGCCTCGCGCTCGGGAACCGGCAGTACTTGGAGAGCGTCGACGGGCAGCTGCTCGTGTATCAGGACACCGCGGACGTGCAGATTGCGGCCAGTCAGTTCGATCGCAGCATCATCGCGTCGGTCCGCCGGGTCGAAGGCGTGGAGGACGTGGGCGCCGTGGCGTTCTCGAGCACCGTCATCGAACCGTTGGGGGGCCGCCAATCGAGTGAGGATGCCGGGCAACGCGTCTCGCTGATTGGCGTCGAACCGGGGCGACCGGGTGCACCTCGCGTCGTGCAGGGTTCGGGGTTCACGTCCTCGTCTGGAAACGAGGTCGTGTTGGGGCGTCAAGCAGCCATCCGGACGGGTGCGAGCGTTGGGGACGTCATCACCGTGCGTTCGACGCAGGGTGCGGTGGATGAACGCTACGACCTGCGGGTCGTGGGGATTGCGGATGGGCAGCAGTATCAAATTTCGCCGGGCGCGCTCGTTCCTTTGATCACCTTCGACCGGGTGAAGCCGAAGGGTGAGGTGCAGGCCGATCCTTCGTCCCTCGTGTTCAACCTCGTGGCGGTGCGCGCCGAACCGGGCGTCGATGCCGAGGTGCTCGGGGAACGCATCGAGCGGGAGGTTCGCTCGGTGGAGGCGTACGACCTGGTGACGGCGTACGAGAACGTGCCGGGGTACACGGCGCAGAAGAGCACGGTGGATACGCAGACCGGCTTCACGCTCGTGATTGGCATTCTCGTGGTGGGTGGCTTCTTCCAGATTCAAACGCTGCAGAAGCTCGGGCAGATTGGCATGCTGAAGGCGATTGGCGCGTCGAACGCCACGATTGCGATTTCGACCGTGCTGCAAATCGTGTTTACGAACCTCATTGGCGTGACGATTGGCGCGCTTGGGACCGCCGCCCTCGCAGCGACGTTCCCGGCGACGGTGCCCATCGTGTTCCGTGAGGGCAACGTCCTGGTGGCCGTGGGGGGCCTCTTGATCATTGGTCCGCTTGGCGGCCTCGTGGCGTTGCGTGCGGCGTTGCGGGTCGAACCGTTGACGGCGTTGGGGCTGGCGAAGTGACCGTCCCTGCGAGCCACGACGCCGCTGCATCGACCTTCCCGAACACGCCAGCGGGCGTGACCGGTCCCGCACTCGTCGCCGACGGCGTGACGAAGACGTACCAGCTGGGCGACCAGACGATCTACGCGGTGAAGGACGTCTCGCTCGAGGTGCAACCGGGCGAGTTCGTGGCGTTGGTGGGACCGTCCGGATCGGGCAAGACGAGTCTGCTTGCCATGCTCGCGGGTCTGCTCCGCCCCACCGAGGGGTACGTGCGGATTGCCGACGAGGAGATTGGCAGCATGTCGGACCGGGCGTTGACCCGCTTCCGTCGGCGCAACATTGGCTTCACGTTCCAGGCGAACAACCTTCTTCCCTACTTGACGGTCTTGGAGAACGTCACGCTCATGCTGTCACTGAACGGGCGAACCACGCCTGCGGCGGTGGATTGGGCGAAGGAACTGCTCGACCAGTTGGGGCTTGGCGACCGCTTGCGGAACTTGCCGTCGCAATTGTCGGGGGGTCAGCAGCAGCGCGTGTCGATCGCGCGGGCGCTCATCCACCGTCCTGCCGTGGTGCTGGCCGACGAGCCGACGGCGAGTCTGGATACCGAGCGTGCGTTTCAGGTGGTGCAGACGTTCGCGCAATTGGTGCACGACAATCGTCGTGCCGGCATCATGGTGACGCACGACCTTCGGATGGTGCGTTACGTGGACAAGGTGGTGCAGATGCGCGATGGCGTTTTAGAACGCGTGGTCGATGCGCCCGAGGAGATTCGAGCCTTGTCGGAGGGGGCGCCATGAGGCGTCCCGGTCAGGAGTGAACATGCGAGTTCTTCGTCCCGTCCTCTTCGTGTTGGTGGGTATCGCCGTGGGTGCTGGCGGTTGGTGGTTGTTGGCGCCGACGGGTGGCCCCGTCGAATCGGAAGTCGTCGATGGGACCCCAAGCGACGTTGCACCCGCCCCAGCCGCTCCGGTGGAGGACGCGGGTAGGGACGTGACCGTCTTGGCGGGCACACCCTCCACGGCGGAGGGTGAGGTCGAACCGTTGCGGAGTGCGGCGGTGGCATTCCCCATTGCCGGTTTGCTGGCGGAACGATACGTCGAGATTGGTGATGCGGTGGCGGCGGGCGACCCGTTGTTGCGGCTCGTGGACGATCGTGAGCGCACGCGCCTGCGTGAAGCGGAGGCGGCGCAAGCGCGGCAAGCTGGAAGACCCGAAGACGCGGGTCTTCATCAACGACCTGGTCTGCGAGGGCTGCGGCGACT
>CAJXWR010000072.1 GCA_913062675.1 uncultured Trueperaceae bacterium
GCAAGGCTCTGCACCGCCTCGGGGCCGTCCCACGCGTTGGCGAGGAACAGGGCGAAGTAGGCGTTCCGGCTCGCGTCCTGCAAGGCGCGTCGCGCCTCGAGCGAGGCCTTGACGAGATCGAAGAACTCGCCGATGAGCGCGTCACGCTTGCGCTTGAGCAGGTCGGCACCACGGCCGGCGAGCTTGAGCTGATCGCGGCGAGCGAGCAGGTTGGAGCGGGTGGGCGCAATCGACTCTGCCATCGTCTACCCGTTCAACGCGCGTCGTCCGCTGCGCCCCAGAGCTCTTCCATCTTCGCGCCGTAGTAGTTGTCGATCTGCTCGTTCTTGAGGCGCGTCAACTCGCTCTTCGGCAGCTTCGTGAGGGTGGCCCAGGCAATCGAAAGCGAATCTTCGACCGACCGGTTGTCGCCCCCCTGGTTGATGAAGTCGCGCTCGAAGTCATCGGCGAACTTCAGGTAAAGCTTGTCCGTCTCGGAAAGGGCGTCCTCCCCGGTGATGGCGACGAGGCGACGCAGGTCCAGACCGTTGGCGTAGGCGGCTTGCAGCTGGTCCGCCACGTTCTTGTGGTCCTCACGCGTCTTCCCTTCCCCAATGCCGTTGTTCATCAGGCGGGAGAGGGAGGGTCCTGGGTTGATGGGCGGGTAGACGCCCTTGTTGTGCAGGTCGCGCGCCAGGTACACCTGACCTTCGGTGATGTAGCCGGTGAGGTCGGGAATCGGGTGGGTCACGTCGTCGTCGGGCATGGTGAGAATCGGCAACTGCGTGACCGATCCCGCCTTGCCGTTCACGACGCCTGCACGCTCGTAGATGCCTGCAAGGTCGGTGTACATGTAGCCCGGGTAGCCACGGCGACCGGGGATCTCCTCGCGCGCTCCACCAATCTCGCGCAGCGCCTCACAGTAGTTGGTCATGTCGGTGAGGATGACGAGCACGTGGTAGTCATGCTCGAAGGCGAGGTACTCCGCTGCGGTGAGCGCCATGCGGGGCGTGAGGATCCGCTCGACGGCGGGGTCGTCCGCCTTGTTGAGGAACAGCACGGAGCGCGCAAGGGCGCCGGTGCGTTCGAATTCCTGCGTGAAGAAGGTCAACTCGCGTTGCGTGACGCCCATCGCGGCGAACACGACGGCGAACTCGGTGTCCTCACCAATGACGGTCGCTTGACGCGCGATCTGCGCGGCGAGTTCGTTGGCGGGGAGGCCCGACCCGGAGAAGATGGGGAGCTTCTGTCCCCGCACGAGGCTGATGAGCGTGTCGATGGTGCTCACGCCCGTCTGGATGAACTCCTCGGGCTTCTGGCGTGACACGGGGTTGATGGGCGCACCACCAATGGGAAGGCGCTTGTCCGCCACGACGTCGGGAAGACCGTCGATCGGTTCACCAATGCCGTTGAAGCGGCGACCGATCATGTCCTTGCTGACCCCGAGGCGCGCCACGTTCTCGACGAGGCTGACGGTGGTCGAGGAGAGGTCGATGCCCGAGGTTTCCTCGAACACCTGCAGCACCGTGTACTCCTTGCTGACCTCGATCACCTGACCGCCACGCACGCGACCGGACGCATCCTTGATGTTCACGATCGCGTTGTAGCTGAGGTCGGGCGCGTTCTGCAGGAACAGCAGGGGTCCAGAGACGTAACTGACCTCGCTGTATTCCTTCTTGAGTAGGTTCTTGTCGCTCACGATTGCTCCTTACGCCGGCACCGCGAAGCTCGCATCGAGCTGGGCGGAGACTTGGTCGTGATAGGCGGTGAACTCGTCCTCGGCCACGTAGCGGGCGCGGTTCACCTTCTCGATGACCGGATCGGCGAGCAACTCTTCGACGGTGGCACCCTGGGCGAGCGCATCGCGTGCCTTGTCGTACAGCTTGAGCATGAGTTGCAGCAGGCCGTACGCCTTCTCGAGGCTGCAGGACGCATCGATGGGATCGAACCCGTTTTGCTGCAGGAAGTCCTGCCGCAGGATGCGACCGGTCTCGATCACGAGACGCTCGTTGTCCTGAAGCGCATCGGGACCGACGAGCTGCACGACTTCCTGCAGGTCGGCTTCGCGCTGCAGCAGGTCGACGGCGCGGTCCACGAGCTCGGGGTAGTCCTCCGCCACGTTCTCGCGGTACCAGGCTTCGAGCCCATCCTTGAACAGCGAGTAGGAACGGTTCCAGTTGATGGCGGGGAAGTGACGACGACGCGCCAGCGACGCATCGAGCGCCCAGAAGCACCCGGTGATGCGGAGCGTGGCTTGCGTGACGGGCTCGGAGAAGTCCCCACCCGCGGGGCTGACGGCCCCGATGATGCTGACGGCGCCTTGCTCACCGGCGAGCGTGGTGACGCGGCCACCGCGCTCGTAGAAGGCGGAGAGGCGCGACGCGAGGTAGGGCGGGTAGCCTTCCTCGGCGGGCATCTCCTCGAGGCGGGAGCTGATCTCGCGCAGCGCCTCCGCCCAACGGCTCGTGGAGTCCGCCATGATGGACACGCCGTAGCCTTGGTCGCGGAAGTACTCGGCGAGCGTGATGCCCGTGTAGATCGAGGCTTCACGCGCGGCGACGGGCATGTTCGACGTGTTGGCGATCAACACGGTGCGTTGCATGAGCGGGTTGCCGGTTTGCGGATCCTCGAGTTCGGGGAACTCCACGAGCACGTCCGTCATTTCGTTTCCGCGTTCCCCACACCCGACGTACACCACGATGTCGGCGTTGCCGTACTTCGCGATCGACTGCTGGGTGACGGTCTTGCCGGACCCGAACGGTCCTGGAATCGCTGCGGTTCCGCCCATGGTGAGCGGGAACAGCACGTCGAGGATCCGCATGCCCGTGAGGAACGGCGTGACCGGGTCGAGCTTCTGGGACACGGGTCGCGCCTGACGGACCGGCCAGGGGTGCGCCATCTTGAGTTCGGTGCCGTCCTCGAGCACGACGATGGGATCATCGACCGTGTACTCGCCTGCCTCCACGACGCTCTTCACCTTGCCGCCCTTGCCGGGAGGCACGAGAATCTTGTGCGTGAAGGTGAACTCGGGCACGGTGCCGAGCACGTGGCCCGACTGCACCTCGTCACCGACCGACACGCTGGGGGTAAAGGCCCAGCGTGCATCGCGCGACAGCGAGTTCACGGTGATGCCGCGATCGATGTAGGTTCCCGATGCTTCTTGAATCTTGTCGAGGGGGCGTTGAATCCCGTCGAAGATGCCGTTGAGCATCCCGGGACCCAGCTCGACGGCGAGCGGCAAGCCGGTCGATTCGACCGGTTCGCCGACCGTCAGGCCGCCCGTGTCTTCGTACACCTGCACGAACGCGGTGTCGCCGTCGAGTCGGATGATTTCGCCGACGAGGTTCTCCTCGCCAACCCGCACGATGTCGTACATGCGCGCGCCCATCATCCCCTCGGCGATGACCGCCGGTCCGGAGATCCTTGCAATCTTGCCTGCAATGGCCATGAACCCTCTCCTCTATTCGACCTTGATGTCGAAGCCGATGGCGCTTCGCACCAAGTCCTTCATGTACGCGGTCGCGTCGTCCCCGTCACCGAACGCAGCGCCTAGGCTTGGAACCGGCAGGAGGACGGGAAGTTCCCGTCCACGCATGACGCGTTCCGTGGCAGCGATGGGGTCTGGTACGAGACCCTCATCGACGATGACGAGACCGTACGCGTCCTCTTCGACGAGTGCATTGAGTTCCGCCGTCGCCTGCTCGGGTTCGGCAATGCGAACCTCGACACCGGCAAGGCGGTACCCGGTCGCTGTTTCAGCGTCGGTGAAGACGATGACCTTAGGCATGTCCGAGCTCCCGTTCGAGGTCGGCTCGTGGCACGCGGTAGTACGCGCCGCGGGCGAGCAGGCGAAGCTTCGCAGCTTCGGCCTCCCGAGCTCGCAGGTAGCGAATCACGACGCCGATGCCGAGCGGATCACGGAGCGCAGCGCGTTTGGCTGCAGCATCGAGTGCCGCGCGAATGGTGCGTTCAGCCTCGGAGGCATCCGCCGCTTGCGCAACGGAGGCGAAGGTACCGCCTCCCAACTTGCTCAAGCCGTCGATGCCTGCCTCGACGATCTGCCCGTACAGCGTTTGCGAGACTTCACGACCCCCGGGAACGAAGAGCGCCTCTGCATCGTCCGGACGACCTTCGAGCTTGAGGGCCGTACGGAGGTTCGCCGCGTCGATCTCTCGGCGCACGTAGGCGATGAAGAGATCGCTTCCCAGCCGCTGGGCCTCACGCGACAGTTCCGCGAAGGCAGCACGGTCGAGGGCAACTTCGAAGGCGAGAAGGTCCCCGTCACTCGCATACACGCGCGCAGCGCGCGTGAAGGCGGGAGACAGGGGATGCTTCGAGACCGCGAGACGCTGCGCAGCACTGGGCAGGTCGGCCGACTCGGCCATGGCTTCGAGCACCGACGGTCGCAATTCGCCAAGGCCTCCCAGCGCGCCGGCATCGACGCCGCCCTCGAGCGCATCGGCGCGCCCCGCGTGCAGCGCGCGCGCGATGGTTTTGAGGTCCTCAAGGTCGTTGCGGCGAAGCAAGGCGGCGATCATGGCCCGCGGCGTTCCGTCGGCGAAGGCGAGCATGCTGCGCGTCGTGGCGCGCAGCGACGTGGCGAGCGCCCGGTCCACGGCGCGGAGTCCGGACGTTTCCGAGCGCGCCTCATCGAGTGCGCTTGCATACGGCGACGACGACAGGAGGCTGGTGAAGGCTTCGAAATCGGGAGCGGCGAGGGCGGCATTGAACACATCCGCACCCAGCAGCTTCGAGGACATGCCTCGCACCCGCGCATTGACGTAGCCGAAGTCGTTGGACATCTACGCCTCCTCGGGTTTGAGGACGGCAGCCACCTCGGAAGCCAACTCGTCGCGAAGCATGTCGAGGCGAGCGGGAAGGGAGTTCTCCACGCGAACCGAGCCCGTCACGACACGCACCCCGGCGCGAACGTCGGGATCGGTCGCTAGGCTGGCCTTGGAGCCGGTGGCGTCGAGCGCTCGTTGCCCAGCGTCCTGGTCGTCAGGGTGCACGACGACCTGTTCCGCATCGCCCGCGAGACCGGTGAGGGCTTCGCGAAGCAGGGCTTCGAGTACACCCGCGTACCGTTCCGTATCGCCGCGAAGCGCGTCGATGTCGCGTTCGAGCGCATCGAAGACCGATTGGATGGCAGCCTGCTGCGCGTTGAGGCGCATGGATGCAGCCTCGAGCTGCGCAGCGCTGCGGGCGCGCACCAAGGCGGCCTCACGCGCGGCGCGTGCAGTACGCTCCTTCGCTGCCAACAGGCTCTCGGCCTCACGTTCCGCTTCGGACGTGATCGCAGAGGCGCGCTCGCGCGCCTCTGCGAGGATGGCTTCGATCTCCGCGCTCGCTTCCTTATCAAGCAGAGCAGCCAGATCCGCCACGACGTTCAGCCGATCTGACCGTTGAGGAAGAACGCGATGACGAAGGCGAAGATGATGATCGTCTCGGGAATGACGAGGTAGATCAGGATCTGACCGAACGCCTCGGGGCGCTCCGCGAGCGTGCCGGCACCGGCGGAGCCGATGGCCGCTTGCGCGAGACCCACGCCAATGGCGGCAATACCGATCGTGAGACCTGCGCCAAGCGCGATGAGGCCGTCACCGAGCGTCTTGCCGGTTTCCGCGTCTTGCGCGAAGGCGAGACCGAGAAGCGAAGCGACGAGGATCAGGATGGTGGTGATACCGAACTTCTTCATGCTTTCCCTCCATGCAGCCGGAACGGCTGGTAGCGTCGGCCACTCTCTTCGTAGAAGCCGAACTTGGTAAAGAATTCCACGTACTGCAAGCGCAAGGGCTGCAGGGTGTGGCCAACGAGTGTGAGGATGACCGCGAACATGTTGATCAACACGGCCACCAGGACGCCCAGCGCCTCCCCGAGTACGGGAAGGGTGACGGCGTCGTTGAGCGCGAACCCCGCCGCTGTCCCCAGGTTCGCCACGAGGGCGGCGGAGAGACCGACGGCAAAGAGTCGAAGGTAACTAAGGATGTTGCCGGAGTTGCTGATCAGTTCCACGAGCATCAGCGGAACGCGCGCAAGCACGACGCTGACGAGGAACAGTCCCATGAGGACGGCGAACACGGTGAGCAGGGCGGGCGTAAGCGCGTTGGACAGGTAACCCGTCGAGAAGACGACGACGCCCACGAGGCCGGAGAACATGCCGACCCCTTCCCAGGCGTGCTTCATGTCGTGATGCTTGAACCCGTAGTACGCGCGGATGCCCCAACCGAGAAGAACCTGCAAGACACCGAAGCCGAGCGTGATGAGCAACAGGTACTGCAGTTGCTGGGCGTTCGAGACGCCGTCGCCACCGCGGAACAGGAGGATTTCGAAGATCCCCTTGTCGCCCGGGTAGAAGATGGGTTGGTTCTTGGGCCACTTCTCGAAGAAGTTGCCCCAGAACTCCCCGTACACGATGCCGAACGTGATCGACCAGAAGGCGGCCCAGTTGATGACCGTCCCGATGCCTGGCAGGTTTCGCGCGGGAATGATGATTCCGAGCGGTCCAAGGTTGAGGTTGTTGCCGTTCCGTCCGCGTCGCTGGACCCAAAGGCCGAAGGCGAGGAAGATCAAGCCGTAGGCAATGTCTCCCACGACGATGCCGAAGAACAGCGGGAAGAACAGGAACAGCGTCCAGGTGGGATCAAAGTTCCCGTACTTGGGCGGATCGAACAACGCCAGCAAGCCTTGGAACGGTTGCATCCAACCGGGGTTGTCGAGCTTCACGGGCACACCTTGGTCGTGGTGCTCGTCGGCAGGACGGTGATCGACGATGACGTCATCCCCGAACTGTTTGCGGAGTCCCTCCTCGACCTTGCGCGCCTCGTCACTCGGCACCCAGCCCTGCAGCGCGAACGCGTAACGGCCGGTGGCGAGGTCACCGAGACGCTCGAGGCGCTCATGGTGGTTGCGGGCCACGATGGCGAGCGCCGCCAGTTTCGCGCCATACTGCGCGGCGAGCTTCTCGAGTTGCTGCTCGAGCGATGCAAGACGCTTCGGCAGTTGCTGCGAGCGTTCCTCCATCGTGTGCACGGCCTTGGCGACGTCCAGCTCCTGGTAACGCGCAGGCAGCGAGAGGCTCGCAACCCCCGAGCGCGACAAGGCGGCACGGAGTGCGTCCTCGTCGGAGCGGAGCACCACGGCAATGACGAGTCGCTGATCACCGTACGCATCGTGATGAAGGTGAACGCGCCCGTCGAGTGCGGTTTCGAGATCCGTCTGCACTCCAGCAATCAGATCGCTGGGCACGAGGAACGGGACGCCAGTGAGCCAGCGTCCCTGTCGTACTTCGGCGAGCGTGGGGGCGAGTTGCCGAAAGAGCGGTAGCGACTCCCCAATCGTGCTGGACTCTTCGCTTGCCGCGGTCCGCTCGGCGAGCGCCGCATCGACTTGCGTTCCGAGATCATCGAGGTACGCCTCGATCTCGGCGAGATCGGTCGGCACTTCACTCCGCGAGGCCGCCTCGGAGGCCGAGGCGCCCAAGGCGCGCTGCAGACCGTCGATGCGGGACACGGCGGTCGCCCACCGCTCCGCTTCACTGCGGTCTTGGCCCTCGAGTCGGTGGCGAACGAGTTCGACACCCTCCTCGGGTTCGAGTGGGTCGACTTGCACGACCCCAAGGCTTTGGAGCGATTGCAGCACCTCGCGGGCCGCGCTACGGCGCCCCACGACGGTGATGCGGTCCATGCGCGCAATCACGGAAGGACGCGCTCCATGACGGTCTTGACGGCCGCGTCGCGACGCGCTTCCGCGTCCGCAGCGACCTTGGCTGCATCCGCCTCCGCACTTGCGAGAACGCGTTGCCGTTCCTCTTCCGCCTCACGGTCAGCCGCAGCCGCATGCTCCTTGGCGAGCGTATCGCCACGCGAGCGTGCATCGGCGAGGATCTTCTCCGCCGCCGTTTGGGCTTCCGCCACGATGTCAGCCGCTTCTCGTTGCGCGCCTTCGACCCGTTCGGTGAGGGTGCGCTCCTGATCCACGAGGCGTTTCAGCAGGTTGTCTCCCTGAGCGTCCAAACGCCCCTCCTCTCAGCCTGGGGCCGCATGTAGCGACGCGAGGCGGTCTCGATGGGTGATGCTGGTCAGAGCCCGAAACGGCCATTCCGCTCGTGCACTGCCGCACAAGGATACCGGAGCGGGTCACGAAGTGTCAACGTCCACCCAAACCGATTTTTCGCGTTCAGGACGATACTCGTTGGCTCCTCAGCGACGCTTGACGGGACCATGCTTGCGGCGCACGCGGACGCGGCGTTCCGCCTCGCGCGCGGCGAGCGCGGCGTGCAGCTCGGCCAGCTCGTCGTAGTACGCCCGCAACGTCGCCTCGTCCAGGTCGGGCGCGTCGAGCAGGGCACTGATCTCGTCGATCCGCTCGTGCAAACTCGCCCTGAGTTGCGAGGCGCCCTTGTCGAGCACCTGCTCGCGTAGTCTCGCGAGACTCGTGTCGAGGTGACGCTCGAGGTGCATGCGTCGCTCCAGGCCCGCCTGCTCGGCATCGAACGCGCGAGCGAACAGGACCTCGCCCTCCTCCCGCTCGCGGTACCGACCGAGAATGGCGTCCGGGTCGTAGTCTTCCTCCGCGCAAATCTCGGCGAACTCGCGCAGCAGGGACGGCTCAAGCTCGCTGGGCACGTGCGCCACCACGTCGGCAAGGCGCGCTTTGAGACGAGGCGCGTCGGACAGCAGAAGGGCCATCACCTCGACCTCGATGCCTGCCGCGCCCGAAGGTGCAGCACCGCGACGCTGCATGCCCCGCAACTGCGTGTCGTCGAGCGTCTTGGCCCGGCGGCCGTCGAGCCAGGCAAGCAGTTGCCGCTCGTCGAGATCGAAGGCGTGGGTGACGAGACGCCGCATTTCGGCAGCCACGTCGTCGTGCAGGCCACGCGAGACGAGCGAGGGGGCGAGCCGCTCGAGCGCTTCGCGCCGCCCCTCGGGTGAACGCACATCGAACGCATCGATGACGCTGCGGAAGCGGAACTCCACCTCGGACACGCCTTGCTGAAGCGCCTCGCGAAACTCCTCGACGTGCCCGCCGAGTACGGCGTCGGCGGGGTCCTTACCGTGCGGCACGCGAATGGCGCGTACGAGGAACTGCCTACCGACCGCCTGATCAAGGCCGGCGAGGACGGCTCGCTGGCCAGCTTCGTCTGCGTCGAAGGCGAGGAGGAGGCGTTGGACGTCGAGTCGCGTGAGCTCTTGGGCCTGCCCCTCGGTCAGGGTCGCGCCGAGCGCAGCAACCGCGTGCGGGAAGCCGGTTTGGTGCAGGGCGATGACGTCCATGTAGCCCTCGACCACGAGGCACTCGGCTCGCTCGCGAATGGCGCTGCGCGCCCGATCGAGCCCGTAGAGGATCGATCCCTTGTCGAACAGGGCAGTCTCGGGGGTGTTCAGGTACTTCGGCACTTCATCACCGAGAACGCGACCGGAAAAACCGACGACACGTCCCAGTCGGTCACGAATCGGGAAGATGATGCGACCCCGGAAGCGGTCGTACCTGCGTCCCCGCTCGTTCTCGCTGATGAGACCCACCTCGAGCAGGTCGTCATCGCGCACGCCCTCCGTCAACGCATGTTTCAGCAGTCCGTCCCATCCATCGGGAGCGAAACCAAGACCCCAGGCATCGATGCTCTCGGGGGTGAGGCCACGCTGCTCGAGGTAGGTGCGTGCGACGCGGCCTTCCTCGCCTTGGAGCTGCTTCTTGAACCAGGCTTCGGCCAATTCGTTGACGGCGACGAGGTCGCGTCGCTTGGCGCCCTTTCCACTCGGTCGGGCCGCCTCGACGTCGATGCCGGCACGGTGGCCGAGGACCTGAAGGGCCTCGAAGAAGTCGATGCTGCGGGTTTGCATCACGAAGTCGAAGACGTCGCCCTTGGCTCCGCACCCGAAGCAGTAGTAGAACCCTCGGCCCGTATGCACGTGGAACGAGGGCGTCTTTTCGGCGTGGAAGGGACACAGACCCTTCAGGCGGTCGCGCCCCGCGGGTTTGAGGGAGACGACTTCACCGACGACGTCGGATAGTTCGACGGCGGTGCGGATGCGTTCCTTGACGTCGTCCGACACGTGGCGTTGCCCTCCTCCCTACGTGCGTTTTGGGGCGGTGTCAGCCTTGTGCTTGGGCGGGGTACAGCGGCAGGTGGCCGAGCGAAACGACGTCGTCACGCGCGTCGCCTTCGGTGAAGACCACCATGGTGGCGAGAACCTCGGCGCCCACCTGTTCGAGCAGGTCGATGAGGCCATGGAGCGTGCCGCCGGTGGAGACGACGTCGTCGACGATGGCGACGCGGCGTCCACGAATGCGGGGGACGTCTCCCCCGTCGAGTACGAGATCCTGTGGTTTGCCGGTGGTGATGCTGACGACGGTGCGGGAGATGGCGCCCACCATGTAGGGCTTCTCCGTCTTGCGAATCACGACGTAGGGCACACCCGTGAGGCGCGACAGCGCATGCGCGAGCGGGACGGCTTTCACCTCGGGCGTTACGAGCGCTTCGACCCCCTCGGGCATGGCGTCGGCGAGGGCGCTGGCGGCGGCCTCGACGAGTTCGGTGTCGCCAAGGAGGTTGAGGAGGGCGACGGACACGCCTCCCACGTCGACGATGGGAAGGTCACGCGTGAGCGTTCCGATGCGGATGGGGTGCGTGGTGGGTGCGCCGTCGAGCGTTTCGGGCATGGTGGGTCTCCTCCGAGCGGTCGGGTGCCGCAACGCCCCGTAGCGTACCGCGTGCGCCGCGCCGGGCTTCAGGTCTCGAAGACGATGGTCTTGTTGCCGTGAACGAGGACGGCGTCCGCGAGATGCTTTTCCACGGCGCGTGCGAGGACGGCGCGCTCGATTTCCTTTCCGCGGCGGCGCAGGTCGCGCACGGACTCGCGGTGGGTGACGCGGCTGACGTCCTGATCGATGATGGGTCCTTCGTCCAGGTCGTCGGTGACGTAGTGCGCGGTGGCACCAATGAGCTTCACGCCACGTTCGTAGGCGCGGCGGTACGGGTCGGCGCCGACGAAGGCGGGGAGGAAGGAGGGGTGAATGTTGATGATGCGGCGCGGCCAGACGGACACGA
>CAJXWR010000073.1 GCA_913062675.1 uncultured Trueperaceae bacterium
AAGTGGTTCGGCGACTTCCACGTCCTCAAGGACATCGACCTGTCCGTCAACCGCGGTGAGGTCGTCGTCGTCATCGGACCCTCCGGGTCCGGCAAGTCCACCCTCATCCGCTGCATCAATCGCCTCGAGGAGCATCAGGAAGGCGCCATCACCGTCGACGGTACCCGCCTCACCGACGACGTGCGCAACATCGACCTGATTCGCCGCGAAACGGGCATGGTGTTCCAAAGCTTCAACCTCTTCCCGCACCTCACGGTGATGGAGAACATCACCCTCGCACCCATCCGCGTCCGCAAGTGGAAGAAGAGCCAGGCGGAGGAGCGCGCCATGTACTTCCTCGAGAAGGTCGGCATTCCAGAACAAGCGCATAAGTACCCGGGCCAGCTCTCCGGCGGTCAGCAGCAACGCGTCGCCATCGCGCGCGCCCTGACCATGGAACCCAAGGTCATGCTGTTCGACGAACCCACCAGCGCGCTCGACCCCGAAGTGATCGGCGAGGTGCTCGAAGTCATGGTCACCCTCGCCAAGGAAGGCATGACCATGGTCGTCGTCACTCACGAGATGGGCTTCGCCCGGGAGGTCGGTGACCGCGTCATCTTCATGGATGCCGGGCAAATCGTCGAAGTGGGCACCCCCGAGCACTTCTTCCAAAACCCGCAAGAGGAACGAACCAAGGGCTTCCTTTCCAAGATTCTCTAGCGAAACTGCCGTTCATCCCGCCCGCCGGAACGTCGCTGCGCCACTGCGCAGACCGACCGGCGGGCGTACGCTAGGCACAGGAGGACCCCATCATGCACCCACCCGACGAGCACACCCCGCCCAGCGAAGCGGTACCCCTCACCGACCTGCTCGCCCGCATGGTGGCGCGCGGAGCGTCCGACGTGCACATTCACGCCGGTGCCGCCCCCCACGTCCGCATCGACGGCGCCCTCCACCCTTGGGAGCACACACCCAAACTCACCCCCGATCAAACCGAACGCATCGCGCTCGGCATGATGAACGAAGCCCAACGCGCCACCTTCGCGCACCGTCACGAACTTGATTTCGCCTTCACCATTCCCGACGTCGCCCGATTCCGCTGCAACGCCTACCGCCAGCGAGGATCGGTCGGCCTCGCAATGCGCGTGGTCGGCGACGCCATTCCAGGGTTCGAAGCGCTCGGGCTTCCCGTGCCCGTCATGAGCGAATGGGCCGAACAACCCCGCGGCCTCGTCCTCGTCACCGGCCCCACCGGTTCCGGCAAGTCCACGACCCTCGCGGCGCTCGTCGATCACATCAACCGCCACGCACAAAAGAACGTCATCACCATCGAAGACCCCATCGAGATCCTGCACCGCAACCAAAGGAGCCTCGTCGTCCAACGCGAAGTGGGACTCGACACCGCCGACTTCGTCGACGCCCTCAAGTACGCCATGCGGCAAGATCCCGACGTCATCATGATTGGCGAGATGCGCGACAAGGCCACCGTCGAGGCCGCCATCACCGCCGCGCAAACCGGTCACCTCGTCCTCTCGAGCCTCCACACGCTCGACGCGGTCCGTACCATCAACCGCATCATCGACTTCTTCCCACCCCACGAACGCACCCAAATCCGGACGATGGTCTCCGAGTCACTGCTCGGCATCATCAGTCAACGCCTCATCCCACGCTCCGATGGGCCAGGGCGTGCCCTCGCCAGCGAAGTCCTGTCTGCCACGCCCTTCATTCGCGACGCGATTCGAGACCCGGAGAAAACGAATCAAATCAAGGACGCCATCGCCGACGACAACCTGCGCGGCATGCACACGTTCGATCAGGATCTCGTGGACCTGTACCTGGCGGGCAAGGTCCGTCTTGCCGACGCTTCCGCAACCGCAACGAGCCCCCACGAACTGCGCCTCATGATCACGCAACGAGGTGGTTCAGCAGAGGCGCCCGACGGCAACATCGACCGGCTGCTCAGCACCGACCGATCCTCCTGATTCACCCGCCGTTGGCCGTACGTCCGTCTAGGATGACCATTGCGGCACGGTGGGCGCCCAAGGGTGCGCTTCCAACACCACGCCCTGCAGGTCGTACGCATTCGTGACGCCATCAACGCGCACGCGCACGCGGTCACCAATCCGGTGCGTCCCATCGCCCCGGGCGAACACCTGACCATCCACCTCCGGAGCGTCGTACACCGAACGCCCCACCACCTCACCCGGGGCGTCCCCATACGCATCGATCACCACGTCCACCGTGCGTCCCACACGCTCCTCGAGGCGCGCCTGCGACACGCCGCGCTGCACCTCCATCAGGTACGCACGCCGCGCTTCACGCTCCTCGGGAGGCACCATGCCACCCAGTGCGTTCGCGGCCGCTCCCTCCACCTCGCTGTACGCGAAGATGCCCACGCGATCGAGGCGAGCCTCCCGAAGGAAATCGGCCAGCAGGTTCACGTCCTCCTCCGTCTCCCCAGGGAAGCCGGCAATGAACGTCGAACGAATCGCAAGGTCGGGACGCACCGCACGCCAGGCAGCGATCGTCTCGAGGTGGCTCTCGGCACCTCCCGGTCTCCGCATCGCCCGAAGGATCTTCGGTGACGCGTGCTGCAAGGGCACGTCGAGGTAAGGGAGAAGCGACCCCTCCGCCATCAACGGCAACAGTTCCATCACGTGCGGGTACGGGTACACGTAGTGCAGCCTCACCCACACCCCCAACGCCGACAGCTCGCGCACCAGCTCCGGCAGGGCTGCCCTCACCTCGCGATCCGCCACGGCACTTGAACGGTGACGTAAGTCCGTGCCGTATGCACTCGAATTCTGCGAGATCACCACGAGCTCCCGCGTCCCCGTCGCCACGAGACGCGTCGCCTCCTGCACCACGTCAGCGACGTCGCGACTGCGTTGCTTGCCCCGCATGTGCGGAATGATGCAGAAACTACACGTGTGGTCGCACCCCTCGGCAATCTTCAGGTACGCGTAGTGACGTGGCGTCAACTTCACGCCCCTCGGTGACGGCGTCAAGGCAACGAAGGGGTGATCATCGGGCGGCAGCATGCCCTTCACCGCCTGCATCACCCCGTCCACGTCCCCCTCACCCGTGACGGCCGCAACCGACGGGTGCCGCTCCAAGATGACCTCAGGCTTCTCACCCAGGCAACCGGTCACGATGACGCTACCGGTCCGGTCGAGCGCCTCGCCAATCGCCTCGAGCGATTCCTCCACCGCGGGCGTGATGAACCCGCACGTGTTCACCACCACCACGTCCGCATCCTCGTACCGCGGCACGACGTCGTACCCCGTGGCCCGCAACTCGGTCAGGATGCGCTCGGAATCCACCAGGGCCTTGGGGCACCCCAAACTGACGAAACCAATCTTGCCGCTCATGAACGGGGAGCATACCCCGCGATCGCCTGCCTCCACGACGCCTCACGCTCACCCCGCGCCCACGCGCGCAACCAGGGCCGCACGATTCCCGCGAGGTAGAACGAGCCCGTCACGAGTAAGGTGCCCCCCTCCGGGAGGCACGCAAGCGCCCGTGCCAACGCGGCAAGGGGATCCTCGATCACGTCCCCCGCCACGTCATCACCCGCCACGGCCACGGTTCGCGTCACGACCGGGAGGTGCGTGAAGGCGGCCAGGACCCCCTCCACGTCCTTTCTCGATGCCACGCCAATCAACGCATGCGCATCCTCGGGTACGTCGCGCGCAAGGCGCACCGCAGCAGGAGGATTGTGGGCCCCGTCGAGCACCACCCAGCGGTCCCCTGGGAGCGCGAATCGTTCCCTGCGGGCCGGCAAGTGCGGGTCTTCGCGCGCCGCCGACGCGGCTGCCTCGCTCTCGATGCCGAATCCTGCCTTCAGCGTCGCCACCGCCAGGACGGCCGCATGCTCCACCACGCCGCTGCCATGCCGCTCGTCCATGGGGGGGACGTGCACGAACGGCGCTCCACGCGCCTCGCACGTCGACCGCACCACCGCGAGACCCACGCCCGTCGCTCCGGTGACGCACGGCACCCCTGGCCGCACCGCTTCCGCCTTGTCGCGCGCCACGTCCTCCACCGTCGGTCCAATCGTCGCAAGGTGATCCTCCTCGACGTTCGTCACGATGCTCACGACGACGTTGGGGACCGCCAACGTCGCATCCCGCGCGGCACCCACGCCCGCTTCCAGCACGAGAACGTCCGCGGATTCACTCGACGCAATCAGGACGGCGAGTACCGTCGCTAGGTCGAAGAAAGGCGCGCCCCGTGCGGAGGGAAGGGCGTTCACCCGCTCCATTGCGGGCAACAAGACGGCATTCTCCACCTCATAGCCCTGCACCGTCACGCGCTCGTGAAACCTCTCGACGTGCGGCGACGTGAACCGCACCGTCCGCAGTCCTGCGGTCCGCAGGCCGGCATCGACCCGGGCCGCCACCGAACCCTTTCCGTTCGTCCCAACGACGTGCACGACACGAAAAGTCGGTGCGAACGACGACTCCGACAGCATTCGGCGCGTGCGCTCCGCATCGCGCGGCGCACCCTGCCGCGTCCGCGCGTACCAGTCCGCAAGGTAGGCGTTCACCTCACGAGCCTGCCGTACAGACCGGTTCCCGTCGTTCGTCAAGCGTTCTTCTTCGACTTCGAGCGCGAACGACCGCCCCGACGCCTACCGCCGGGACCACGCTTCCGTTTGCCCGAACCACCCTCACTCGCGCCATCCCAGGCAGGCATGCGGGACCCCTCGGACCGCTCCACGAGCCAAGCGTCCACGAACGCGTCTCCCGTCCGCTGCGTCAATTTCACGATTTCATGGGGTGCTTCCACGTCCACCCACAGCCAACTGCCCCCCGGGAACACCTGGAACGCGCGGGCGCGCTTTGGACCCATGGGCGTCTGCAACTCGGTCTCGCCGAGCGCGTGCGCCTCGACCGTCTTCCCGAGCATCGGGATGCGAATGCGGGACGCATCGGGGTTCAGCGAGCGAATCTCGCTCAACATCGACAACGGGTCACGGAACGGCTCGACGTACGGCACCTCCGCGACGTCATTGCCTCGCTGCATACGCACCACGCCATCGCTGGAATCGAAGGTGATCTGCATGCGCCGTTCCCCACCCCGGTCCTTCGTCGACTCGCGAAACTCGAGGCTGTGTCCCGCCTCGGCGTCGCGCCGACTCAGCTGCACGACGGACGCGTCACTCAGAGGACCCGTGAAGGTCGCCTCGGACTCCTCGAGCACCTCGCCACCCCGCGTCGTGCGTCGCACGACGTTCTTTCCGGCAGGCACTCCACGCACCTCGAAGCGGTACTCGAGCACTTCGACCATGGTGACAAGGTAGCACGAGCACCGATTCGTACGCCGTCACCCCAGAGCGTCGTCCATGATGACGGCATGTCGATGCAACGCCTGTACGCTCGAAACGTGAAGGTGTCCCCCTGGCTCGCCGTGCTCGCCACCCTCGTGACGTTGACCAGCTGTGTTCCCCTTCCGGACGTTCGAGGCGCAACCATGGTTCCGAGCGCGCCCATGCGCGTCGCAGCGAGCACCGTCCCCGTCCAGAGCGTGTTCGTGCCAGGCATCGACGTGGCCTCGAGCCCCGACGCGTTCGATGGCAGCATGACTCTCCGCTTCGCGCTCGACGAGCCGATCGAAACCATCATCCTCGCCATGCCCGGCCTTTCCGGCGGTGCGATGGGGTTCGCGCCGCTCGCCCGCCGAATCGTCGCCACGACGCCTGGAACGGCCGTGTGGGCCATCGACCGGCGCGCCAACGCCCTCGAGGATCGCGAAGCCGTGACGGTCGCCATGCGAACCGGGAACGTGGCACCCGTCATCGAAACGTACCTGGGTACACCCAGCGCACCGCCCACGCTTCGTGAACCCACGCGCGAAAGCGTCCGCTACCTGCTCGACTGGAACCTCGACGTTCACCTCCACGATCTCGACGCCATCGTCCAACGGGCACGCCTCGAAGCCGACCGCGTCATCCTTCTCGGTCACTCGCTCGGAGCGAGTCTTGCAGCCGTGTACGCCGCCTGGAACGGGCCCAATAGTACCGGACAGACCCACCTCGATGGACTCGTTCTCATCGATGGGTCCCCCGGTCGAACGGGCGCCCTCGGGCTGGATGATGGGATTCGCCTGGCGGGCGTTCCCATCGGTTTACCGTCACGAAGCGCGCTCGAGGCGGGGCGCGCCGACCCTTGGTTCCCCGCGGGCGATGCGGGCCGCGTGTTCGCCCGCCGTCAGGCCGCCGCCGTGCTCGCCACGCTTGATCCTGACGGCCCGGCACCCGACGCGGCGGGCGACGTGCCCCTCACCAACCTCGCGTATGCAGGCCTCCTGCACGACGAGGGATACGGATTCTCCACCGCGCTTGGCGTATCCATGGGCCGAGTCGTCGATGCCGAGCTCGACGGCAACCTCTCTGCCTTCCTCGTCGCTGGCCGGTGGGGTGTCCGCAGCGCCAGCGTCGTGGGCGTCGCGAACGGCGCGGAACGCGTCTCGTGGGAACGAGGCGACCCCGGTTACGAACGCACCGACCCGCGCGAACATCTTGCCGACTGGGCGCACCCCATCGCCGACGTGGCGGAGTGGTACATGCCGGTCACGCTCCTCCTGGACCTCGTTGCGTTACCCCCCGACCTCGTGAACGTGCCTGGCTTCATCCCTAATCGCGAGGTCACGCTCCCCACGCTTGCCATCGGCAGTGACCGCGGCCTCCTGCCCGACGTCGCCGCCTTCGACGGGTATGCCGAACAGCGGCAAGGCTCCGCCTTCAGTATCACGATCGTCGAAGGGCTCGCGCACCTCGATCTCCTCACGGCAGAAGTCAACCCGGTCGTGGGTCTCGTCGCCCGTTGGGCGTCCCTCCTGCCTGCACGCTGAGTCGCACGTCACGCAGCGACGTCGGGTACGCTGCGGCATGCTCGATTCAGCCACCATTCGCGAGAATCCTGAAGCGGTCCGCCGCGGAATTCGCGCCAAGCGCATCGAAGGCGCCGAAGCGGCCCTCGATGCGTTCCTCCTCGCCGACGAGGAGTACCGCCTCCTGCGCGCCGACCTCGAAGCCAAACAGGCCATTCGCAACGCCAAAAGCAAGGAGATAGGCGAGCGGAAGCGTTCAGGTGAGGACGCCAGCGACCTGATTCGCGCCATGGGGGAAGTCTCGGGAGAGGTGAAGCGCCTCGAGGAACGCGAGCGCGGACTTCGTGAGAAGCTCGACACGCTTCAACTCGAGCTTCCGAATCTTCCCCACGAAAGCGTGCCCCTGGGCGAGAGTGAGCACGACAATCAGGTCGTGCACGAACGTCCCGGTGTTGCGCCCGTGGGCACGACGGTGCCTCACTGGGATTGGCTGCGTGACCGGGGTTGGCTCGACCTCGATGGCGGCGTGACGCTCGCGGGTGCAGGATTCCCCGTGATTCGGGGGGAAGGTGTCCGGCTCTTCCGTGCCCTCGAGCGCTTCTTCCTCGATCGACTCGCCGAATCCGGTTGGTCCGAGGTGCGCGTTCCCCTTCTCGCCAACGAGGAGAGCGTCCGTGCCACCGGTCAACTTCCCGACAAGGAAGGCCAGATGTACCAGGTGAGCGACGGCTTCTACCTCATCCCGACGAGTGAGGTGGCCGTCACGAACCTGCACCGCGAGGCGATTCTGGATGCGGATGCACTGCCGCTTCGCTACTGCGCTCTCACGCCATGCTTCCGCCGTGAGGCGGGGAGCTACGGAAAGGACGTGCGCGGTTTGAATCGTGTGCACCAGTTCGACAAGGTCGAAATGGTGGCGTTCACGCGTCCCGAGGATGGCTACGCCATGCTCGAGGAAATGACCGAACTCGCCGAGGGCCTCCTCGATGCGCTCGGGTTGAGCTACCGGCGGTTGCTCATGTGCACCGCCGACATGGGGTTCACGCAAGCCAAGAAGTACGACCTGGAGGTGTGGAGCCCAGCGCAGGAGCGGTGGTTGGAAGTGAGCAGCGTGAGCACCCTCACGGACTTCCAGGCGCGCCGCTTGCAGACGCGAGCGCGCGCAGGTGGTGCGCAAGGGTCGGGCAAGACGTCGCTCGTTCACACGTTGAACGGGAGCGCGTTGGCGCTACCGCGAACCGTGGCCGCCCTCGTGGAGACGTATCAGCGGGACGACGGTGCACTCACCGTCCCGGACGTGCTCGTGCCCTACGTGGGTCGTGACGTGTTGGGGGTTTGAGGCTCAGCCGTCGTCGCCCGCCGTGCGCGGAACCTTGATGAAGGCATCCTCACGCTCCTGCGCGAGGTTACGACCCGTTTCCGGATCCAAGCCGAGGTGAACCTCGTCCAGGCGCGTACCGTCCTCGACGTGCACGGGCCGCAACATGGGTTCGAGCCCGTCGACGTCAATGCTGGCAAGATCGCCCAGGTAGTCGAGCACCCGCTCCAAGTCCGCACGAACCGTCTCGCGTTCATCGTCCTCGAGGTGGAGCCGGGCGAGGCGCGCAAGGTGCGCGAGTTCCGCGTCGTTCATGGGGGGAGGCTAGCACGCCGCGTGTGCGCGGCAGCGGGCTTACAGGATCCTGCCGAGCGCCCACCAGATGGGAATCACGGCGACGAGGGCGGGCAGCATGCTGGCGACGCGCACCTTCACCACGTCCAGCAGTCCAAGCCCCAGACCGAGGATCATGAGCCCTCCCACGCCATTGACGAGCAGGACGCGTGGATCGTTGGCCGGGTCGGTCAAGATTTGCGCGAGTTCGCCGGCACCGAGCGATACGCCGCCTTGGTACACGGCGACGATGACGGCGGAGAACAGGACGCCTCCACCGAAACTCGTGGCGAGGGCGAGGGCGGACAGGCCGTCGAGCGTGCTCTTGATGAGGAGGAACTCGGCGTCACCTACCAGACCGTTTTGAATGGCGCCGAGGAGCGCGAGGGGACCCACGCAGAAGAGGAGGGTCGCCGTGACGAAGCCTTCGACGAAACGTCCCTCACCTCGGAACCGGCGCTTGAGGTGGTCCCCCAGGCGTTCGAGTCGCGCCTCGATGCCGAGCGCCTCCCCGAGCGCGCCGCCGATGGCGAGGGCGAGCAGGGCGGCGATGACGCCGGGTGGGCGCGTGACGAGCGTGAGGTCCCATGCGGAGCTGAGCCCGATGAAGAGGGTGCTGAGGCCAATGGCTTGCATGACGACGAGGATGATGCGGTCCGGGAGTCGACCGCGAAGCAGCAAACCGAGCGAACCGCCGACGAGAATGGCGATCACGTTGACGATGGTGCCCGAGGTTTGAAGGAGCGGATTCACGAAGCGGGAGCGTTCTCGTCCGTGTGCGCGTCCGTCTTGGCGACGGGCGCGTCACTGCCACCCCGCAGCACCATGACGGTGACGACCAGGCCCGCGACGAGGGGTAGGCCGACCAGCCAGATGAGCCAGGTCGTGAGGCTTTGCGGACCGGTGGCGGTCGGGGGGAAGATGAACGTCAAGGGTTCGGCCGTGCCCGTGGGCCCTACACCCAGCGTGATCGTGGCGTTCGCCTCCTCTTGACGGAAGGTGCGGTCGCGGAATAGGAGGGTCCAGTCTCCTGCTGCCGCGAGCGTCAACGTCGTCTCGTACACGCCCGGGTCGACCTCTTCGAAGCGGTCGCTCGTCACCATCGCGCCGCCGCTCGGTGCGGTGGCCTCCACGAACACGATGGCGTCCTCGACGGGTGCATCCACGGGATCGCGCATGTCGATGCGCAGGACGAGCGGCTCCCCAGCGCGGGGTGGGGATGGGTCGCTCGTGACGTCCACGAACACGAGCGTGGCGTGCGCCAGGCCAACGTGTATGGCAAGCAGGGTCAGGGTCGCGAGAATGGTGCGCACGAGCGGGTTACGGGTCATGCGGGTCCTCCAGCGCCATGGTAGTGCGGGCGTGCCAAAGGTACACGCGGGGCGGGACGCCTGCCTCGCGGATGGTGGCCGCCATCTCCTGCCCCACCCAGCGCCAGTGCCACGGCTCGTAGGCGTAGCAGGTCACGTCACGGGAGTCTCGCGGGTAACTCAGGACGAACCCGTACCGCCAGGCATTCGTTTGCATCCATGCGCCTTCGGGCGTGAGGGCCCAATCGTCGAGGTCCCACGGTGCGGGACCGCCTGCGGTGCCGACGTCGATGGCGGTCCCCAATTGGTGTTCGGAGTGTCCAGGTCGGGCACTCGTTGCCCTTGCAGCTTCCTCGCCCTGGACGTTTACCCAATACGCGAACGTTTCCGCCTGGTAGGCATAGCTTCGGTACGCGCTGAAGATTTCGAGTGCAATCGCGTCGCGTTCTGCCGCCTCACGCAACGCCGTCAAGTCGGGGATGATCACGTCTCGAACGAGCCGATCGTCGGCAAACCCTGCCTCGCGAAGGGGGACGAGGCCACTGGGAACGAAATCCTCGGGAAGGCGCATGACCGTGTCGAGCACGGTGAAGCGGCCATCGCCTGCAGGGTCGACCTGGGCGGCGCGATCCTCGTGCGTGCACGGTGGAAGCGGAGGGTTCGTGGCTTGCGCATCGGCATGGGGTGCTGCGAGCGCGAGGAGGGGCAGGGGCAGCAGTCGCTTCATCAGACGCATCCTCACGGTTGGGGACCGAGCAGCGTGCCGCGCATCTCCATGGGTTGCGCCAGCACGAGAATCTGCAGTGCGGTGAGTGCGACGACGAGGAGAAGCATGGGCCACATCGCGACCGCCGCTTGCCTTCCGAAGTCTCGCACGGCAATGTGCACGGTCAGGTAGGCGGAGAGGAGGGCATACGCTCCACTCACGCCGGCACTGATGGGGAACATCCAGGCGGACGGCATCCACCGTGCGATCGCCCAGTTGGGGTCAATGTCCGCACCTCGCCATGCGAAGAAGTGCTGGAACACCGGGTAGATCGAGGCTGCACCGGTGAAGAAGTGGAAGAGGTAGTGCGCCGCCCAGAATCCGAACCCGAGGGCGACGAACACGTAGCCCCACCGGTGGAGAGCGCGTTCGAACGAGGCGCCTGCACCCCCGACCACGTCGGAGGTGAGGGCCGCCGTCAAGCTCAAGGCGAGGCCAGCCACGCTGAACACGGCGAAGATGAGGGCGAGAAGCACGCGGTCATCGCG